>CAMDXM010000153.1 GCA_945878025.1 Pseudorhodoplanes sinuspersici | reverse complement strand
GTCATCCTGAGGCGCGCTTCGCGCGCATCTCAGGGTGACGGATTGAGAATCATTTTTGATTGAAGCGGTTTACCCGCCGCTGGGGCGCAGGCTCTTGATCAACGCGTCGAGCTTGTTGGCGACACCCAGCCAATTGTCGAGCCAGTCGCGCGGAAAGCGGATGGTGATGTCGGCGGCGCCGATCCTCTGGTCATAGAGGCACATGCCGAGCGTCGCGCCCGCGCCGTTGCGCGTGCAGCGCACGAGAAAGCCGGCGCTGCCTTCGTCATAGATCAATTCCTCGCCCTGATAGGGCGTGCCGTCCCGGAACGGACGCGAGGTCAATCCGCCGGGCAATGCCGACAGGCGCGTTTCGAGATAGCGCGGGTAAATGGTTTTCACGCGCTCGACGGGCGGCAGCGCGCCGTCATTCGCCGCGATCGTCACGAATACGCGATCGACCATGTTCGACGATGACACGGGGTTTGGCCGCACGGCCGGGTCGGGAGGCGTCAGCGACGGCCACAGATAAGCGAGGTCGACGCGCTGCTGCGTGCCGGGCTTGCGCTGCACCGATTGACGGATCGCCGCCGGCGGAATGTTGAAGATCGTCCCCGCCACTGTGACCGGAATGCTCGGCGCATCGATTGCGACCGGTCCCGAGGGCCAGCGCGGCCACAGCACATAAGCGATGTAGCAGACCGCAAGCGTGATCGCGCCCGCGAACAATGCCGCCGGCAGCGCGAGAAGGTGACGCGCGGCGCGGCGATCCCCATGCGAGATGTGCCGGTGGTGGAGGCTGTGTGCGGTGGCCATGAAGGGTCTCGGTTCAACCGTTCGGCTCGAATCAACGCAACTATCGCACGGACCGATTCCGCCCTGACTCCCGCCGCTAGCCGGAACTCAAAAAAAGATCCTTTCGGCCTTTAACCAAGTCTTAACGAAAGGGTAGCGGGCCCCGCTGCGCTTTGCGAAGCAGGGGCTGAAAGTTGCGTGCCGGAGTCCTCCATGTCGCCCGAGGCGATCAATTCCCTGCTGGTCCTGTCATTCGGTTTCTCGGTCGCGGGAGTGCTTGCGACCGGCTATCAGCTTGTGACGGCGGAACCCCCGAGTTTCCTGATCCTGGGCGACGGCGCGCGTCCCAAGGCGGTCGCAAGCGTGTTGTTTCTGGTCTTCGCGGCGCCCTTCATCATCATGCGCAACACGGTGCGCGGACGGCGGGTCGAGCGGCGGAATTTCCTGGCTGCGATGTTTTCGACCGTGATCGCGGGATTCTGGAGCCTGATGTCGGGCACCGTCCTGGTCATGGCGCTGCAGGCGGTCGGCCTGTTCCAGGCCTGAGTATCTTACAAACCCCCCGCACCTTCTGGAATTGATGCTCACGCGCTGGAGCGAATGTGAGATCTGCGCGACGGTATGCTAAAGTTGCGCTGGCAACTGCCGGAGGACAGAGATGCGTCGCGCGATGCTTACGAGCATTTTCCTCTTAGCGTTCCAAGGCGTTGCTTGGGCTCCCATTGTTGATCTTCCGTACGAAGGAACAACGCGCTGGTTCATCAATGCCATAAGGTCGACGGATCTCTTCAGCAACCTCTCCGCCGAGGAACAGGACATCGCGTTAAAAGGTGCGGCGGTTTGGTTTTACACCATCCACTGCAGAGAACCCGTTGCTGGTGTGGTCAGGGAAGTGTTCGATGGCTATGCGCCTCTCGGTGATCCGACAACGATCAGTGGGCGTCTGGCACCGTATCGGCAGGCGCAGATGATGATACTAGGGTTGCTTCTGCAGAGCACCAACCACCACAGAGCAGGCCCTATGTGCAGGCTTGCCGGCGAAATTGTAGCGAAAAGGCAGTAATGCGCTTTCACAAAGGACTGAACAGTGAGATTATGTGCCTTAGTCTTTTCAGCAGCAATTACCTTATGGTCTCCCGTGCAGGCTGAAGAGTTTGAACTGCTGTCCAAGGACGATGCGCGAGCGATGTTTGCTATGACGCGCGCGCAGTGGATTTCAAACGTGCAAGCGGCCGCCTCGGCGGGCAGTGCGAGGGCACTTGGAACGCCACAAGATATTTCGATGATAATGTCGAAGCCGGATTGGGATTTAGTTGTTAAGCCTGGCTACCGAGGGAATGAGCCGAAACCCGATATCATACAAGTCACGGTGGCGTATCGCGATCCCAAGGTAGCGGAGATATTAACTGACGCGGTGATCGGATCGTTGACCCAACAAGCGAAAAAGCAGCTTGCTCCCGAATTTGAGGTGCATGCAAACGCAGAGCGTATTCAGGATCGCGTGGTCATATTTTTCCTGATCTCTCAGAAAAAATAGTTGAATCGTCAAAGGCACCCGAAGACGTCGTTGAGTCCAAAAAAGGTGCGGCCGGCCCTGGGGGAAGGGCCGGCCGCTCGCAAACCCGGTCTGGGGACGGGGAGGGGTGGGGACGTGACCGGATTTGCGGGTCTCGGATCTCTCCTCTTCTTCAGCGCGCCGGTGAGGTCGCGGTGGCGAATGCCGGGCGCGGATCGCCGAGCGACACCCACAGATTGGGATCGGTCTGCGATTGCCGCTTCACGAAGCGGTAGCTGGTCTCGGACCAGAGCAGGATTTCCGGGTTCTGGTTGTCGAGGATGAATTCGCCCTTGTCGGTTTTCACCGTCAGGACCGCGTGGCCGTCGCCGGATTTCTCGCGCACCACGGTGATCAGCATCGCCTCGCGCGGCCAGCCGGCCTGCGTCAGCATCTTGCGCTTGAGCAGGACGTAGTCCTCGCAATCGCCGTAGCCGTCGTCGGGATACGACCATTTCTCGACCGCGCCCCAATGATCCATGTCGGTCATCGGCTTGATGCTGTCGTTGACGAATTTGTTGATGCGCACGAGGTCCTTCCAGGACTTCGCGTTCAGCACCACGTCGCGCGGCGACGAGGTGCCGCCTGTGCAGTCCTTCGGGACGTTGGAACAGAATTCGATCCAGCCGATCGGCGCGCGCGAATTGTCGCCGAGCGAGGCGAACAGCAATCGTTCGCTGGCGGCGCTGGCGGCGGACGCAATGACGATGAACGCGAACGCTCCCGCCGCGGCGGCCGGTATTCCTTTCGGATACCGTTTCATGGGGTAGCCCCTCCCTTGTCGTTGGGGTTACCCTCGCAAAAAGCCTTTGAACCGCCGCTAATCCGTCAAAGTAGTTTTGAAGAGAAACAGAATAAACAACGCGACGAATACGCTGATAGTTTTTGCGATAACTTGAGTAAAATGCGCAACAACTGTATTTGATTCAAATTTTACGCATTCGTCGCGAAACCGAACAACGACAGGCGTTTACGCGCGTTCGAGCGCGCCCGTCGGCCGCAGACAGGCGCGATGAATCGGCGCGCGCGGCCGGAGAATGCCCGCCACGCGGCGTCAGAGATGCGGAAAAATAGGAGCGATTGTCACAACGGCGTTTACGCGCCGGTGACGCTTTCCTCGACAAAGTCGGGATGCTGCATGCGCAGGAACTCAACCGCGAAGCCGTCGTCGAGGTGGCGCACGACGCGGCCCTGCACCTTGCCGAGCGTGACCAGCGCGCCCATCGGCGGACGCTGGTCGGTCGCAACGGCGGCGCCCGACAACGACAAGTCGATCAGGCGGCAGCCGAGATTGATGCCGTTCGGCAGGATCAGCATGGTCATCGGGTTCTTCGGCACGAAACGGCCGTGGCGGCGGTCTTCGGGAGAGGCCAGAAGATGGCGGTTGGCGAGCCATGTCAGCTGGGCCGCGAGCCTGTCGCGCTTGCGCGAGGTCGCGGCGATTGTCATGGCAACGCCATTGTCGAAATGGCGCGTGATCAGGCCCTCGAGCCGGCCGAGATTGTCGATATAAGCGACGACGCGTTCGCCCTGTTTGCCGGTCATGGGCGCGACCAGAGCCATGCCCCCGGGCGACATGTTCACGACCTGGCAGGGATATTCCTGGCGGTCGGTCAGCATGTAGCGGCCGAGCAAGTGAACCTTGACGCGCTGGAAGCGGCGGCGTTCCTGGGCGTGCGGTAAAATCCGCACGGCTGATGTGCTTGTCTGCAGCATCGTGGTCTGGCGCCAGGTTCCGTGTCGTTGGGGCCGGAAAAGACGATGTGAGGTTGGCCCTCGTTAAACCTAGAGATGCATCGTTAACAGGCCGTTAGCCGTGCCAGCGGGTCAGGCCTGGCTTTGTTTGCGCGGATCGGGGGCGGCCTCACGCCCGCTAGTGCGGTGGTTCAGAAGTTTCCCTGCGCGTGCGGCGGGTTCGTAAGGAAACTTCTGAACCAAAACCGCACTAGAATCATAATGTTGCTAGTGTCCTTCGATTCCGAAGTTCGCTTACGAAGGCGCCGCAGAATGAAGCGAACTTCGGAATCGGGACACTAGTCCGTGCGGCCGCCCTGCAGCACGACAAGTCCACGCCGATCCGCGTGTTCCGCCGGCGCGGCGCGAAAATGCGGAGGCGAAACGCTGTCGATGGCGGGTCCGAGATGCCGGTAATGCCCAAGCCTGAGTTCAAGCACCGGCTTCACTCCGGCCCAATAGGGCGGGCGCAGCGGAGCGAGCGCGCCAAGCAGACGCGCCGGCATGCGCCCGCGATGGCCAAGCGGAAGCAGCAGCAATTCGAGCTCGAGCGTGTGTCCGTCTTCGGTCGTCCCGCGGGCGCTGCCGACGAGTCCGACCGTTTCTTCCGCGATCGTCTTGATCAGGCTCTCGATGTCCTTGCGGCTTTGCTCGTGCCACAGGTCGGCGAAGGGCTCGCCCTTCAGCTCGCAGCCCATCACCGCGCAGAGCCGCGTGCCCGCAAGGCGGAAAGGATGTCCGGCCTTGTGGTCGAAGGTGAGGATGAATGTGTCGCACAGAACGCTGCGGATCGCGCCCGGCTCGATATCCGAGCGCTCCGGCGCCAGGCGCTCGCCCCGGCAATTGTCCCAATATGCGAACACTTCGCGTGTCGTTGTGTGTTTCATGCGCGGCCGTTCTCCCCGCCCGGCACGCATGAACGGAACCGTGTCCCTTTGCGGGACATGGTTCCGCGCGGCGCGCGGCGGCAAGATGGACAGAGCAGGCCGCATGCCGCGGGGCCGCGCATGGCCGCGAAATGCGAGACCCGCCGCTGTTATTGTTAATTTGGTAATCGTGTTGGCAGGCGGCGAACCTGCGTCTAGGGTCGCGGCGATCCACACACATCCGGACGTTCCGGGTGACGAAAACTGAGTAGGGAGAGGTGGGGACGTGACCGGCGCTTTTTTCTAAAGAGCGCGGGCGTCCTTCAAGGGGCTCCAAAAAAGGGGAGAGCGAAAGCTCTCCCCTATTTTTTTGTCTTGTCTGCGATGCGAATACGCCCTGAAATACATCGCTTGCATCTGCCGTCCGGCCGGGTGAGGAAAGCGATCAACGCGGCGGCACCCCTTCAGTGACAGCACCCCGGCAGCCCATTTTCAATGTCCCCGCGATCGTGGTCGCCGTCCTGGCGGCCTTGCTGGCCGTGCATCTCGTCCGGCTGCTCGTGCTGCCGCCACGGTCGGAACTCGAATTTCTTCTGCTGTTCGCCTTCATCCCGGCGCGCTACGACCCGTCCCTTCTGATCGGCGGCGCCATGCCGGGAGGTCTGCCAGCCGATATCTGGGCCTTCGTGACCTATTCGCTGATCCATGCCGATTTCATGCATCTCGGGTTCAACGGGATCTGGCTATTGGCGTTCGGCACGCCCATCGCGCGTCGTTTCGGCGCCTGGCGTTTTCTCGCTTTTCTTGCGGTGACGGCGGCGGCGGGCGCCGCGGCGCATCTCGCGACGCATGCGGGTGAGTTGCAGCCGATGGTCGGCGCCTCGGCGTCGATTTCCGGAGCGATGGCGGCCTCGATGCGATTTGCATTCCAGCGTGGCGGCCCGGTCTGGACGCGAGGCAGCGATCCCGCCGTCTATCGCCTGCCGGCCTTGCCGCTGCTCGACGCCTTGAGCGATCGCCGCATCCTGATTTTTCTCGCCGCCTGGTTCGGGTTGAATTTTCTGTTCGGTCTCGGTTCGCTGTCGCTCACGGGATCCGAACAATCCATCGCCTGGCAGGCGCATATCGGCGGATTTCTCGCCGGCCTGTTGCTGTTTGGATTATTCGATCCGGTTTCGCGGCCGGCAGGTGGTGAACCGTCGACGTCCGCTGAAATGTAATGTGTTGCTGCGTTGCAGCGAACCGCGCGATTGCCGCAATTGGAACATTGCAGCGGTGCTATGATTTAACCTCATTGAATGCGCCGGTTCGGCTGGCATCCGATCTTGAGTTTACCCGAGATCGGCAATTTTAAAAACACAAGTCGGGTATACCCGACTTGTGGCCGCGCTGGCGCTTCCTGCCAAGGAGGCGACGCCATGACTGTGAAACGCATCCTGTCTGAAAAGGGCGGCAACGTTGTCACCATCTCGCCGACGGCCAGTCTCGCCGACGCGGCGAAGCTCCTCGCCGAACGCCGCATCGGCGCTCTGGTCGTAACCGGCGCCGGAGATCGCGTGGTCGGCATCGTATCCGAGCGCGACATCGTGCGCATTCTCGCTTCGCGCGGCGCCGCGGGCCTCGGCGTTTCGCTGACCGACGTGATGACCCGCAAGGTCGTCACCTGCGAGCCCTCGGCAACGGTGAGCGCCGTCATGGAGCAGATGACCGCGGGAAAATTCCGGCATGTTCCGGTGCTCGACGGCGAAAAGCTCACCGGCATTATTTCGATCGGCGACGTCGTGAAGCTGCGCCTGCACGAGATGGAGCGCGAGCAGATCGCGTTGCGGGATTACATCCAGACCGCGTGAAGGTATCGGATCACGTCAGGGCCGACAGCGCCTCGACGATTTCGGGCACGGCTTTGTGCGCGGATTGCTCGCCGATCGCGATGGCTTCCTTGGCGCGGTGAAAGTCGAACAGTCCGATCTTTCCCATGCGCGGGCTGACGAGCACGTCCGGCGGGTCGCCGGCGAGGCGGGATCGCGTGACGCGGTCCTGCATGATGTTGAAGGCGTCGGTCATCACATGCGCGATATTGGGCCGCCCCGGCGCGCTCATGAACTGGCGCTTGAGCAGATATTCCGGATTGAGAAACTGCCGCAGGCCGGTCGGCCGCTCGCGCATTTCGCGGACCGCCTTGAGGTCCTCCTCGTCCGAGCCATGGTCCGAAATGGTGACGCCATGGCCGAGCAGGTCGGAGTTCAGATTGACCGCGATGACGAGGCGCGCGCCGAGCGCGCGCGCGGCCGAGACCGGCACCGGATTGACGAGCGCGCCGTCAACCAGCCAGCGTCCGCCGATACGAATGGGATTGAAAATACCGGGCAAGGCGTAGGAGGCCCGCATCGCATCGACCATGCGCCCGCGCGTGAGCCAGATTTCATGGCCGGTGCCGAGTTCGGTCGCGATGACCGCGAATTGACGCGGCAATTGCTCGATCATGGCGTCGCCCAGCGTCTCTTCGAGCCGGGCGGCGAGGCGGCCGCCGCTGATGAAGCCGGAGCCGCCGAAGCTGATATCGAGATAGCTGAGCACGCCCCGCGCGGTGAGATGGCGCGCCCATTCCTCGAAGGCGCCGAGCTGGCCCAGGATGTAACAGCCGCCGACCACGGCGCCGATCGAGGTGCCGACGATCACATCGGGAACGATGCCGTTCGCCTGCAGCACCCGCAAGACTCCGATATGCGCAAAGCCGCGCGCGGCGCCGCCCCCGAGCGCCAGCCCGATGCTGGGACGCGGCGCGGTCTGTTTTGGCTGTTCCGACGCGTCCGCGGCGCGGTCGTCATTCCCGTTTCGGCGAAGCAGTTGCAACACGGCGTTCCTCCCCGGAGCATGATCGGCTCCGGATTTCGGGCGGACAAGGGCTTCACGCGGTTATGGTGAAAGCGGCTGACACGGACCCATCAATAACAAGACAGCGAACGGCTGAATCAGCCAGCCGTCGGGCGGATCATGGAGAACTGGCCCTCGACTACGGCATAGTTATGATAGCCGCAACGTGCGATCGGCTTCATCGCGGCGGTATCGAGCAGGCCGTCCTTGATGAAACGGTCGTCGATATGCACTCCCACGACCTGGCCGAATACGACGAAGGACTCGAGCGCCCGCCCGTCGAGATCGCGCAGCGGCACGATCTGAAGGAGCTTGCATTCGAGCGCGCAGGGGGAGGCTGCGACCCGCGGCGGCTTGACCATGCGGCTATCCGCGGCTTTGAGGCCCGCCTTTTCCATCTCGTTCGTCCCGCGCGGCAAGGGCGCCGAGGTCATGTTCATCGCCTCGCGCAGATCCCAGGTTGCGAGGTTGCAGACGAATTCGCCGGTCTCCTCGATGAAGCTGACCGAATCCTTGCGGCCTTCGCTCGAGAACATCACCATCGGCGGGCGGCTGTTCACGCCGTTGAAATAGGAATAAGGCGCAAGGTTGATCGCGCCCGATTTGCTCATGGAGGTGATCCAGCCGATCGGCCGTGGCGCGACGATCGCCTTGAAGGGATCGTGCGGCAGCCCGTGATTGCCCTTGCGTGCGTCGTAAAACATGGCTGCAGGCCCAATTCCCGGTGCGGGGGCGCGAGGAGGTGCTTTACGGGAATTTTTGCCGCTGTACCATTGTTGTTCCTGAGACGAAATAGAAACGACAGAAAAGACAGGGGGAGGATCATGAAACGCCGGGTACTCGCACGACAGGGTCTATTCGCCGCCGCGGCCGCCATGACGCTCGCCGCGATTCCCATTGCCGCGCACGCGCAGCAGGCAGGCCGCGCCATCACCATCGTCGTTCCTTATACGCCCGGCAGCGGTCCGGACATTCTGGCGCGCCTCATCGGCGAGGAAGTCCAGGCGCGCTGGAGTCAGCCGGTCGTGATCGACAACAAGCCCGGTGCGAGCGGCAATATCGGCACGCAAATGGCCGCGCGTTCCGCGCCCGACGGCAACACGATCCTGATGACGACCAGCCCGTTCACCAACAACGCCAGCCTGTTCAAGACGCTGCCCTATGATCCGGTGAAAAGTTTCGATCCGATCGTGCTGGTCGCCAGCGGCACGCTGGCGTTGACCGTGCATCCATCGGTTCCGGCCAAAACGACACAGGAATTCATCGCCTACGCGAAGCAGCGTTCCGGCGAACTCAATTACAGCTCGCCCGGCGTCGGTACGCCGCACCATCTCGCGATGGAATTGTTCAAGCTGCAGACCAAGACGGACCTGAAACATATTCCCTATCGCGGCTCGGCCGGGGCGACCCAGGATCTCGCCGGCGGACATATCAGCGCCGGTTTCCAGGTCGTGCATGTCGCGCTGCCGCTGGTGCAAGCGGGCCAGCTACGGCTCTTGGGAGTGGCGAGCATGGAGCGGGTGCCGGCCGCGGCCGACGTGCCGACGCTCGATTCCGCAGGGGTGAAGGATTTCGACGTTCCGATCTGGTACGGCGTGCTTGCGCCAGCGGGAACGCCGGCGGACATTCTCGCGCGCTACAACACGACGCTGAACGAGATTTTGCGCTCACCGCAGGTGGTCGAGAAGCTCGCAAAGCAGGGACTTGTCACCAAGGGCGGCACAGCCGCGTCGTTCGGCGCCTTCCTCAAGGGCGAGCGCGCAAAATGGGAAAAGGTGGTGACAGAAGCCGGCATCGCCAAGGTTGAGTGACGCCGGCGAAGTTTTTGTCTGAGCATGATCTTTTCCGAAAACCGGTTCCCACTTTTCGGGATCATGCTCTACCGTCCGAAATGCGTGACGATCTCGGATAACGGCGGACGCGGACGATCTTCCGGCGGCTTCGACGGCCGGCCGATATGGACGAAGCCCGCGATCCGCTCATGCGCCGCAAGCCCAAGCGCGTCGAGCACGCGGCGATCGTAAGCGTACCATTCGGTGAGCCAACTCGCGGCGTAGCCTTGCGCGTGCGCGGCCGTGACGAGTGTCATGGCCGCCGCTCCCGCCGACATGAGCTGTTCCCATTCGGGGATTTTCACATGCGGCGCGGCGCGGCTCACGACCGCGATCACGAGCGGCGCGCGGGCAAGGCGCATTTTCTCGAATTCGATCTGGTCGGGGGTCGCCTGCGGATTGTTCTGCCGGAAAATGTCGGCGATCTCTTCGCCGATCGAAAGCCGCGCGTCGCCGCTGAATACGATGAAGCGCCAGGGTGTGAGCTTGCCGTGATCGGGCACGCGCGACGCAACCGTGAGCAGCGTTTCGATCTCGGCGGGCGAGGGCGCGGGCCCCGTCATC
>CAMDXM010000152.1 GCA_945878025.1 Pseudorhodoplanes sinuspersici | reverse complement strand
CGCGTCGAAGGTGCGCGCAAGGCCGAAGCGGTGATGCTGAGCGACGGACGGCGGATCGCGGCCGATCTTGTCGTGGTCGCGGTCGGCATCCGCCCCAACACCGCTCTCGCGCGCGGCGCGGGCGTTTCGATCAATCGCGGCATCGTGGTCGATGACGGGATGGAGACGTCCGTTTCCGGCATCCACGCCATCGGCGAATGCGCCGAGCATCGCGGACAATGCTATGGCCTGGTCGAGCCCGCCTACGAGCAGGCACGCATCCTGGCGTCACGTCTCGCCGGCGAAAAAGCCGCTTATCCCGGCAGCGTGCTCTCGACCAATCTGAAAGTCTCCGGCGTGAACGTTTTTTCCGCCGGCGACTTTCTCGGCGGCTCCAATACCGAGCAGATCGTGCTCTCGGATCCCGGCTTCGGCGCCTACAAGAAGCTGGTCATTTCCGGCGGATGCCTGACCGGCGCCGTGCTGTTCGGCGATACCGCCGACAGTCTCTGGTATCTCGATCTGATCCGCACCGGCCGGCCGATCGCCGCCATTCGTGACGATCTCGCCTTTGGCCGCGCGCTTGCCGAACGCAAGGCGGCATGAACGGCCATGTCCAGCGATTTCACCCCCGACCAGAAACGCTACCTCGAAGGCTTCGTCTCCGGATTGCAGGCCGCGCGCGCCGCGAAGGGCTCGCCGCGCGGCGGCGAGGCCGCGGCAAAGCCGATCGGACCCGACGCCATCCATTTCGAAGCGCAGGATCGCGTCATCGCTTCGGGCGGCAAGCTCGCCGATCAGGAGAAATTCAAGCGCGAGCAGCATCCGTTCGATGCCTATGAACGGCTGAAAGAACAGGCGGAAAAGAACGAGCCGCCGAAACCGGCCGATAATTTCCGCTGGCGCTATTACGGCCTGTTTTATGTCGCGCCGGCGCAGACGTCTTACATGTGCCGCTTGAGAATTCCGAACGGCATTCTCTCGCATTGGCAATTCTCAGGCGTCGCTGATCTCGCCGATCGATGCGCCGGGCCGTTCTCGCATGTCACCACCCGCGCCAACCTGCAGATCCGCGAGATCGAGCCGAAACACGCGGTCGAAGTCGTCGAAGGCATTCAGGAACTGGGGCTCTGCTCGCGCGGTTCCGGCGCCGACAATATCCGCAACGTCACCGGCACGCCGACCGCCGGCATCGACCCGCAAGAGTTGATCGACACGCGGCCGCATGCGCGCGCCTGGCATCACCACATTCTCAATGAGCGCGCGCTCTACGGTCTGCCGCGCAAGTTCAATGTCGCCTTCGACGGCGCGGGCATCATTCCCGTTCTGGAGGATACCAACGACATCGCCTTCCAGGCGGTCAAGGTAAAGGACGGGTTCGGGATCGAGCCGGGTATCTGGTATCGCCTGGCGCTCGGCGGCATCACCGGGCATCGCGATTTCGCGCGCGACACCGGCTTCATCGTCACGCCTGCCGAAGCCGTGAAGGTTGCCGACGCCATCGTGCGCGTCTTTATCGAGCACGGCGACCGCACCAACCGCAACAAGGCGCGGCTGAAATATGTCCTCGATGCCTGGGGCTTTGAGAAATTCATGGCCGCGGTGGAGGACAAACTCGGCCGCAAGCTCGTGCGCGCGCCCGCCGACGCCATTGCGCCGCGCCCGATGTTCGATCGTTCCGCCCATATCGGCGTGCATCCGCAGAAACAGGCGGGGCTCAACTGGATCGGTCTCGTGTTTCCGACCGGCAGGATCACCACCGAGCAGATGCGCGGGATTGCGAAAATCTCGCGCGACCTCGGCGACGGCGATATCAGGCTGACGGTCTGGCAAAACCTGCTGATTTCCGGCGTGAAGGACGAAAACGTCGCGACCGCGATTGCCGCATTCGACTCAATCGGAATCTCCACCAAGGCGACCGCGATCCGCGCCGGCCTCATCGCCTGCACCGGCAGCAAGGGCTGCCGCTTCGCCGCGTCCGACACCAAAGGCCATGCCGAGGCCATTTCCGAATATTGCGAAGCGCGCGTGCAACTGGACAGCCCGGTCAATATCCATCTCACCGGCTGCCACCATTCCTGCGCGCAGCATTATATCGGCGATATCGGCCTGATCGGCGCGCGGGTCGCAACATCCACGGACAGCGACGACACCGTCGACGGCTATCACATTCTGGTCGGCGGCGGCTTCGGGCCGGACGCCGCCCTGGGCCGCGAAATCTACCGCGACGTGAAGGCCGATGACGCGCCGCAGACAGTCGAGCGGATGCTGAAAGGCTATCTCGCCAAACGCTCGGAGGGAGAGACCTTCCTCACCTTCACGCGGCGTCATGAGGTCGAAGCGCTGCGGAACATGTTCGGCGTGGAGGCCGCGGAATGAACCAGCCGCTCCCGCCGCTCCCCAATCTCGTTCCTGAGACCGCGCCGTTCACGCCGGAGCAGCGCTCCTGGCTCAACGGCTTCTTCGCGGGTCTGGTCTCGCTCGACAGCGCCGGCCTCACGCCGCTGACGCCGGAACAGAATGCCGCGCTCATGGCGGGCGGCGGCGCAACCGCCAAAGGTCCGCTCGACGACGGCGACGACGGCGACGCGCCCTGGCATGACCAGACCATCGTCATCGCCAAGCGCATGAAACTCGCCGAAGGACGCGCCTTGCGGCGGCGCATGATGGCGGCCATGGCGCAGCAGGATTGCGGCCAGTGCGGCTATAATTGCGAGGACTATTCCAACAAGATTTTCCTCAAAGAAGAAGAGCGGCTCAATCTGTGTGTGCCGGGCGGCAAGGAAACCGCCCGCATGCTCAAGAACCTTTACGAAGAACTCGGCTCGCTGCCGCCTCCCGCCGCCAAGACGTCTGCGGTGGAAGCCATCGCGACACCCGCCGGCGACATAGGGCGCTCACGCGACAATCCCGCGATTGCGAGCTTCCTGTCGCGTACGCGCCTGAACAAGGATGGCTCCGAAAAGGAGACATGGCATCTCGATTTCGATCTCGCCGAATGCGGACTCGATTATGTGCCGGGCGATTCCTTCGGGCTCTATCCGGCGAACGATCCCGCTCTTGTGGACGCCGTCATGAGCGCGCTCCACGCGGCGCCCGATCATCCGGTCGCCGGCCGGACATTGCGCGAGGTGCTGACCGATCAGGTCTCGCTTTCGCCCGCGCCGGACGCCTTGTTCCAGCTTTTCTCTTACATCACCGGCGGCGAGAAAAAGCTCAAAGCGCGCGCGCTGTCGAGCGGCGAGGATCCCGATGGCGACGCGGCGACGCTCGACGTCATGGCGGCATTGGAGAAATTCCCTGGCATCCGGCCCGATCCGGAAGCCTTTGTCGAAGCGCTCGATCCGCTGCAGCCGCGTGTCTATTCCATTTCGTCGTCGTTCAAAGCTCACCCCGGACGGATTTCGCTCACGGTCGATTCCGTGCGCTACCAGATCGGCGGGCGCGCGCGGCTCGGCGTCGCCTCGACATTCCTTGCCGGCCGCATCGATCCCGGCTCCCGGCTCAAGGTCTATGTGCAGAAGGCGCACGGCTTCGCGCTGCCCGCCGACCCGTCCATTCCGATCATCATGGTCGGGCCCGGCACCGGCGTCGCGCCGTTCCGCGCCTTCCTGCATGAGCGCATGGCGATCAAGGCGCCGGGCCGCAACTGGCTGTTCTTCGGACACCAGCGCAGCGCCTGCGACTTCTTCTACGAGGACGAATTGAACGCCATGAAGGCGACGGGATTCCTGACGCGGCTCTCGCTCGCCTGGTCGCGCGACGCCGACCAGAAATTCTACGTGCAGGACCGCATGCGCGAGGTCGGCCGCGATCTGTGGGCGTGGCTGTCCGAGGGCGCGCATTTCTATGTGTGCGGCGACGCCAAGCGCATGGCGAAGGACGTCGAGCGCGCGCTGGTCGATATCGTTTGCGAACATGGCGGGCGGTCCACCGACGAAACGATCGCGTTCCTCGCCGACCTGAAAAAGCAAGGCCGCTACCAGCAGGACGTCTATTGATGAACGCCCTGCCCCCAAACCCGCTCACCATCCGCACCACCTGCCCTTATTGCGGGGTCGGCTGCGGCGTGCTGGCGGCGCCCGACGGCAAGGGCGGCGCGACCATCGCGGGCGATCCCTCGCATCCGGCGAATTTGGGCAGGCTCTGTTCCAAGGGCGCGGCGCTCGGCGAAACGCTGTCGCTCGACGACCGGTTGCTCATGCCGACGCTGCGGCAGGCGGACGGCGCGCTTGTGCAAACCGGTTGGGACGACGCGCTCGACCGGGTGGCTGAAGGCTTCAGGCGTATCGCCGAGCGCGACGGACCCGATGCGGTCGCCTTCTATCTCTCCGGCCAATTGCTGACGGAAGATTATTACGTCGCCAACAAGCTGATGAAAGGCTTCATCGGAACGGCGAATGTCGACACCAATTCGCGTCTGTGCATGTCCTCGTCGGTCGCCGGCCACCGCCGCGCCTTCGGATCGGACACCGTTCCCGGCAATTACGAGGATCTCGATCAGGCCGATCTTCTCGTGCTGGTCGGGTCGAACGCAGCCTGGTGTCATCCGGTTTTGTTCCAGCGCATGATGCAAAACCGGCGCACGCGCGGCGCGAAGCTTGTGATCATCGATCCGCGCAAGACCGCGACCGCCGAGGATGCCGATCTCTTTCTTCCCGTCGCGCCGGGGATGGACACCGCGCTGTTCTGCGGACTTCTTGTTCATCTTGCCAAATCCCCATCATTCGACGCTGCCTATATCGAAGCGCATACGAGCGGCTTTGCGGACGCGCTTGCGCGCGCGCGGGCGATCGCGCCGGATATCGCCGCGACGGCCGCCGCCAGCGGCCTCGATCAGGCGGATGTCGCACGCTTCTTTGATCTGTATACGGAAACGGCAAACACCGTCACCTGCTTCTCACAGGGCGTGAACCAGTCGGCGCAAGGCACCGACAAGGTCAACGCCATCATCAATTGTCATCTCGCCACCGGTCGCATCGGCAAACCCGGCATGGGGCCGTTCTCGCTCACGGGGCAACCCAATGCGATGGGCGGCCGTGAGGTCGGCGGGCTCGCCAACCAGCTCGCCGCGCATATGGGATTTTCGCCGCAGGACGTCGATCGCGTGCGCCGCTTCTGGGATGCGCCGCGCATCGCCGAACGCGAAGGGCTCAAGGCCGTGCAGATGTTCGAGGCCATCGAACAGGGAAAGATCAAGGCGCTGTGGGTGATGGCGACCAATCCGGCGGTGTCGCTCCCGCGCGCGGGCGCGATGCGCGATGCGCTCAGGAAGCTCGAACTCTTCGTCGTCTCGGAAAACGTGCTTTCGAACGACACCGTGAATGCCGGCGCGCATATTCTCCTGCCCGCCGCCGCCTGGGGCGAGAAGGACGGCACGGTGACCAATTCCGAGCGCCGCGTATCCCGCCAGCGTCCATTCCTGCCGCTGCCCGGCGAAGCAAAACCGGATTGGTGGATGGTCACGCAGGTAGCGCGGCGGATGGGATTTGCGAAAGCGTTTCCTTATGAATCCGCGGCCGACATTTTCCGCGAGCACGCCGCTTTGTCGGCCTTCGAGAATGACGGCAGCCGCGATTTCGATATCGGCGGCATGGCCGCGCTCGCGGACGAATCCTTCGCCGCATTCGACCCGTTCCAGTGGCCGCTGCGTGACGGCGGCGATAAAGGCAAAAAGCGCATGTTCGAGGACGGGCTTTATTTCACGCCCAACCGCAAGGCGCAGTTTATCGCGCCGGATGCGCCGTCGCCGCGCGAAACCTTGTCGGATGCCTTTCCCTTCCGTCTCAATACCGGGCGCGTGCGCGACCAATGGCACACCATGACCCGCACGGGCAAAAGCCCGCGGCTCGGCGCGCATCTGCCGGAGCCCTTCGTCGAGGTGAATCCGGCGGACGCGCGAGTTCTTGGCCTTGCCGACAACGAATTCGCGGAGGTGACGACGCGGCATGCGCGCTGCGTCTTCCGCGTGAAGGTGAGCGCCGGGCAACGGCAAGGCTCGCTGTTCGCGCCGATCCACTGGAGCGGCGAGACTTCGTCGCTCGGGCGCACCGGCGATCTGATAGCGCCGTTCAACGATCCGTTTTCCGGCCAGCCGGAGGCCAAAGCCACGCCCGCCGCCATCGCGCCCGTGAATTTCGCCTTGCGCGGCTTCGTGCTCTCGCGCCAGACGCTGGCACTGCCCGAAGCATCCTGGTGGACGCGCATCGCGGTGCATGGCGGCTTTGGCTATCTGTTCGCCGCCAACGGCGATACCGGCATCTGGCAGGATACGATCCGGCGCGCGGCCCTCTCCGACGCCGAATGGCTCGAATATGCCGACGCCACGCGCGGCATCTATCGCGCCTGTACGCTGCATAATGGCCGGCTCGATCTGTGCCTGTTCGCGGGTCCCGCCGCGGCGATGCCGGACTGGGATCATCTGAAATCGCTGTTCGCCGCGTCCGGTCTCGACGACAGGGAGCGGCGCAACCTTCTGTCCGGCAAGGCCGCCGATCAGACAGCGAATGCCGGAGCGCTCGTTTGCGCCTGCTTCGGCGTCGGCATCAACACGATCCGCGAGGCGATTGCCTCGCGCGCCGCAACGTCGGTGGAGGGGATCGGCAAGGCTTTGCGCGCCGGCACCAATTGCGGCTCCTGCATTCCGGAAATGAAAAAGCTTCTCGCGCAAACCGAGCTTGAGAGAAAACGCCATGACCGTCTCGCGCGTACCGCTTGAGCAGAAACCGCCGCGCATGGAGAGCCTGGCGCGGCTGCCGCTGTTCTTCGCGCTCGACGGAAAGCGCGCGCTGGTCGCGGGCGGAAACGCGCCCGCCGCATGGAAAGCGGAGCTGCTTTCCGCCGCCGGCGCGCAGGTCGATGTCTATGCCGAGACGCCCGGCGACGAGTTGCTCACGCTCGCGGCGCTGCCGCCGCGCGGACCCGTCGTGCTGCATCGACGGGCGTGGCAAGAGCGCGATCTCGAGGGCGCTGCGATCGCGATCGGCGCCTGCGACGACGAGCATGATGCCGCCCGCTTCTCGTCGGCGGCCCGCGCAATGGGCGTGCCGGTGAATGTGATCGACAAGCCGGATTTCTGCGATTTCGCCTTCGGCTCCATCGTCAACCGCTCGCCGCTGGTGATCGGGATTTCGACCGACGGCGCGGCCCCCGTTTTCGCGCAGGCGATGCGCGCCAAGCTTGAAGCGATGATCCCGCAAGGTTTTGCGCGCTGGGCGGACGCGGCGCGGCGCTGGCGCGATCCGCTGAAGTCCTCGGGGTTGTCTTTCGCGGCGCGCCGCAGATTCTGGCAGATCTTCACCGGACACGCCGTGAACAACCCGAATCAGGACCCGCAGCAATCCGATTTCAATTCCCTGCTCGCCGCGACACAAGCGGAAGGCGAGATTGTGGAGCGCGGCTGCGTAACGCTCGTTGGCGCCGGGCCCGGCGATCCGGAGCTTCTCACGCTGCGCGCGGTGCGCGCGATGCAATCGGCCGACGTCATCCTGTTCGACGATCTGGTGTCGCCGCAGGTGCTCGATTTCGCGCGCCGCGAGGCGAAGAAGATGCTGGTCGGCAAGGCCGGGCATGGCCCTGCCTGCAAGCAGAGCGACATCAACGCGCTGATGGTTGCGCTGGCGAAAAACGGCAAGCGCGTCGTGCGCCTCAAGGGCGGCGATCCGATGATCTTCGGACGCGCGAGCGAGGAGATCGACGCCTGCCGCGAAGCGGACATCGCGGTCGAGGTCGTTCCGGGCATCACCGCCGCGCAAGGCGCCGCCGCGCGGCTTGGCATCTCCCTGACCCATCGCGAGAGCGCACGCCGCCTGCAATATGTGACCGGTCACGGCGCCGACGGGAACCTGCCGGACAATATCGACTGGAAGAGCCTTGCCGATCCGACAGTGACGACAATCGTCTATATGCCGAAAAAGACGCTCGCCGCGCTGGTCACGAACGCAATCGCTGCGGGGCTCGCTCCCGCGACGCCCTCGCTCGCGATATCGCAGGCGACGCGGCCCGATCAGTCGGTGATCGCCGACGCCATTGCGAACCTGCCCGCGCGCCTTGATGCGGAGAAACCTTCCGGCCCCGTTCTGGTGATGATCGGCAGTGTCGCGGCGGGGTACCAGTTGCAGCGCAGCGCTGTGACCATCCGCAATCAAGCCTGAGGCGGGTAACGAAGGTCGAGCGTGGTCGGATATTCGAGCGAACGCTCCTCGCGCGGCACGTCGATGATACCGGGCGTATGCCCGATGGCCTCGAAGCGGGCGAGACGCCGCGCCTCCGCCTCATAGGAATTGACCGGGAAGGTTTCATAATTGCGGCCGCCCGGATGCGCGACATGGTAGATGCAGCCGCCCAGCGAATGCCGGCTCCAGCGATCCACGATATCGAATGTCAGCGGCGCGTGAACCTTGATGGTCGGATGCAACGCAGAATAAAGATCCCATGCCTTGTAGCGCACGCCGGCTATGAATTCGCCGGTGCGCCCGGTCGAAACCAGCGGCAAAGGCCGTCCGTTGCAGGTGACCGCAAAACGTTCGGTATTCATCCCCGCGACACGGATCTGCAGCCGCTCGACCGATGAATCGACGAAACGCGCGGTGCCGCCGGCGGTGTTTTCCTCGCCCAGCACATGCCAGGGCTCGAGCGCATGCCGGATTTCGAGATGCACGTCGCCACGGTCGACCGCGCCGTAGAACGGAAAGCGGAATTCGCGCTGCGCCTCGAACCAGACCGGATCGCAAACATAGCCCGCGCCTTTCAGGTCTTCGAGCACGTCGAGCAGATCGCGCCAGACGAAATGCCCGAGCATGAAACGGTCGTGCAGCGCCGTGCCCCAGCGCACCAGCGAACCATGCTGCGGCGTCCGCCAGAACCATGAGATCAGCGCGCGCAAAAGCAATTGCTGCGCGAGGCTCATGCGCGCGTCCGGCGGCATTTCGAAGGATCGGAATTCGACGAGGCCGAGCCGTCCGGTCGGGCTGTCCGGCGAAAACAATTTGTCGATGCAGATTTCCGCGCGATGCGTGTTGCCGGTGACATCGACCAGGAGATGCCGGAACAGCCGGTCGACCAGCCAGGGCGGCGGCGCTTCGCCGTCGCCCGGCGCCGGCACGCGCGAAAGCGCGATCTCCATTTCGTAGAGCTGATCCTGCCGCGCCTCGTCCATGCGCGGGGCCTGGCTGGTCGGCCCGATAAACAATCCGGAAAACAGATACGACAGCGATGGATGACGCTGCCAATAGAGAATGAGGCTCTTCAGGAGATCGGGGCGGCGCAGGAACGGACTGTCCGCAGGCTGGGCGCCGCCGATCACGACATGATTGCCGCCGCCGGTTCCGGTATGGCGGCCGTCAATCATGAATTTGTCGGCGCCAAGCCGCGTCTGCCGCGCTTCTTCGTAAAGTGTTTGCGTGGTGGCGACGGCCTCCCGCCAGTTCGCGGCCGGATGGATGTTGACTTCGATCACGCCGGGATCGGGCGTGATTTTCAGCACATTGATGCGCGGGTCGGATGGCGGCGAATAGCCCTCGACATGCACCGGCATCTTCAGTTCGGCGGCGGTCGCCTCGACCGCGCCAAGAAGCTCGACATAATCCTCAAGCCGCTCGACCGGTGGCATGAAAACGGTCATGCGCCCGTCGCGCGCCTCGACCGATAACGCGGTGCGCACCGGCACGCTGGTGATCCCCGCCCGGCTTGGCGCGGGAGCAAGCCGCGCCACAACCTGCGTGCGTTCGAAACCCTGCGCGAGCTGATCGGGGTCCGGAAGCGCGCCGCGCTCCGCGAAAGGATCGGCCGGAATCACGTGCGGATAATCCTCCGGCGGGATATGCGGCAATGAATCGAGCGGAAGCCGCATCCCGATCGGGGAATCCCCCGGCAGCAGGAAGAGATGTCCGCGCCGCAATTTCCAGATTTCGCTGATCCAGCCGGAACCGCCGCTCGCTCCCCATTTTCGCATCGGCACGACGTAGCCGGTCGGATTGCCGAGCCCGCGCTCGAAGGTGCGAACCATGCGAAGCCGCGCTTCCGGATCGGCGAGCTTCGAATCGAAAGGATCGACATTGCCCGGAAGTTCGCCCTCCTTCTGCAGCCAGGCCGCGGGATCCTCATAGGCCGTCATCACATGATCGGTGGCGATGCCGAGTCGCTCGGCAATCCCGGCCGCAAAACGTTGCGCGTCGGCGGCGGCCGGAGACGATTTGGAGGTCTCCGGAGCGATCAGCCCCGCGTCGCGCCACAAGGGTTTGCCGTCCTTGC
>CAMDXM010000151.1 GCA_945878025.1 Pseudorhodoplanes sinuspersici | reverse complement strand
GGGGTACCTTTCCCTCGACAGTCGCACCCCTCACCCGCCTCGCGTCTTCGACGCTCGGCACCCTCTCCCCGTAAACGGGGAGAGGGAAAGAAAGCCGTGCGAGCGGCCCGCCTTCGCGGGCGATGACAGGCGAGAATGTGGACAACAACTAATAATCCACCTTCACCAGATAAAGCCCGTCCGGCGGAGCAACCGGCGCGCAGGCCGTGCGGTCGCGCGCCGCCAGCGCCGCCGCGAGATCGTCCGCGCTCCATTTGGAGTCGCCGACGAGGGCGAGCGAACCCACCATCGAGCGCACCTGATTGTGCAGGAACGAGCGCGCCGAGACCTCGATGTTGAGAATGTCGCCGTCGCGCGTCACGTCGAGCCGGTCGAGCGTGCGCATCGGCGACTTGGCCTGGCATTCGGTCGAGCGGAAGGTCGTGAAATCGTGATGCCCGACCAGGCGCTGCGCGGCCTCGTGCATCGCGCGCTCGTCGAGCCGCCGCACCACACGCCATGCCCGCAGGCGCTCAAGCGCCAGGTCCGGCCGCCGGTTGACGATGCGATAGCGATAATGCCGTTTGGTCGCAGACATGCGCGCGTTGAAATCGTCCGAAACGTTTTCCGCCGACAGCACCGCGATCGGATGCGGGCGCAGATGCGCGTTCAAGCCGTCGCGGATGGTGTCGGTTTGGACCGGCTTCACGAGATCGAAATGCGCGACTTGTCCAAGCGCATGCACGCCCGCGTCGGTGCGACCGGCGCCCTGGATCGCGACCGTCTCGCCGCTCAGTTTCTTGATCGCGGTTTCGATCTCGCCCTGCACGGTCACGGCGTCGGCCTGGATCTGCCAGCCGGCAAAGGGCGTGCCGTCATATTCGATCAGGATTTTATATCGGGACATATTGTCAGCCGACGGAATGGCCGGCGCGCAAAGCCGTGCCGCGCAGGAATTCGTCCGCTTTCATCGGCTGCCTGCCGGCGCGCTGCAACTCGAGAATGCGGATCGCGCCTTCGCCACATGCGATGGTGAGTCGATCGTCGAGCACCGCACCCGGCGTACCTTTGCCGTTTCCCTTTGTCGTACGCAGGACCTTCACGCGCACCGGGCCGCTCTCGCCTTTCAGCTCGAACCACGCGCCGGGAAATGGCGACAGCCCGCGAATATGGCTGTGAACCTCGTTCCAGGATTTTCCCCAGTCGATGCGCGTCTCGTTCTTGTCGATCTTGTTGGCGTAAGTGACGCCTTCCGCCGGTTGCGGCGTCAGCGACAGCGCGCCGCGCTCCACCGCGCCGATCGCGCGCAACATCAGGTCGGCGCCCAGGGGAGCAAGCCGGTCGTGCAACTCGCCTGCCGTCATATCGGCGCCAATAGCGACACGTTCCGCCATGCCGATCGGGCCGGTATCGAGTCCCTCCTCCATCTTCATTGCCATCACGCCGGATGCGATGTCGCCCGCCATGATGGCGCGATTGATCGGCGCTGCACCGCGCCAGCGCGGCAAGAGAGACGCATGCAGATTGAAACAGCCCAGCGGCACGGCGTCGAGCACAGCTTTCGGCAGGATCAAGCCGTAAGCGACGACCACCGCCGCGTCCGCGCCATGCGCGGCAAATTCCGCCTGCGCTTCACTTGTTTTTAGAGTCGACGGCGTCAGCACCGGAATGCCCAAGCGCTTCGCCTCGCGCGCCACCGGCGTATCCTGCAAATCCATGCCGCGGCCTTTCGGCTTTGGCGCACGCGTATAGACCGCGGCGATCTCGTGGCCCGCACCCGCGAGTTCGACAAGCGTCGGCACCGCGAAATCGGGCGTGCCCATGAAGACGAGACGGAGCGGCACGTCAGCCCTCCGCCGCGCGCTTGGCCTGCTTGGAATATTTTTTGACGACGCGGTCGCGCTTGAGCTTCGAGATGTGGTCGATGAACAATATGCCGTTGAGATGGTCGATCTCGTGCTGCAGGCAGGTGGCGAGCAATCCGGTCGCATGCACCTCGTGCGGCTTTCCCTCGATGTCCATGTATTTCACTTTCACTTCCGCCGGACGCTCGACCTCCTCGTAATATTCCGGGATCGAGAGGCAACCCTCCTCGTGCACGTTCTTTTCGTCCGAGGTCCAGAGAATTTCCGGATTGATGAAGACCTGCGGCTCCTTGGGATCGTCCTTCTTGGCAATATCCATGGTGACGACGCGCTTCGGCTCCCCAAGCTGGATGGCGGCAAGGCCGATGCCCGGCGCGGCATACATCGCCTCGAACATCTGCTCGACCAGCATGCGGATGGAATCGTCGACTTTCGCGACCGGCTCGGATTTGAGCCGCAAACGCTTGTCGGGGATCACAATGATGTCTCTTGGCGCCATGCGGGGCCATGTAAGGAATGGGGCGCGCGGGGTCAATCGAAGGACGTGCTTCTCCCTCTCCCCGCCTCGCTCTCACACTCCCTCTCCCCGTTCTTACGGGGAGAGGGGTGGGGTGAGGGGCAGCGGAAAATTCGGAACGCGCCCCTCACCCGCCTCGGTCCTGACCGACCTCGGCACCCTCTCCCCGCAAGAGCGGGGAGAGGGAAAATGAAGTGACGGGGAGAGGGAGTGAGAGAACTTTCGCGGGGAGAGGGAAAAAGCGACGTTCGCTCTTCGTTCGCCCTCTGCCCGCGAATCGGGCTAGAAGCGGCCTATGGACTTGAACCAATTGTCCGCCCGCCTCGCCCAGATCGACCCGCTGGTCATGGCGGGCATCGCCGCCGCGATGGCCGCCCTCCTCCTCGCGGGCGGATTGCTGCTTGTCATCCTCCTGATCGTGCGCGGGAGACGCCGCGCGGCGGAAGCCGAGGCTGCCGCTGATCTTGCCGATCAACGCATGGACGAGATCGCGCGGCTGCAGGCGGAAACCGCCGGCCAGGTGATGGCGATGGGACAGATGCTGCACGCCAAGCAATCCGAATTGCAGCATGCCGTTCACACGCGGCTCGATGCCGTCACCGACCGGCTCGGCCAGTCGATGCAGGCGACCACCAAGCAGACCACCGACAATCTGCAGAAACTGAACGAGCGCCTCGCCGTTATCGACAGCGCGCAAAAGAACATCACGGACCTGGCCTCGCAGGTGACTTCGCTGACCAGCGTGCTCGCCAACAAGCAGCAGCGCGGCGCCTTCGGCCAGGGCCGCATGGAAATGATCATCCAGGATGGCCTCGCAAAGGGATCTTACGAATTCCAGTTCACGCTCTCGAACCGCATGCGGCCGGATTGCGCGATCTTCCTGCCCGACCAGCGCCCGCTCGTGATCGACGCCAAATTTCCGCTCGAAGCCGTCACCGCATTCCGGGAAGCGGCGAGCGACGAGGCGCGCAGCGCCGCCGCCAGGCTTCTGCGCCAGCATGTCGGCGCGCATGTGAGCGACATTGCCAAAAAATACCTGATCCCGGGGGAGACGCAGGATCTGGCGCTGATGTTCGTGCCGTCGGAATCGGTCTACGCGGAACTGCATGACGGCTTCGACGACATCGTGCAGAAGGCCTATCGCTCGAAAATCGTGATCGTGTCGCCGACGCTCCTGATGCTCGCCATCCAGGTGATCCAGCAGATTCAAAAAGACGCGCGCATGCGCGAGGCGGCGGACAAGATCCATGCCGAGGTCGGCCATCTGATGGACGATCTGAAGCGCCTGCAGGAGCGCGTGCTCAAGCTGCAGCAGCATTTCGGACAGGCCAACGAAGACGTGCGGCAAATTCTCGTGTCGGCCGAGAAAGTCGAGAAACGCGCCGGCCGCATCAGGGATGTCGAATTCGACGGCGCCGATGACGACGCTGCCGCGGTTCTGCCCGCGCCCTTCCCGCGCCGTCTCGAAGCGGGCGAATGAGCCGGTATTTCTATTGTTGTCATGGCCGGGCTTGTCCCGGCCATCCACGTCTTGTACCTGCCGCGAGGAAAGACGTGGATGCCCGGCACAAAGCCGGGCATGACGGCGTTGTGATTTAAGCGCCTCAGCCTCATCATGGCATCATTGGAAGCCCCAGCCAGCAAATCGCGCTTCGCCGAATCGCTCGCGGTCTATCTCAAGCCGCGCGTATTGATCGTTCTGTTCCTCGGCTTTTCCTCCGGCCTGCCGCTCGCTCTGTCCGGCTCGACGCTTCTGGTCTGGATGCGGGAATCCGGCGTTGATCTCGGCACCATCGGATTATTTGCCCTCGTCGGCACGCCCTACACCGTGAAATTCCTCTGGGCGCCGGTCGTGGATGCGCTCGACGTACCACTGCTCGCGCGTTTGCTCGGACGGCGGCGCGGCTGGCTCGTCTTCGCGCAACTCCTGTTGATCGCCGCGATCGTGTTTCTCGCCTTCTGCAATCCGGCCGCGGCGCCAGGACTTGTGGCCTTCGGCGCGCTTCTGGTCGCAACCGCCTCCGCCACCCAGGACATCGTGATCGACGCGTTTCGCATCGACACGCTCGACGAAAGCGAACAGGCCGCCGGCATGGCGGCCTATGTCGCGGCTTATCGCATCGGCATGCTGGCCTCCACCGTCGGCGCGCTTTATGTCGTGACCGGCTTCGAAAGCGGTTTGGGCTTCGATAAGCAGGCCGCCTGGACAGCCGGATATCTGGCGATGGCTTTGCTGGTCGTGATCGGCATCGTCACGACATTGCTCGCGACCAATCCCGAAAAAACCGGCGGCAAAATCGATGACCCGGAAGGCGGACGGCTCGCGCGCGTGTGGCAGGCGGCGATGGGCGCCTTCGCTGAATTCCTGTCGCGCGATTCCGCGATTGCGATCCTGCTCTTTGTCGTGCTGTATAAATTCTGCGACGCCTTTGCCGGCACGATGACGGCTCCCTTTGTCATCGACCTCGGCTTCACGCGCACGGACTACGCCAATATCGTCAAGGGCGCCGGCCTCGCCGCTACCTTGGTGGGCGGATTCGCGGGCGGCGCGGTTGCGCGCGCCTTGCCGCTGACAACATGTCTGTGGCTCGGCGCGATCCTGCAGGCTTTGTCCAATCTCGTCTTCGCCTGGCTCGCGCTGATCGACACCAGCACAACAACCCCGAACACCTGGGGCCTCGTGGCTGTCATCATCGCGGAGAACTTCACCGGCGCGATCGGGACCGTGATCTTCGTCGCCTATATTTCCGCGCTCTGCAAGAACCCGCTGCATACCGCGACGCAATTTGCCTTGCTGACGGCGCTTGCCGCGGTCGGGCGCACCTATCTCTCCTCAGGCGCGGGCTTCGTCGCGCAGGACACAGGCTGGCCGCTATTTTTTATCTTGAGCGCGCTGGTCGCAATACCGAGTCTGCTGCTGCTCGCTTGGCTGCAGGGCCGCGGGCATTTCAAGACTTTGGGTGCGTGATCGTCTTTTCTTTCACCTCTCCCCGCTTGCGGCAGGGCGATCGCATTTGATGCGCCGGCGCCGCGGACTCGGACTACCTCCCCCTGAAAGGGGGAGGTCGATTTGCGAAGCAAATCGGGTGGGGGTCAATCATTCGCGCAAATAGACCCCCACCCCGACCCTCCCCCTTTCAGGGGGAGGGAGCGCACCGCATTGGGAAGGGAAAATCAGATCAGCGTCCTTTGGCGCATCGCGGCCGAGAGCGTGCCCTCGTCGAGATAATCGAGCTCGCCGCCGACCGGCACGCCATGCGCAAGCCGCGTCACCTTCACCTCGGCATTGTGCAGAAGGTCGGTGATGTAGTGCACGGTGGTCTGGCCGTCGACCGTGGCATTGAGCGCGAGGATCACTTCTTTCACCGCCGGATCATGCGCGCGCGAGACCAGCGCGTCGATGGTGAGATCGGCCGGGCCGACGCCGTCGAGCGGCGAGAGCGTGCCGCCAAGCACGTGATAGCGCGCATTCACCGCGTTGGCGCGCTCCAGCGCCCAGAGATCGGCGACATCCGCCACCACCACGATCAGCGACGGATCGCGCTTGACGTCGGTGCAGACCGTGCAGGGATTATGCGTGTCGATATTGCCGCAGACCGAGCAGATCACGATCTTCTCGCGCGCGGTCTCGATCGCGTCGGCCAAAGGCGACATCAATTGCTCGCGCTTCTTGATGAGATGCAAGGCCGCGCGCCGCGCCGAGCGCGGCCCAAGGCCCGGCAGCTTCGCCAGCAACTGGATCAGGCGTTCGATTTCGGGACCGGCGGTGCCTCGGGACATGAGGCGCATATTGCGATTGCACGCGCGGAACGCAAGCCGGAGATCAAATTCCGAACAACAAACTCTCTCGCCTCACGCGCCCGACGCGCCGGCATTCGGGAAGAAGAGCTGATTGCCGTTGATCTTGTAATCGGCGATCGCCTTCTGGCCTTCGGACGACACGATCCAGTCGATGAAAGCCTGGCCGAACTCCTTCTTCACGCTCGGATGCTTTTCCGGATTCACCAGGATGACGCCGTATTGGTTGAAGAGCTTGTTGTCGCCCTCGACCACGATGTCGAGATCGCCGCGATTCTTGAACGACAGCCAGGTGCCGCGATCGCCCAGCACATAGGCGTTCGAAGCCGAGGCGGTATTGAGCGCGGCGCCCATGCCCTGCCCGATTTCCTTGTACCAGGGGCCCTTGTCCGCGCCCGCGATGTCGACGCCGGCGACTTTCCAGAGATTGAGTTCGGCGGAATGCGTGCCGGACTTGTCTCCGCGCGAAATGAACGGCGCGGCCTTGTCCTTGATCGTCTTCAACGCGGCGACGACGCCCTTGCCGCCCTTGATGCCGGCGGGATCGCTTTTCGGTCCGATCAGGATGAAGTCATTATACATGACCGGGAAACGCTTCACGCCGAAGCCGTCGGCCACGAATTTTTCTTCCTGCGAGCGCGCATGAACGAAGACCACGTCGGCGTCGCCGCGCCGGCCGGTGTCGAGCGCCTGGCCGGTGCCTTGTGACACCACCTTCACCTCGATGCCGGTCTTGGCCTTGAACAGCGGCAGGATGTGAGTGAACAGGCCGGAATCGGTCGTCGATGTCGTAGACGACACCACGATGGATTTTTCCTGGGATTTGTCCTGCGCCAGTGCGGGCGCGGACAATCCGGAGAGAATGATAGCGGCGGTTGCCAGGAACAGACGGCGTGGGTTCATCTTCTTTTTTCTCCAGTAATGTTTTCAGACCAGCAATTCTCCCGCGACGAAGCGGCGTGCCGCTTCCGTGCACGGGTTATCGAAGAAAGCCCGCGCGCCCGCGATTTCGATCACGCGGCCGCGATGCATGAGAACGATTTCGCCGCCGAGACGGCGCGCCTCGCCGAGATCGTGCGTGGACATCACCACCTTGATGCCGCGCGCGGCGACGTCTCGGATGATGTCTTCCAGCGCCTTGGTGGCGGCGGGATCGAGGCTTGCCGCGGGTTCGTCGAGGAAGAGGATTTCCGGGTCCTTCGCGAGCGCGCGGGCGAGCGCCAGCCGCTGCTGCTCGCCGCCGGACATGCGGCGCGCGGCGCGGCCGGCAAGGTCCCGCAGGCCGACGAGCTGCAGCAATTCATCGGCTCGCGCTTTACGCGCGGCGCGTGGAACGCCGGCGGCGGCGAGTGCATATAGAATGTTCCCGATGGCGCTGCGCCGGAGCATTGCCGGGCGCTGGAATACGATGGCGCGGCGCAGCGGCGCTGACTCGTCGCGGCCGCCCCAGGTGACCCAGCCCTTTGAGGGGCCAAGGAGCCCCATCGCGACACGCAGAAGAGTGGTTTTGCCGGAGCCATTCGGCCCGATCAGGATGGTGGGAGCGCCCGCGCCAAGTGTCAGCGTGACGGAATCGAGGATTGCGACATCGCGCATAAGGATCGAGACATCGTCGAGGACAATTGGCAGATCGGTCTGGAATGCGCGCATCGCCGTCATCCCGCGTAGCGTTCGCCGGCGCGGCGCACGGCCCAGGCCAATGCGTTTACAACAACCACAAGCGCGATCAGAACCATGCCGAGGCCGATCGCGAGCGGCAGGTCGCCCTTGGAGGTTTCCAGTGCGATCGCGGTCGTCATGGTGCGGGTGAAGCCGTCGATATTGCCGCCGACGATGATGACGGCGCCGACTTCCGCCGCCGCGCGGCCGAAGCCCGCGAGCAAGGCGGTCACGAGACTAAAGCGCGCGTCGCGGATGAGCGTCAGCACGCGCCGCAGCGGCCCGACATTCAGGGCCGCGAGTTCGTCCCGATATTCGCTCCAGAGATCCTCGATGGTCTGGCGCGCCAAAGCCGCGATGATCGGCGTCACAAGGATGGCCTGCGCCACGATCATCGCCGCCGGCGTGAACAGAATTCCGAACGAGCCGAGCGGCCCGGCGCGCGAGAGCAGGAGATAAACGACAAGCCCGACCACGACCGGCGGCAGACCCATCAGCGCGTTCAATATGACGATTGCCGCGTCGCGTCCGGGAAAGCGCGTGAGCGCGATCAGCGCGCCGAGCGGGATGCCGACGAGGGCGGCCATGAACACCGCCGACAGGCTGACGAAGAGCGACAGCTTCACAATGGCGATGAGAGCCGGGTCGGCCCGGAGCACAAGATCGATGGCGGAAGCGTCTGTTGGCATTCCGTATTTCTCTTGCATCAGGATACAAAATGGTCAATTTTTGAACGATATTCATAAATCTGCAGCCAATTGCATGCATGAATTACTCACCACCGAGGAAGCCGCCGCGCATCTGCGGATGAGCGAACGCAAGCTCTATGAGCTGGTCGCGGCCGGCTCCGTGCCCTGCAGCAAGACGACCGGGCGCTGGCTTTTCCCGAAACAGGCGCTCGACCGCTGGGTGATGGCCGGATTGATCGCAGGGCAACAGCTCGCGCAGACAACGCCTCCGCCGATCGTCGGCGGAAGCCACGATCCGCTGCTGGAATGGGCTTTGCGCGAAAGCGGTTCGGGGCTCGCCTATTTGCCGGAAGGAAGCGAAGCGGGCCTGCGGCGTCTCGTGCGCGGCGAAGTGATGGCCGCCGCCATCCATCTGCACCGGATCGGGGGCGACGACGAACGCGCCAATATCGAGGCGGTGGCCGCGACCCCCGGGCTGCACGATGCGGTCGTGATCGCTTTCGCACGGCGCGAACAGGGATTGCTGATTTCGCCGGGCAATCCGCGCAAGCTCAGCGACATCGCCTCGGTCGCGGGAACAAAAGCGCGCATCGCGCAACGCACCGACGGCGCCGGCGCGCAGCTCCTGCTGCAATCGCTCCTGCATCGCTCCGGGATCAGGCACGAAGCGCTCAACGCGATTTCACCGGCTTTCGTCACCGGCACGGAGCTGGCAGAAGCGGTGCGCTCCGGGCGCGCCGATTGCGGGATCGCCACCCGCTCCGTCGCCCGCGCGGCGAACGTCGATTTCATTCCGCTTGGCTGGGAGCATTTCGATCTGGTCATGCACCAGCGCGATCATTTCCTCCCGGTCCTGCAGGCCCTGTTCGCGTTCATGCGTCAGCCGCGCTTTGCCGGCCGGGCGCAGGAGATGAGCGGCTACGACGCCGCCGAGACCAATCAGGTGCGTTTTTCGAGTTGAAGCGTCCGGTTCGAGCCCTTGCTTGCCAGCGGGTCTTCGATGGCTATAGTGCGCCGCGTTCGCGATATTCGCGGCATGGAGAGGTGGCCGAGTGGCTTAAGGCGCTCGCTTGGAAAGCGTGTATACGGGAAACCGTATCGAGGGTTCGAATCCCTCCCTCTCCGCCAATCCGCATCTCCGCAATACCTTTCGCTGCCTATTAAGCTCGAATTGTTGCAGTATTTACGTCAGTATACGCTGGCGCCCTCTGTACTTACGGATCCCCTGCGCGTTTAGCAGCGCTCTCTGTTGCCCCTTTTTCTCCGAGGCTCTGTACCGAGCTCAAAAAAGTCAGACTCGTTTGTGCATTCAATTCAGCGATTTTTGAGCCCACCGGCTCTTCTGATTGGTAACTGAGTCACGGTGTCGACTCTGTACTCGATACGAAATTCTTCTTTTGCATCGAGTGAGCAACAAGACGCGATAGATGTGATTTGATGTGATTGCACCAAATTGCAGCGTCGGCAGTGTCCCCTTGCAGCTCAGAATGCAGTCCGAGCAGGGTTCAATCTTTTTTGAGAGTTAGTCATGCGGTTCATCGAGATTAGGCAAATACGGAGCCCGATTCGAAGGCGTTATGATCAAAGAGGGATTTTGATAGGGCTCGGCCTAAATCGGATCGGGCGTGTTCGATGGGTGCCAGATACGCCGGCAGCTCGTGGAATGATTCGCAAAGTTTCCCATCTGGTCCAAATCGAACATGATCCGGCAGCATCAAAGCCGA
>CAMDXM010000150.1 GCA_945878025.1 Pseudorhodoplanes sinuspersici | reverse complement strand
CGAGCTCGACGACTTCAGGAATCAAGAGAATCTGCCGCGCGACACCCTGTTTCTCCACCGCGGCCTTCAGCCGCTCATAAACGAGCCGTTCATGCGCCGCATGCTGGTCCACGATCACGATGCCGTCGCGCGTCTGCGAAACGATATAGGTTTCGTGCACCTGGGCGCGAGCCGCGCCCAGTGGCTTATCAAGCAGATCGGCGGGCGCTTCAGCCAATGTTCCCCGCGCGTCCGCCGATGGCGCGACTCCGTCAAACGCCGCCTGCGCGGCCTCCGCGAAACCCAATGCGGCATTGCCATGCGAGGGAAAACCGGGCGCCGAGGGCGAGCGCCGGAAATCCCATCCTCCGCGCCGCGGAAAAGCCGCCGGACGAAAAGCCGCGATGGTCGCATCGCCTCCGGTGCTCGCCGCGCGTTGCGCCTCGCGCGCCAATGTTTCGCGTAAAGCGCCGACCAGAAGACTGCGCACAAGTCCGGCATCGCGAAAGCGCACTTCGGTCTTGGCCGGATGCACGTTCACATCCACTTCGCGCGGATCGACCGTGAGAAAGAGCGCCACCACCGGATGCCGGTCGCGCGGCAGGTAATCCATATAGGCCGCGCGCACCGCCCCGATCAGCAATTTGTCGCGCACCGGACGGTCATTCACAAACAGATACTGGCCGAGCGCGTTGGCGCGCGTGAAGGTGGGCAATGCAATATAGCCTTCGAGCGACAATCCTTCGCGTCCGGCTTTCACCTCGACCGCGTTGGCGCGGAAGTCAGCACCGAGCACATCGCCGAGCCGCGCGAGGCGTCCCGGCCCGCCCGGCAAGGCCGCGGCCCAGGTGACGGGCGCGCGTTCCTCGCCTGCGAGCGTGAAGGCGACATCGGGCCGCGACATCGCGAGCCGCCGCACCACTTCGCGCACGGCTTCCGCCTCCGCGCGATCGCTTTTGAGAAATTTCAGCCGCGCCGGCGTGGCGTAAAACAGATCCTGCACCTCGACGCGCGTTCCCTCGCCAAGCGCCGCGGGCGCGGCTTGCGATTTCTCCCCGCCCTCGACACTGAGCGCCCAGGCATGCGGCTCGCCGACATGCCGCGTGGTGATGGTGAGTTTCGCGACCGAGCCGATCGACGGCAAAGCCTCGCCGCGAAAGCCGAGCGTATCGATGGCCAGGAGATCGTCGCCGTCGAGCTTGGAGGTGGCGTGGCGCTCGACCGACAAAGCGAGATCGGCGCGACTCATGCCGCTGCCGTCGTCGCTGACCCGGATCAGCCGGCGCCCGCCGCCATCGGTCATCACCTCGATGCGCCGCGCGCCGGCGTCGAGCGCGTTCTCGACCAGTTCCTTCACGGCGCTGGCAGGCCGCTCCACCACCTCGCCGGCGGCGATGCGGTTGACCAGGCCTTCGGGAAGCTGACGGACGGGCATGTGAGGCGACTCAAGGGTGGAAATCGCAGCCTAAAGGGCGAGGAAGGCCTCCGGGAGGCATAGGGACGGCGCATGGGGCGTTTCCCGGCCTTTGCCCCCGCTTTCCCATGAACCTTTTGACCCGGCGCGGCCACCAAAGGCCGGAAGGGGCCCGTCGGCCTCCAAACGAGCCTGTTGCGTCATGTTCCTCACAGAAGCGTTTGTTTGGCGATTCGGCGCCGGCTTTGCCCTGCTCGCGGTCGCCCTGTTCCTCGTCTGGTTCTTCCGCCATGCGGTCCGCCGCGCCGCCGAAAGCAGGCATTGGCCGGTCGTGGAAGGCAGCGTGATCAACACCTCGCTCAGGGTGATCCAGGACAGCGACAAGCATCGCTTCCGTCCGCTGGTCGAATATGCCTACCGCGTCGGGACCAAGGACTATCGCTGCAGCCGCATCCAGTGGGGCGGCCTTGTCGACCTGCCCTCGCGCTCGGCCGCCGCGAAAGTGGTCGGCCATTACCAGACCGGCAAGCCGGTCAAGGTCTATTACAATCCGCACCAGCCGGCCGTCGCCGTGCTGCAGCCGGGACACGCGGCGGGCATCGGCAACATCGTCATCGTCGCGCCGTTCCTCGCGCTGTTCGGATTGTTCTATGTCGGATTCGCGTTCTTCGGCTGACTTTCGCTTGACGGCTCACTGACGAAACAATTGCCGGACGAAAAATGCCCGGAGAGCGGACGCGACAGGGAGTATTCATGTTTACCCTGTTTACGCTTTCGATCGCCTCGGCCGGCTTCTATTTGGCCTACCGAGTCATCCGGCCCGGATTCGCCCGTTCGCAATCGGAAAAATTGAACGCTTACGGCATCGGCGTATGGGTTGTGCTTTTAATTCTGGCCGTATGCTTTGTCATCTCCGTTGCCGAGCGGTATTTTTGAACGGAACGTATCGTAACGGATCAGACTTGAAGTTCTAATCCCCGCTGATTCCAGGATTGCCCCGGAATGACAAAAAAGATGGCTATCAATCGTCCGACGGCTTCTCGCGCCGCAGCTTCTTGACGGTTCCGCGCATTTTTTTCACCGCCAGCCTTTTGTGACGCGAGGAGCGCGTCGGCGTCGTCGGCTTGCGCAAGGTCGGGCGGATCGCGGCGAGCCGGATCATGTCGATCAGGCGATCCAGCGCATCCTTGCGATTATGATCCTGGCTGCGATGGCGCTGCGCGGTGATGATCACGACGCCGTCGCGCGTCATCTTCCTGCCGGCGATGCGGATGAGGCGCACCCGCACTTCCTTCGGCAAGGTCGGGGAATGCAACACGTCGAAACGCAGTTGCACCGCGCTCGACACCTTGTTGACATTCTGGCCCCCGGGGCCGGATGCGCGGATGAAGCTCTCCTCGATCTCGTTTTCGCCGATCGCGATCTTCGAATTGATCTGGATCATGGTCATGGGCCTGCCTCATGCCTTCCCGGTCAGATAACGCTTGGCGAGGATCTTGCCCTCTTCCACGGCCGGCTGGTCGTAAGGATCGACGCCGAGCAAATGCGCGGCAATGATGGTTTCCAGCATGAAATGCATCAAAAGTTCACCGAGCGTAAATTCGTCCAGCGTCTCGATGTGAATGCTGCGCACGGGGCATCCGTTCCCGGCCAGCGTCTCGATTGTTGCGCGGCCCTGCGCGGCGACGAGATCGCCGATGGTCTTGCCGCCAAACCCTTCTTCGCCTGCGAGCCTGGCGAGCTCTTCGTCGATGCGCGGTCCCTGTCCGGCGACCCCGGTGGCGATCACCGTGAACAGCTTGTCGCGCGGACCCGCGATAAAAAGCTGCAACTGGCTATGCTGATCGACCGGCCCAAGCGCCCCCACAGGGGTCGTGCCCTTGCCGTCCTTGCCAAGGCTTTCGGCCCAGAGCTGCGCATACCATTTGACGAATTTTTCCAGACGGTCGGCATAGGCCATCATCACCGAGATGGTCTTGCCTTTGCTCTGCGCGAGCGCCACCGCCAACGCGGCGCCGACCGCCGCCGGCACATCGCCCGGAGATTTTCCGGCCAGCACCGGCGCCAGCGACACAGCCGCACCCTCCCGGATCGCGGCGATGTCGAGGCCGAGCGCCGCTGCCGGAAGCAGCCCCACATTGGTAAGCGCCGAATAGCGCCCGCCCACGCCGGTATCATGATCGAACATCGCGACTTTGTGACCGCCGAGAAGCTCGCGCAATCCGTTGCGCTTGCCGCTTTTGGCCGGCTCGGTCAGCCCCAGGAAAATCTCCGGGATGCGCGCATCGAGCTTCGCGGCCTTCACCGCTGATATGGCCGCGATGGTCTGCATCAGGGTCTCGCCGGTGCCGCCCGATTTCGACACGCAGACAAAGCGCGTTGTCGAAAGCGGCAGCTTGCCGAGAACCCCGCCAAACGTTTTCGGATCGAGATTATCCATGAAATGGATGCGCGGCGCCCGCAGCGCGCCGAGGCCCGGCACCGCGTAATCGGCAAGCTGCGCCAAAGTCTGTCCGCCAAGGCTCGACCCGCCGGTGCCGAGAATAACGATATCGCTCGCGCCTGCGCTCAGCTTACGGCCTGCATCCCTGATACTCGTCACATCGGATTGCTCGGCGGGCAGTTGCAGAAGCCGCAAGGATTTATCGGAATGCGCCTTGCGCAATGCGGCGAGCGCGTCTCCGCTGCGCTTGAGTGCGTCGTCGAAGGCCTTGGCGGATACGCCGTGCTTGCCGATGCGTTCCTCGCGGGCCAGATCGACGGACTGAATCAAAGGCATCGAAGAATCTCTGAAATAGCAGCGCCCGCCGCTTAAATCACGCGGCGCGCAATGTTAGCAACTCAGTGAAAGACAGAACACGTGAACGCGGAAAAGGATGCCTTATCCGCCCTCTTTTTTCGCCGGATTGTCCTGCGTGCGCCCGACAACGGTGACCAGAATGCCGCCGTCGAGAAGGCGTTTGGCCACGCGCTTGATGTCATCGAGCGTGACCTTGTCGATCATGGCGCCGCGGCGCTCGATGTAATCGATGCCGAGATTGTCGAGCTGGATCTGCACAAGCTGTCCGGCGATCTTGGTGGAGGTATCGAAATTCAGCGCATAGGCGCCCTTGAGATACGACTTCGCCTTGTCCAGCTCGTCCGCGGTCGGCCCGCTGTCGATCAGCTGCTTGATCTCGGCCTGGATCAGGTCGAGCGTCTCGTCGGCCTTCTCGGAGCGCGTCTGCGTGCCGCCCATCAGCAAGGCCGTCTCGTCGAGCGGAAGCAGATAGGTATAGACCGAATAAACCAGTCCCCGCTTCTCGCGCACTTCCTTGTAAAGCCGCGACGAGAACGAGCCGCCGCCCATGATGTGATTGAGGATGAAGGCGGGGATGAAATCGGGATCCTTGCGCGCGATGCCGATGCCGCCGAAATTCAGCACCGCCTGCGGCACTTTGAGGTCGACGAAGAGACGGCGGCCCATCGCCTCCATGCGCGCAGGCGCAACGGACGCGCGATTGCCTTTTGCCGGCAGCGCGCCGAACACCTTGTCGAGAAGCGGCCCCAGCGTCGTGGCGTCGATATCGCCGACCACGCCGATCTTCAGCTTGTCGCGCGCGAATACGCGGCCCGTATAGGCCTTGAGATCGTCGCGCGAAATCAGCGGAACCGATTCCAGCGTGCCGTTGAGCGGACGGCCATACGGATGATCGGGGAACGCCGTGCGCCACCACAACCGGCTGCCGATATCGTTCGGAGAGGTGGTCTCGCGCCGCAGACCGCTCAGCACCTGTTCGCGGTTGCGTTCGATCGCATCGGTATCGAAGCGCGGCGCGTTGAGCGCAAGCCGCAGAAGTTCGAAACCCTCGTCGGTCTTGTCGCGCAGCACGCGCAACGATCCCCGAAAGTCGTCGCGCGCCACGCGAAATCCGAGTTCGATCGCGGAACGGTCCATGCGCTGCTGAAAGGCGCGCGCATCGAGATCGCCCGCGCCCTCGTCAAGCAGCGACGACGCCAGATGGCCGACGCCGGGTTTTTCCGCCGGGTCCTGATTGCCGCCGCCTTCCATCGCAAAATCCATCGCGATCAGCGGCACCGCGGGCTCGCGCACGAGCCACGCCTCGATCCCGCCGGGACTGACCACGCGTTCGATTTTGGTGGCCGCCGCCGGATCGGAGCATGCAAGCGCCGCGGCAAGGACCGCGCCCAGCAGAGACAAACGCGTAACCGGCATCGTCATGAACGCTTCTCCTCGGGACGCGCGGTGTCCTTGATCAGAAATCCGGTGACCGAGCGCCGCTTGTCGAGCCATTGCCGCGCGGCGTCGCGGACCTGATCGGCGGTCACGGTCTTGATGCGGTCGGGCCAGGCGCGGATGCCCTCGACCGTGGAGCCGGTCGTCATGCCGCCGCCGAACCAGCGCGCGAGCGTGGCCTGATTATCCTGCGCGTAGATGGTCTCGGCGACGAGGCGCGATTTCGCGCGCTCGAGTTCATCGGCGGTGACGCCCTTGTCCGCGAGATCCGCGATCACGGCGTCGATGGCTTCGTCGAGCTGCGGCAAGGTCACGTTCGGACGCGGCGTGCCGCTGACGCCAAAGCGCGTATCGTCGAGCGAGGAGTTTTGATACCAGGCGCCGGCCGAGACCGCGATCTGCTTCTGCATCACGAGCGTGGTGTAAAGGCGGCAGTTCGTGCCCGAGCCCAGAATATGGGAGAGCACTTCGAGCGCCTCGGCTTCGCCGGCCTTCGCGGTCGCGATCGACGGCACCAGATAGCTGCGCTGCAGGCTCGGCTGCGCCACGCGCGGATCGGACAAGGTGACGGTGCGCACGGACCGCTGTTCCGGCTCCTGCGGGCGCTTGCGCGGCGGCAATTCGGAAACGCGCGCGACCTTGCCGTAGGTTTCCTCGGCGAGTTTTTTCACTTCGTCGGCGGTGACGTCGCCCGCGATCACGAGGATCGCGTTGTTGGGCGTGTAGAATTTCCGGTAGAAGGCGAGTGCATCGTCGCGCGTCAGCTTTTCGATCTCGTGCCGCCAGCCAATCACCGGGCGGCCGTAAGGGTGATTGAGATAGAGCGCGGCCTGCACTTCCTCGCCGAGCTTGGCGACGGGGCTGTTGGCGACGCGCTGGTTCTGCTCTTCGAGCACGACGTTGAGTTCCGGCTTGACCACGTCGTCGGTCAGCACGAGGCCGGTCATGCGGTCGGCCTCGAATTCCATCATTTCCTTCAGCTTGTCGCGCGAGACGCGCTGGTAATAGCCGGTATAGTCGCTCGAGGTGAACGCGTTTTCCTGCCCGCCGATGGTGCCGACCACCCGGCTGAAACGTCCCGCCGGATTTTTCGCGGTGCCCTTGAACATCAGATGTTCAAGAAAATGCGCGAGGCCGGATTTGCCCGGCTCCTCGTCGGCGGCGCCGACCCTGTACCACACCATGTGCGTGACCACCGGCGTGCGGCGGTCGGGAATGACCACGACCTCGAGACCGTTCTTGAGCGTGAAATGCGTCACGTCCGGCGCGGCAATCGAAGACGAGATCGGGGCGCAAAGACAACAGACAAGAACGGCAAGAAACACTGCCGGCAGCACGATCCTGATTTTTTTCATACCATGTTTCTCAAATGACGGGCCGCGCGCCGGAACCCGATACACGTCCCGACGCCACAAATGCGTTGTCACGGAAATCAACGCTGCTCAGTGCCCCGGTCTTCAAGCTTGTAGGGCTTCGGCGCTTCCTTCTTGGCCGATAGGCCGTAAGGATAGTTCGGCGACGGCGTCATGTAGCCGGTCGGCGGCGCCGTCAGGCTGGTGCGCGGCGCCTCGCCCGGAAACTGCACAACTTCTTCCTTGTTCTGGTCCTTGAACAGGCCGCCGAACAAGCCGCCCTTGTAGCCGAGTTCGCCGGGCGTGAGCGGCGCGCCGCGCTCATTGGCGGCGCTGGGGCTCGTGGGCGCAAGACCCGCGCCGGCCTTGCGGCCTTTATCGAGCTCATAAGGCGAGATCGGCTTGCCGGTGAAATCGGCGTCGGTCACCGACAGGCCGGCTTTCTTTTTCTTCGGCGTCTTGTCCGCATCCTTCGGCCAGGCCGGGTTGGATTCGGCGGCGACCGCTTCGGGCGACGGCAGATTGCGGCTCGGCGGAACCACGAGCGGCGCGCGCTCGCGATATTCGATCGGGGCCTGATCCGTGATTCCGAAAGCCTTTTTCAGGAAATTCAGCTCGAACGCCTCTTCTTCGTCGTCGGCGGCGAGAGCCGATACGCCGCCGCCGAGCGACAGCGCCAGAGCGCCCACGAACCACGCAGCCGTGAGCCGCCTCAGAAACGCATGAGAGTACCGGAAGGCCGTCCAGGATTGCAGCATGGGTTTTTCCACGAACGTTCTCAAGCCGTCGGCCCTTGATTGCCACGCTGGGCAGGAATCAGGGCGCTTTTGCGGCGCGGTCGCCTCGGAGGGATTCATACAGCAGCAGGGCCACCCCGGCAACGATGGCCGTGTCGCTGAGGTTAAAGACATACCAGTTGAACCCATAGCCAGGCGTGTGCAGGTGCACGAAATCCATCACCGCCCCATGGGCCAGCCGGTCGACGGCGTTGCCCAGAGCCCCGCCTATAATGAGCCCGAGGGCCAGCGCGGTCAGCCGCGTCCCCGCCTGGGACAGCCAGGCCCAGAGGAAGATCGTGGCGGCGATCTTGACGCCGAACAGCGCCCATTGCCCGAACTCGCTGTCCTGCTGGAACAGGCCGTAGCTGATGCCCTTGTTCCAGGTCAGCACCAGATCCATCACCGGCAGCACCTTGACCGGACTTTTTGCCGCAAGGCCGTAAGCGAAGAACAGCCACAGCTTCGAAGCCTGATCCAGCAGGCCGACGATCAGCGCGGCGCAGACGCCGTCGCGGCTATGCGGACCCCAGAGATATTGCGAGAGTCCCATGGCCACTTATTCCGCCGCCTTGCGCATGGCTTCCCACTCGCGCAAAGCCTGCGCGTCGCGCGGAGAGACGTCCGGGAAATCAGGATCGGAGCCGACGCTTTCGAGCACCTTCCATGAGCGCGCGCATTTTCTTCCATGCGCCAATCTCGGTTCGATCGCGACGCCGCGAATGTCGTCCAGCCGGAACGCCTCCGCCGGTCCCTCGCCTTCCACCAGCGTCACGCCGGACGTGATGCAGATTTCGGCGAGATCGATATCGACCAAGGCCGCGAACAGGTCCAAGTCGGAAACGTAAACCACGGGCGCGGCTTCGAGCGACGAGCCGATCCGCTTCTGCGCGCGCTCGCCTTCGAGCGCGCCGGTGACGGCGCGGCGCACGAGGCGCACCTTGCGCCATTTGTCGGCAAGCTTGTCGTCGCGCCAGGCGGCCGGAATATCGGGAAACACTTGCAGATGCACGGAGGGCGCATCCGCGCCGTAGCGCGACAGCCACGCCTCTTCCGAGGAGAAGCACAGCATCGGGGCGAGCCATGTCACGGTGCAGTGGAAAATCTTGTCGAGCACGGTCAGGCACGCCTTGCGCTTGCCCGACGACGCCGGATCGCAATAGAGCGTGTCCTTGCGAATATCGAAATAGAAGGCCGAGAGATCCGAGGTCATGAACGCATTGAGCTGCGCGAAGATGCGCTTGTAATCGAAATCGGCATAGGCCTGCCGCACCAGCGCGTCGAGTTCGGCCAGACGGTGCAGCATCAGCCGCTCCAGTTCCGGCATTTTCTTTACGTCGACGCGATCCTCGGCATGGAAATGCGCGAGACTGCCGAGCATCCAGCGCGTGGTGTTGCGCAGCTTGCGGTAGGTCTCGACGTTGGTCTTGAGAATTTCCGGCCCGATGCGAAGGTCGTCGGCATAGTCGGTGGCGCAAACCCACATCCGCAAAATGTCGGCGCCCGACTGCTTCATCACGTCCTGCGGCGCCACCACGTTGCCGAGCGATTTCGACATCTTGCGGCCGTTTTCGTCGAGCGCGAAGCCGTGTGTCAGCACGACGTCGTAGGGCGCTTTCCCGCGCGTGCCACAGCTCTCAAGAAGCGAAGAATGAAACCAGCCGCGATGCTGGTCGGAACCTTCGAGATACATCACGGTATCCTGGCCGCCATCCGTCTTGCGGCGGATGCCGGCTAATCCCGGAAAATGCACGGGGTCTTCCAGCACGAAAGCGTGGGTCGAGCCGGAATCGAACCAGACGTCGAGAATGTCGTCGATCTTTTTCCAGCCTTCCTTGGCGCGCGCGCCGAGGAAGCGTTCGGTCGCGCCTTTCTCGTACCAGGCGTCGGCGCCTTCCTTCTCGAAAGCATCGGCGATGTGTTTGTTGATCGCGTCGTCCTGCAGAATGTCGACGGAGCCGTCGACCTTCTCCTTGACGAACACCGTGATCGGCACGCCCCAGGCGCGCTGGCGCGAGATCACCCAGTCGGGCCGCGATTCGATCATGCCGTTGATGCGGTTCTCGCCCGCGGCCGGCACCCAGCGCGTCTGTTTGATTGCCGAAAGAGCGCGATGGCGCAACGTGTCGCCCTGTTTCTTCCCGCCTTTGGCGTCCGCGATATCCTTATCCATCGCGATGAACCATTGTGGCGTGTTGCGGAAGATGACCGGCTTCTTCGAACGCCAGGAATGTGGGTATTGGTGCTTGAGACGGCCGCGCGCGATGATGGTGCCGGCATCCGCCAGCGCCTTGATCACAGCGTCGTTGGCGTCACCCTTCTCGCCCTTGTCAGTGATCACGCGCTTTCCCGTAAAGCCCGGCGCCTGGTCGGTCAGCGCGCCGTTCTCGTCGACCGTATAAGGAATAGCCGGATTGATTCCGCGCGCTTCAAGTGCTCGCCCATTCGCGGTCCAGATGTCGAAATCCTCGCGACCGTGACCCGGCGCGG
>CAMDXM010000149.1 GCA_945878025.1 Pseudorhodoplanes sinuspersici | reverse complement strand
CCGTGACTGGTTTCCACGCGAAAACTTTCGGCGCGGGAAATATCCGTGACGGTGTGGCCGACCCTGACATCGACGCCGCCTTGCGCGCATTCGGCCAAGAGCATCGCGACGACGGCGCGCGCCGAGCCATCGCAGAATAATTGGCCGAGTGTCTTCTCGTGATAGGCGATACCATGGCGCTCAATGAGCGAAATGAAATCGGTCTGGGTGTAGCGGCCGAGCGCCGACTTGCAGAAATCGGGATTGCCGGAGATAAAACGATCCGGCGCAATATCCAGATTGGTGAAATTGCAGCGCCCGCCGCCGGAAATCAGGATTTTCGCGCCGACCTTGTCGGCATGGTCGAGCAGCAGGACTTTTTTGCCGCGCTGCCCGGCCGTGAGCGCGCACATCAATCCCGCGGCGCCCGCCCCCAGAATGATGACGTCGAACGGCTGCGTTGTCGTCGTCATTCGCTCTTGCCGGTCAGCGGAAGCGCCGCGCGCTAGTTCTTCAGCTTATACCCCGTGCGGAAAATCCACCATACGATGGCAAGGCAGACGCCGAGGAACAAAAGCGTCATCGCCAGGCTGACGCCGACGCCGACATCGGAAATTCCGTAAAAGCTCCAGCGGAAACCGCTGACGAGATAGACCACCGGATTGAACAAGGTCACCGTCTGCCAGAATGGCGGCAGCACATTGATCGAATAGAAGCTGCCGCCGAGAAACGTCAGCGGCGTGATGACGAGCAGCGGGATCACCTGCAGCTTCTCGAACCCGTCGGCCCAGATCCCGATGATGAAGCCGAACAGGCTGAAGCTCACGGCGGTGAGAACGAGGAACGCGACCATCCAGACCGGATGCTCGATGCGAAGCGGCACGAAGAAGCCCGCGGTCGCCAGAATAATCAATCCGAGGATGATCGACTTGGTCGCCGCCGCGCCGACATAACCGAGCAGGATTTCAAGATACGACACCGGCGCCGACAGAAGCTCGTAGATCGTGCCGGTGAATTTCGGAAAATAGATGCCGAACGACGCGTTGGCGGTGCTTTGCGTGAGCAGCGTCAGCATGATCAGGCCCGGCACGATAAAGGCGCCATAGGCGACGCCGTCGATCTGCGTGATGCGCGAGCCGATGGCGGCGCCGAACACGACGAAATAAAGCGAGGTCGAGATCACCGGCGAGACGATGCTCTGCAGCAAGGTGCGCCCGGTGCGCGCCATTTCGAAATAATAGATCGCGCGGACGGCGTGGAAATTCATTGTCCCGCTCCCGGCTTCTGCGAGACCAGGCCGACGAAAATATCCTCCAGCGACGACTGCGTGGTGTTGAGATCGTTGAAGCGCAATCCGGCTTCGTTGAGGCCCTGCAGCAGCGCCGTGATGCCGGTGCGTTCGCTCTGGGTATCGTATGTATAGATCAATTCGCTGCCGTCATCGGCAAGCGTCAGGTTGTGCGAAGCGAGCGCCGGCGGAATCGCGGCGAGCGGCTTCTGCAGATGCAGCGCCAGCTGCTTCCTGCCGAGCTTGCGCATCAATTCGTTCTTTTCCTCGACCAGGATCAGCTCGCCGCCCGAGATCACGCCGACGCGGTCGGCCATGTCCTGCGCTTCCTCGATATAATGCGTGGTGAGGATGATGGTGACGCCGGAGGCGCGCAACGCGCGCACCACTTCCCACATGTCCTTGCGCAGCTTCACGTCGACGCCGGCGGTCGGCTCATCGAGAAAAAGCACCTGCGGCTCGTGCGACAATGCTTTCGCGATCATCACGCGGCGCTTCATGCCGCCCGAGAGCGTCATGATCTTGTTGTCCTTCTTGTCCCAGAGCGAAAGCTCTTTCAGCACCTTTTCGATATGCGCGGGGTTCGCCGGCTTGCCGAACAGGCCGCGGCTGAAGGAGCACGTCGCCCATACCGTTTCAAAAGCGTCTGTGTGCAATTCCTGCGGCACAAGGCCGATCGTCGTGCGCGCCGCGCGGTAATCCGTGACGATGTCCTTGCCATCGACCAGCACCTTGCCCTGCGACGGGTTCACGATCCCGCAGATAATGCTGATCAGCGTGGTCTTGCCGGCGCCATTGGGCCCGAGCAGCGCGAAGATTTCCCCGCGCCCGATGTCGAGATCGATGTTTTTCAGCGCCCGGAAGCCGGAGGCATAGGTCTTGGACAGACCGGAAACGGAAATGATGGATTGCATGGGGAACTGGGGAAAAAGATGGAACTGGAGGAAAGAGGACCCGGGATATGGGGTGTTCGCGCTCAGCCGTAAAGCTTGGCGTGGGCGTCCCGGAGCACATTTTTCTGGACCTTGCCCATGGTATTCCGCGGCAGGTCATCCATGAATATGACGCGTTTGGGCAATTTGAACTTGGCGAGACGCTGTTCCAGCACGCCGATCACGGCCTTTTCGCTCAGATCCACGCCCGGCTTGCACACAATGATGGCGGTGACGCCCTCGCCGAAATCCGGATGCGGACAGCCGATCACGGCGCTCTCGGCGACGCCGGGCAAGGCATCGATCTCGCTCTCGATTTCCTTCGGATAGACATTAAAGCCGCCGGTGATGATGAGATCCTTGGCGCGCCCGACAATGTGCACATATCCGCGCTCATCGATCTTGCCGACATCGCCGGTGATGAAGAAGCCGTCGTCGCGGAATTCGGCCCTGGTCTTGTCGGGCATGCGCCAATAGCCCGGAAACACATTCGGGCCCTTCACTTCGATGCCGCCGGTTTCGCCTTGCGGCAACGGCCGCCCCGTTTCCGGATCGGCGATGCGCAGTTCGACGCCCGGCAACGGAAAACCCACCGTGCCGGCGATGCGATCCCCATCGTACGGGTTCGATGTGTTCATGTTGGTTTCGGTCATGCCGTAACGCTCAAGAATGGCGTGACCAGATTTTGCCTTGAATTCGATATGCGTCTCCGCGAGCAAGGGCGCGGAACCGGACGTGAAAAGCCGCATATGCGCGCAAGCCGCTTTGGTCAGGCCCGGATGTTTCAGGAGCCGGGTGTAGAAGGTCGGCACGCCCATCATCGCCGTGGCTTTGGGAAGGAGCCGCATCACCTCGTCGGCGTCGAATTTCGAAAGGAAGATCATCGATCCGCCCGACAGCATCACCGTGTTGCTGGCGACGAAAAGGCCATGCGTGTGATAGACTGGCAAGGCGTGCAGCAGCACATCCTTGCCGGTGAAACGCCAATAATCGACCAGTGTCTTCGCGTTCGAGGTCAGATTGTCGTGCGTCAGCATCGCGCCCTTGGAGCGGCCGGTCGTGCCCGACGTGTAGAGAATAGCGGCGAGATCGCCGCTGCCTCGCGCGACATCGGAAAAGTCCTGCGGCGCGTTCAAAGCCGCGTCCGTCAGACTGCCCTTGCCGGCGGCGTCGAGCGTCTCCACCGCGCGGACGCCGCGCCTTGCTGCGATCTCCGCGAGACCCGCCTGTTTCGCCGGATCGCAGACAATCAACGAAGGTTCGGCGTCGCCGATGAAATAATCGAGTTCGGCGAGCGTATAGGCCGTATTGAGCGGCAGATAGACCGCGCCCGCGCGCAACGCCGCGAGATAAAGCAAAAGATTTTCCGGCGTCTTTTCGACTTGCACGGCGACGCGGTCGCCCGCCTTCACGCCGCGCCCGGCCAGCACGCTTGCGATCTGCGCGGAGCGCGCAAACATGCCGGCGTAAGTGATCCGCGCGCCCGCGCCGGTTTCGATGAAAGTCTTGTCCGGCGAACTGATCGCGGAACGGATCTGGCTGAACAGGTTCATTGCAATACGCTTCTTAAAATCAGCTCGCCACCGGCACAAGCTCGGCGGGTGCGGTACGCACAAGCCGCTTCACATTGTTGGACGCCGCGATCGTGCGGTTCTGCGCATAGGCCTCATGATTGCGCTCGATATAATCGAGATCGTAGAGGTAATTCACCATCATGCCGTGCGCCTGCTCGATGCCCTTCTCGGAGGTATCCCCCAGGAAATTGATCTGCTCGAGCCGGGCGCCATTGCCCAAGTGAAAGCGCGCAACGGCGTCGACCGGCGTGCCGCGGGGGTTGCGCGCATGCAGGAAATAATAGGCGGCGGCGCGCATCAGCGGCTCCTCGACCTGCTCGCGCAAATCGGGCTGTTGCCACCAGCCGTCGATGTCCAGATTTTCAAGCGCCATGCGGTCTTCGGCATCGAGCACGATGGATTGCTCGTTTCCGCGCTCGCGCCGCAGCCATTCGGCGAAATTCGGAGTCGGCGACAAGGTCACGAAGGTCGAGAGCCGCGGATTGTCGCGCGAAATTTCCTCCACCACCTGCTTGATCAGGAAATGTCCAAAAGTGACGCCGGCTAGCCCGCGCTGACAGTTGGAAATCGAATAGAACACCGCGGTCTTCGCGCGCTCCGGATCGAGGCTTTCACGTTTGTCGGCGAGGATCGGCGCGATCGCATTCGCGATCTCGCGCACGAGCGCGACCTCGACGAAGATCAGCGGCTCGTCGCCGAGCGCCGGATGAAAAAAGGCGTAGCAGCAGCGGTCCGCCGGCTCGATGCGGCGGCGCAGATCGTCCCAGCTCCGGATCTTGTGCACGGCTTCGTGCTTGATGATCTTTTCCAGGATATTGGCCGGCGTCGACCAGTCTATCCGGCGCAGCACCAGGAAGCCGCGATTGAACCACGACGAAAACAGATGCACGAAATCGGAATCGACCGCGACAAGATCGTCGCGGTGATCCATGGCGTCGATCAGTTGCTCGCGCATGCGGACAAGCGCGGCCGTGCCGCCGGGCGCAAGATTGAGACGGCGGAACAATTCCTGCCGGCGCGGCTCGGCGGCGAGATGGATTTCGGCGGTCGTGGTCTCCGAACGGTCGTCTTGCCAGGCGGCGATCGCGGCGGTGAGCCGCGCCTGATCCGGGCCGAAACGGCCGGCCAGGGCCTCGAAGAATGCGATGCGCGGTCCGATAGTGAGCGCGGCATATTGATTGAGGATGTCGCGTGCGAGCGCGACGCCGGACGCCTCGCCCCGCCCGGTCAGCAATTGCTCGCATTCCTCGACCAGATTTTCGGAGCGTGTGCCGGCGTCCAGGCGGCCCGGCAACGTGCGTTCAAGCAACGCCCGGCCACGGTCGGCAATGGTCTGCAGCATGTCGCCGAAAAACGTGGCGTTCATTTCGCGTCGCCGCTCCCGGAAGCGCCATCAGCCCTATTTGAAGATCACGGTCCGATCATGAAAGCCGTTAACGCTGCGGCGTCTTGCGCGTTGATCGGGTCTTGATAGGGCGTTGACTCTCATCTGCAACGCCGTAGTGTCTACAAGTAGGGAGCACTTGTATACAAAAAATCTTGCGGTGCACGCAAGTGGACGGGTGGATGCGTAGCCAGGGCACAAGCGGCCTTAAGGACGAAATTGAGAATGAGATCATCGCCGGGCGCTTCCAGCCCGGTGAGCGCCTCGACGAGGTTTCCCTCGCCGAGCGCTATGGCGTTTCGCGCACACCGATCCGTGAAGCGTTGCACGCGCTCGCCGCTTCCGGACTGCTCGAAGTGCGCCCGCATCGCGGCGCCATCGTCGCCGATGTCAGCCCCGACCGCCTGTTCGAGATGTTCGAGGTGATGGCCGAGATGGAAGCCCTGTGCGCATGGCGCGCCGCGCGCCGCATGACCGAGGCCGAACATCGCGAGCTTGATGCCGCGCATGCCGCCTGCGGCGTCGCCGCCCAGCAAGGCGATTCCGACCAATACTATTATGAGAACGAGCGATTTCATTTCTGCATCTACGAGGGCAGCCATAACGGCTTCCTCGCCGAGCAATCGAAAGCTTTACACCGCCGCCTGCAGCCTTACCGGCGCTTGCAGCTTCGCGTGCGCAACCGCATGACCACATCCTATCGCGAACATGGCGAGATCGCGGCCGCGATCAAATCCGGCAATGGCGAAGAGGCCGCCGACCGGCTGCGCCGCCACGTGCTGGTGCAGGGCGAGCGATTCGCCGATCTCGTCTCCTCCCTGCGCGCATTGAAACAGCCGAACCCGGCGGAGATGGTATGAGCAACGCCGCAACCGTTCTCGAAAAGAAACCGGCCGCCGTGCCGAATGCCGAGCCCGTCCTGCTCGACGTACAGGATTTGCACGTCCATTTCGAAACCTCGCGCGGAAAGGTGCGCGCCGTCGAAGGCCTCTCCTTCAACGTGCGCAAGGGCGAGATTGTCGCCATCGTCGGCGAATCCGGATCGGGCAAATCGGTGTCCGCGCTCTCGATCATGCGGCTGTTGCCGAAACATACCGGCCGCATTCCGAAGGGCCGCATCACCTTCGACGGCCGCAATCTGCTCGATCTCGACGACGAGGAGATGCGTAAAATCCGCGGCCATCACATCTCGATGATCTTCCAGGAGCCGATGACGTCGCTCAACCCGATCCTGACGATCGGGATGCAGATCACCGAGCCGCTGCAGATCCATCTCGGAATGACGGCCGAACAGGCGCAGGCGCGCGCCGTCGAACTTCTCGGCCTTGTCGGCATCACCGATCCGGCGCGCCGGCTCGAACAATATCCGCATCAATTTTCCGGCGGCATGCGCCAGCGCGTGATGATCGCGATCGGGCTCGCCTGCAATCCGCAACTCATCATCGCCGACGAACCGACCACCGCGCTCGACGTCACCATCCAGGCGCAGATCCTCGAATTGATGAAGGATCTGTCCCGCAAGCTGAATATCGCGCTCATCATCATCACGCATAATCTCGGCGTGGTCGCGCGCTATGCCGACCGTGTGATCGTGATGTATGCCGCGCGCCTGGTCGAGGAAGGCGAAGCCGACAATGTGTTCCACCGCCCGCGCCATCCCTATTCGATGGGATTGCTGCGCTCGGTGCCCCGTCTCGACCGGCCGCGCGGCGCCAAGCTCGAGACCATCGAGGGCCTGCCGCCCAATCTCGCCAACACGCAAACCGGCTGCCGCTTCGCGCCGCGCTGCCCGTTCAAGATCGCTGTCTGCGACACCGAGCCGGCCTTGCTCACCACGGATACCGGCGGACTGTCGCGCTGCCACCGTCACGACGAGATCGCGGCCGGAAAGCTCGTCTGGGGCGCGACGTCATCGAACCTGCAACAGCCGGTCGCGCTCTCCAGCGACGCGCTGCTTTCAGTGCGCAATCTCACCAAGACCTTCGAAGTGCGCGGCGGCTTTCGCGGCGTGAACGGCAGCGTTCGCGCCGTGCAGGATGTCAGTTTCGAGATCCATCCGGGCGAGACGCTCGGCCTGGTCGGAGAATCCGGCTGCGGGAAAACCACCGTCGGCCGCCTGATCCTGAAACTCGAAAATCCGACCTCCGGCGAAATCGTGTTCGAGGGCGCGGACCTCGCCGCCGCGACCGCCGCGGAAATGAAGGCGATCCGCCGCAAGATCCAGGTGATCTTCCAGGATCCGTATTCGTCGCTCAATCCGCGCATGACGGTCGGCCAGATCATCGGCGAGCCGCTCAGCGTCTATAAGCTTGTCCCTGACTCAAGGAAGGCGGACGAGCGCGTCGCGCAATTGCTCGAACAGGTGGGCCTGCGGCCGGAAATGGCGGCGCGCTATCCGCATCAATTGTCCGGCGGCCAGCGCCAGCGCGTCGGCATCGCGCGCGCGCTCGCGATGGAGCCGTCCTTCATCGTGTGCGACGAGGCGGTGTCCGCGCTCGACGTGTCGATCCAGGGCCAGATCATCAACTTGCTTGAGGACTTGCAGCGGCGTCTCGGGCTTGCCTATCTTTTCATCGCGCACGACCTCGCCGTGGTGCGCCACATCTCGATGCGCGTCGTCGTGATGTATTTCGGCAAGATCATGGAAATCGCCGATCGCGATGCGATCTACAAGGAGCCGCTGCATCCCTATACGAAAGTGCTACTCGACGCCGCTCCGGTGCCTGATCCGACAATCGAAAAGGGACGCGAGCCGCGGCTGATCAAGGGCGAATTGCCCTCGCATCTATCGCCGCCGTCGGGATGCGTCTTTAATACGCGCTGTCCGATCGCAAGCCAGGAATGCCGCGAGATCGTGCCGCCTTTACGCGAGGTGAAGGCGGGTCACTATGCCGCGTGCATCAAGGTGTGAGGATCGGAGACACTGTCGGAATCTCGAAACCAAGCGGGGCGACGAATACCAAGAACGGCCAATGCAAAAAAAGGCAATTCAGGAAATGTCAGGGAGAAAACCGTTATGAAAAGCAAACTAGGGACTTTGATACTTGGGCTCGCCGCCCTCGCTTTCGCGGCGGGAACGGCACAGGCGCAAACGCCGAAACGCGGCGGAATTCTCAATTTCGCAATCAGCGCCGAGGCGCCGCATTACGATCCGCATGCCAGCGACACCTATGCCACGCTGCATTTTCCGGCGACCTTCTATTCGACGTTGCTGCGTTTCAACCTCTCGAAATTCCCGCAATTGGAAGGCGATCTCGCAAAATCGTGGACGGTCGCGCCGGACCTGATGACCTACACGTTCAAGCTGAACGAAGGCGTCAAGTTCCACGACGGCACCCCGTTCACCTCCGCCGACGTGAAGGCGACCTATGACCGCCTGCGCAATCCTCCGCAGGGCGTGGTCTCCACGCGCAAGGCGACGTTCAGCGACATCAGCACGATCGAAACGCCGGACCCGCTGACGGTGGTCTTTAAAATGAAGAATGTGAACGCGGCGATGCTCGAGCATTTCGCCTCACCCTGGAACGTCGTTTATTCGGCGAAGGATCTGGCCGCCGATCCGGCCGCTCCGCGCACCAAGATCAACGGCACCGGTCCGTTCATCTTTGTCGAGCATGTCAAAGGCAGCCATGTCACCGGCAAGAAGAACCCGGATTACTTCAAGAAGGGCCTGCCCTATCTCGACGGCTTCAAGGGCATCTTCACGCTGCAGGCGGCCGCCATGCTGAACGCCCTGCAGGGCGGACAGGTGCTGGCCGAGTTCCGCGGCGTTTCGCCCGCCGAACGCGACCGCATGGTGGCGGCCATGGGCGACAAGCTCCGGGTCGAGGAATCGAGCTGGACGCTCAACCTGCTTGTTGTTTTTAATACCGAGAAAAAGCCGTTCGACGACGTGCGCGTGCGCAAAGCATTGCTCATGGCGATCGATCGCTGGGGCGGCAGCCAAGGCCTCTCGCGCATCTCGACCTTGCGTTCGGTCGGCGGCGTGATCCGTCCGGGCTCGCCGATGGCGACGCCGGAAGCCGAACTCGTGAAGCTCCCGGGCTTCTCGAAGGACATCAAGAAGTCGCGCGAGGAAGCCAAGAAGCTCCTGGCGGACGCGGGCGTGCCGAACCTCAAGTTCACCTTGTGGAACCGCAATCTCGCGATGCCGTATACGCCCGCGGGCATTTTCCTCGTCGACCAATGGCGTCAGATCGGCGTCGAGGTCGAGCACAAGCAGTCCGACACCGCGCCGTATCTTGCCGCGATGAATTCCGGCAACTTCGACGTGGCGATCGACTTCTCGAACCTGTTCATGGACGATTCGAGCCTCGGTCTTGCGAAATATCTCTCGATCACGCGCGCGCCTGAAAACCGCTCGCGCTCGAAGGATGAAATCCTCGACAAGCTGTACGACGATCACATGCGCGAACGCGATCCCGCCAAGCGCAAGGGGATGATCCAGGCGTTCGAGAAGCGCATGTTCGAACAGGCCTACCAGCAGCCGCTCTTGTGGTGGCACCGCATCGTGCTGACGCACAAGACGGTCATGGGCTGGAAAATGTCGCCGAGCCATAACCTGGGCCAGGATCTGGCCGAGGTCTGGCTCAACCAGTAAGGACCTGTCCCGGATGCGGTGCAGCACACACAGATAAGTTTACGCAAGCTGCGTATACTTGATTGCGAGTGTGTTGCACCGCTGATCCGGGACCGTGAAGACTTGAGAACTTAACGGTCGCGGATCTGTAGCGCGGCATTTCATGCCGCACTGCGCCCGGGACAAGAGAATCGAAAATGCTCCAATACGTCGTCAAACGCGTTCTGCTCACCATCCCGACCTTGCTCGGGGTAGCGATGCTCGTGTTCTTCATGCTTCGCGTGGTTCCCGGCGACGTGGTCGAGGTGAAATTGCGCGGCGACGGCGGCAGCGTATCGCAGCAGACAGTCGACGCGGAACGAGCGCGCCTCGGGCTCGACAAGCCTTTGATGACGCAGTTCGGCGAATGGATGGTCGGCGTCGCGACCCTCAATCTCGGCATTTCGATGTGGACCGAACGGCCGGTGATCGAGGAAATCGCGCTCCGCCTCGAATTGTCGCTGCAGGTGGCGATCATGGCGACACTGATCGCAGTGATGATAGCAATACCATTGGGAACGATGGCGGCGTTATTCAGGGACACATGGATCGACTACACGGTCCGTATTGTCACTATCGGCGGGCTTTCGATTCCGTCCTTCTGGTTCGGC
>CAMDXM010000148.1 GCA_945878025.1 Pseudorhodoplanes sinuspersici | reverse complement strand
CAGCGGATGAAATTCCCGCTCTAGCGAAGACAGCGGTGACCAAGATCGGAGATCTCTGGCTGCTCGGTCCCAAACACCGCCTGCTCTGCGGAAGCTGCCTGGACCGCGCAGCCTACAAGACACTTCTACATGGCAAGCAGGCGAACCTCGTGTTTGCAGACCCACCTTACAATGTGCGGATTGACGGGCACGCGACCGGGAAAGGCAAGCGCAAACACCGCGAATTCGCGATGGCGAGCGGCGAAATGACGCCAGCGGAGTTCACCGATTTCCTGGCGCGTTCGTTCAGTCACATGGCGCGCAATTCTAAGCCAGGCGCGGTTCATTTTATCTGCGGGGACTGGCGTCACGTCACTGAATTTACGGCTGCAGGCAACGAGGTCTTTTCGACGTTACTCAATATCTGCGTCTGGAAGAAGCATAATGCCGGCATGGGCTCACTCTATCGCAGCCAGCACGAATTCATCTTCGTGTACAGGCACGGCACTAGCAAACACGTCAATAACGTCGAGCTTGGCAAACACGGCCGCTCGCGAACCAATGTTTGGGAGTATCCCAGCGCCAATACACTCGGCAAGCTCGCCGAAGATGGTGATCTCACAGCCGATCATCCAACCGTGAAACCGGTCGCTCTCATCGCGGACGTACTCCGCGATTGTTCACGTCGCGGCGATATCGTGCTCGATCCGTTCCTTGGCAGCGGCACCACCCTGCTTGCGGCAGAGCGCATGGGGCGCATTGGATATGGGATCGAGATCGATCCGCTCTACGTCGATGTCGCAATCCGCCGCTGGCAACGCCTGACCGGAGAGAATGCGACGCTCGAGCGCGCGGGCCAGCGCTTCGACGACGTCGCGGCCGGGGTAAGAAATCGCAAATGAAGAACAAAACAGTCAGAAAGCAGAGGCAAAAGAAAAAGGAAGACGAACGAGAACAAGAGGACGAAGGGGAAAAGCTCTATGCCGTTGGTTACGGCAAGGCGCCCGAGCATTCGAAATTCAAACCCGGTCAATCCGGTAATCCAAGAGGGCGGCCGAAGAAAAGGCGGAGCTTTGTCGACGAACTGGCCGCCGAGATGTGTAAGCCCATCACTGTCACGGAGAATGGAAAGAAAAAGCGGATAACCAAACAGCAAGCCATCGTCAAGCAGACGATGAACAAGGCGATGTCGGGCGATCCAAAGGTAATAGCTTTGTTAATGTCACCGGCCTTCCGGCAAGCCCTAGAGATGAAGATTGAACAGCAGAATCAGGCACTGAAACGCGACGATTTCGACGACCTGGATCTGAGCAAATTGTCCGAAGAGGAACTAATGAAGCTATATCTAGAAGAAATTTCCTGAGGTGACGAATAATTCTATGGTCGGATCGTCTGGAGTTCGCCTGGAAACGGCCCGTACCTGAGAATCATCTCTAGCTCTTGCTCGGCAAGTAACGGCAGGCCCGCCAAATTGATTTCCTGGAGATCAGCAGGCAACCCAGCGATTGCATTGTTCCTGCATGTGGCAGCCGATTTCTCGAGGAGTTCTTTGCGATTTCTCAAGCCTTGATGAAGCAATCCACCCTGAATTAGTCGCAAGCAACTCCGAGTGCGCTGGATGACCGCCTCCATGATCCTGAGCTTCACCTGCTCCATCGGATCATAATGCACCTTGTCATTGTCACGACGCGGGACGACTGACGAAGGTGGCACCGGAGCGGGTGCCGCGGTTTGCGTTTGAGCCATTGCCGTTTCGTGTTCGGCATTCTTATGAATTACGATCACGATGGCGATTGCTGCAATCAGCCCCGTCATCCACGCCAGGCCCTGCAAAATTGACTTGAGCAACCTCACCATTCTACGACCTCGCAAAAACCAGCATCGGAGTCGATATTATCCTATTTTGGGATAGTCACGTAGCTCATTGTTGATTCCTGCACGTTCCATCCCATTATGGGATAATCCGATTCTGGGATCAGATTTCGCGGCCTTATGGCCACCCGGACCCGCGGTCTCGTTAAATCCCTCCATCAGCCGGAAAATCGCCTTCTGTGCGAGCTTCTGGCCGAAGCTCGTGAAAAAGTGGGCTTGAGCCAGGAAAAGCTCGCCAAACGGCTGAAGCGCACGCAGTCTTTCGTTGCAAAATACGAAGGTGGCGAGCGACGGCTGGATGTCGTGGAGTTTCTCGCCATTTCCCGCGCCTTGGGCGCCGATCCGATCCGGATCATGCGGCAATTGATGCGCCGGGCCGCGATCTAGCCAACGACCTTTGAGCAATAAGATTGCTCACTTTCAGCTCGACTTACTTGGGGATTCGAGCGTGTGTGCGGACACGCGAGGGGCCATGGACCGTGCCGCAACAGAACAGGCGATCAAAGTTTATCTGCGCGAAATCCACCTTCGCCTGAATGAAGCCGCCGGCATTGCAAGGGCGGCCGAGGCTTGTGCGGACTCCGGGCAAGTCGACAAAGCCGTCGAGGTTTCTCACGACATTGAACAATTGTCTTACGAGGCCTCTCGTCTGCTCGACGCAGCGAGCTTGCTGAACAGACTTTCCAAGGAAGAATGACAGCTGCCCCAAATGATGACGTCGAGGTCGAAGTAAATCGCCTTTCGACGATGGCGATCGCTGAACTTCGCGTGCGCTGGCGCGCGGCGTTCAAATCCGAGCCGCCGAGAGCTTTTGGGCCTGATCTCCTTCGGCGGAGTCTCGCTCAGAAACTTCAAGAAGATGCCTATGGTGGATTGCCGGCTCCGGCCCGGAAGCTGCTCAATCAGCTCGTTGCCCAGAGCGCCAAGAGCAACGGAAAGATCGTCATGCCGCGACGGATTAAGCCGGGCGCAATCCTGGTCCGGGAATGGAAGGGAAAAACCCACCGCATCTCTGTGCTCAAGGAAGGTTTTGCATTTGAAGGCAAGCCCTATTCCAGCCTGTCCGAAGTCGCTCGGTTGATTACCGGCGCACGCTGGAACGGTCCGCGCTTCTTTGGGCTGCGCAACGACAAGGAAGCCCCACCATGAAATCCAGATCGGGCAAAATCTTCCGCTGTGCGATCTATACCCGCAAATCCACGGAGCACGGGCTGGAACTAGAGTTCAATTCGCTTGATGCGCAACGAGAGGCTTGCGAGGCCTATATAAAGTCTCAGGCTTCGCAGGGCTGGCAGGCCTCGGCTCGCAAGTACGATGATCCCGCGTTCTCGGGCGGGAACATGGACCGCCCCGCCCTCAAACGTCTGCTCGCAGATATCGAAGCCGGGCTGGTGGACGTAATCGTGGTCTACAAGATTGACCGCCTCACCCGCTCGCTCGCCGATTTTGCCAAGCTCGTGGAGATCTTTGACGCGAAGTCGGTGTCGTTCGTGGCTGTCACGCAGCAATTCAACACAACGACCTCGATGGGACGGCTGACGCTTAATGTCCTTCTGTCCTTCGCCCAGTTCGAAAGAGAATTGTCCTCGGAGCGCGTCCGCGACAAGGTGGCTGCCTCCCGCAAGAAAGGAAAATGGGCCGGTGGCAGCGTGCCGCTTGGCTATGACAGCGTCGACAAGAAGCTGGTCATTAATGACCCCGAAGCGAAGACAGTCAGAATGATCTTCAGCCGTTATCTCGTGCTGAAATCATTCCAGGCCCTGATCAGCGAACTCGATGAAAAGGGCATTATTACAAAGACGAGATTGCCCGGCAGCAAGATCAAGGGAGGCGTTCCCTTCACTTACGGTCCACTTGCTTATCTGCTCAAGAATCGGACCTATCTCGGTAAGACCGGACATAAAGGATCGTGGTTCGACGGCGAGCACGAACCAATTGTCGACCAAATAACCTTCGACCGAGTTCAAGAATTGCTTAAAGGCAACAGCATCATCCGCACCAAGCAGCGGCATGACAACGAAGCGTTGCTATCCGGGATATTGTTTGATGATCGCGGCAACAGGATGAGCCCGAGTTACACCACCAAGAAAGGCGTGCGGTACCCGTTTTATATCAGCGCCGCGCTCCTGAAAGGCCGTAAAGCAACCGCCGGATCGGCAGCTCGGATCCCGGCGGCCGAAGTCGAATCGCTCGTCTTGGGAGCGCTGGGGCGCATAGCGGGAGCAAATGATACTAGCGACACACTTGCAACGCGCGTGCTTGTCGAACGTCATCTTGATCGTGTGACCGTCAGCGCCACCAAACTGTCCTTGATCCTAAAATCTTCGCAGGCGCCCATCGAAATCCCACGGTCGGCCAGAAAGACACCATCAACGCTAATCGACGAAGCCAGCGCGGAGCACCCATACACTACCAATCCGCAACTTATTCAGGGTGTTGTGCGAGCACACGTATGGGTCCGCTCTTTGACAAATGGCACCTACGAGTCGGTCGAAAAACTCGGTCGAGCCGTCAACGTCCACCCAAAGATCATACGCAGCGGAATTCGGATGGCGTTTCTCGCCCCTGATGTTACGACGGCAATCCTCGCCGGTGAACAGCCGACGAATTTGAGCTTGGCGGGTTTCAAAAAGGAAATTCCGCTGGCTTGGACAGCGCAGCGCGTACTGCTCAGTGGACTCTATCTCGACTAGCATAGCAGTTGCGATACTTAGTCACGCCCGCATAATGTCCATTATGGAACATTTTATCCTGGCGGCGGCTGCTTAGGAATTCAGTGCTGCCTTCGTCACACAGCTAGCAACATCTCCTGACCATAGCCTCAAAATTCCGACGAGCAGATGCTAGGCTTAACGATGAAAGAAGTGCGGCGGCACGGGATTATGCGCCAGCATATTCGCCAATCTCGGATCGGCCGACGCCTTTTGAAAACTGCCCTCTGCAAGTCCTAGCAACGATCCGCGCGCGGGCTCGTTTGCGACGTCGAGCGCTAGGTCGGCTTGCTGCTCGGGTGACTGAATCGCGTCGATCCGGAAATACCTATCGCCGAGATCGTGGCTCAGGATATAGTCGACGAGTTGCTGCTGCGCGGAGACGATGGTCGAAAACAGACGGCCGCGCGACATCCATTTCCAGCTACCGAGGTTGCGGCCCAATGATCGCCGCGCTGAAAATCCCGTCGACGTCGTACCGATGCTCAAGATGCTGACGTTCGAGACGTCCTGTTTCAAGAAGTGCCTCGCCTCATGTAATGCGCACATGTCCGGGGCATTGGCGACGAGTCCGCCATCGGCGAATTGCGCCTGTTCGCATTCCGCCAAGGGGAAATACGTCGGCGCTGCCGACGTGGCCATCGCGACCTCGATGGCGCTGCGCTTCGGATCGTTCTGGAAGTTCTGATGATGGCCAGTCTTGAACATCTGCACACTGCCCTTGGTCATGTTAACCGCGGGAACCAGCAGCCTATGCTTCAAGTCACCGATTCTCGTGTCGGCTCCGATCATATCGGCGACGGCTCGCCTCAGCTCTTTGCCGTCGTACTTCGGCCGGAAGATCGACCGGCGTGCATCCCACCAGCCGAAACGTGGCCGGCCGCGCCTGGAGAAGATGACCTCGCCCCGTCTCTCGAACATGTCACGCATGTCCGCAGCCGGGACCTCCAGTGCCAGGCCAATGGCTAGAATTCCGCCGACCGAGGTGCCTGAAACAAGATCGAAACAGCGTGCGAGCGGTCTTCCCGCCCGCTCCTCCAACCGCGCCAAGATCTCGGCCGTATACAAGCCGAGATAGCCACCGCCGCTGAGTGCCAGGATTTGAAAACGCATGTGCGAAACCACCGTTTCTGGTTTGTTCACGCTTCTATTTTCGCGTATAAACGGGAGGTGATCGCGAATCACCCCGCAAGTTTGCTGTTGATAAGCCCTTGTTCGAGTGAGCAGCGAATGGCGGCCTGTTCCCGCATCACCATGTCATGTGCAGGCCACGGAGACGGTCGGTTGCTGCCTCCGCACAACGAGAGGCATGCAAATGGCAAACGTTGAGAAGCTGCTACATGGATCGTCGGAAGGCGTCGACCTCCTGACCAAACTGGATCTTCTCCCGCCCGAGACGCGCTTACTCAAGACGGCGAAGGCAAAAGTCCGCGAACATCTCCGGATCGCAATCAGCGAAGGGACCAAAGAACGTCTGGGCGTGACAATCGCTCCCCGCTTCTTCACGCAGGGCAGCGACACATACAAAACGCTCAACCGACCGGCATGGATGCCGCCGCAGCAGATGGATCTCGACGACGGCGTCTACCTTCCAATGATGTTCGTCAAAGGCGCCACCCCCTCGCAGGCGTCGCCGTTTTTCTTCGCTATCGTTGACACCGCCCTGAAGGCGCTTGTCAAGCGCGAAGGTTGGCAGGCGTTCGACGACAGCAAAGACACTTGCGCTCGCGTCGTCATCAATGACACTGCGCATGTCGACGTGCCGCTCTATGCGATCCCCGACGATGAATTTGGCAAGCTCACGAAGGCGGCCATGAAAGCGATGGTCGCCGCCGATGGCGCGGACTTCGACTTCATGCGATCGCGCATCGACAGGCTCGACAGCTGGGATGCGTTGCCTTCTGACAAAGTCTTGCTCGCGCACCGCAAAGACGACTGGAAACCTTCGGATCCGCGCAAGATGCATGAGTGGTTCCTGGCTTCAATCGAGGACTTCGGCGAGCGCCTCCGCCGCGAATGCCGCTATCTCAAGGCGTGGCGCGACCATCACAAGCTCGGCCACATCTCATCGATCATCCTGATGGTCTATGCGTGGACCGTGTTCGAGGAGATTGGACAGCTGCACGTTCCAGCGCGCGATGATCTAATGCTACTCAAGATCGCCGAGCGACTACCCGACCTGTTCTCGCGCGAGATCGAGAATCCCACCAATCCGGAAGAGTTGCTCGGACTCGGCTGGTCACACGAAGAACGCAGAACGGCGATTCAGGCTGCGTCCATGATGCGCGAAGATCTCGACATGGCTATCAATCATTGCTGGCAGCCGGAGGTCGCGGTTTCGCGCATACGGTCGGTCTTCGGATCGCGCATTCCCAACAGACCTGACCTGATCAGCGTAAAGGCAGTCGCCGCCGCCACCGTCGCAGCCACGCCGGTCGTCTATTCGCCGGCACCGGAAGTCGGGCGGTCGACGAGTGGATGAGCGCGCCAAAGGCTCGGCAAGCAATAGACTCTGCGCTCAAGCAGCGCGGATTCAAACGCGACTGGACTAAAGCCGCGCATCTTCGATATCGTGGTCGTCTCGATCCCACCGGCCTCAACATCCCTGTGTCGATCGAGATTCCCGACCTAGACTTCGTCAATATCCCCATCATACGCGTCGACGCCGGGGGCATCAGCACGAAGAACCCTGTCCCGCATCTCGCGGGACCCGACGGCGAATTCTGCTATCTCGAACCGCGATCGACGGTGCTCGACAAGTACAATCCGGGCGGCACCGTTTTGCGTTGTTTGGTGCGCGCGGAACAGGTATTAGGCGATGCCGTGCGTGGGAAGTTGAACGCCGACTTCGCGGCGGAATACGTGAATTATTGGTCGTCGTCGCCGTTGTTGATTGACCTTCCGGTCGACTTTCAGGGTGAAGCCGCGATCTACTGGATCGCGCTTAATCGCGACCACAAGGAAAAAGTGTCCGCGGTCCTCACGCGCAAGAACAAGCTAGCGCGCTCGTTAAAAGACGCACACGTGCGCGCGCGCGGCGAAGGCTCGAAGCCGTCGTCGGAGCCATGTTGGGTCGCAAAAGTCGATCGAGAGCTCGGCCTCGATCCGGACGCATCGCGGCCGCCGCGAACACTGACTCAGCTAAAGAAGTTTCTCTTTGCAATCAGGGCCACCGAGGCGCTAGTGGACAATGCATTGCGTCAAGGAGAAGGTCTCAACCGTTGGGTCGCGATCCGCGCGCCCAATGCGTTCTGCTTGGCCCAAATCCAGATCCCGCCTAGGTTCGATACGCAAGAGTTTATGCGCTCGCGTAAGCGGAACCTGCCGCAAGCGCTTGAGTCCGTGGCGTCGGAAATCCGCATCGAACGCTATCGTGGCTTTCCAGTCGACGCCGATTTCCTGTACGGACGAAATCTGGCCGACCGGCCGACCTTGGCCGGCAAGAGGTTGGCGCTTATAGGTTGCGGCACGATCGGCAGCTTTCTCGCGCTTCTGCTTGCCCAGAGCGGTGCCGGATCAAAGTCGGGCCGGCTCGTGTTATTCGATAACGAAAACCTCATGCCGTCGAATCTCGGTCGCCATCTGCTTGGCCTGAATGAACTCAACCGGAATAAGGCGGAAGCCTGCGCCGAACACATCCGGACGCAACTTCCCTTCCTCGATGTCGAGGCGCGTCCTGCCGACGTCCTGAAAAGCGTGGCCGGTCTGCGCGACTTCGATCTGGTGATCGATGCGACCGGCGAAGAGGCCTTGTCGATCGCGCTAAACGATTACGCTGTCAGCAAGCGGCCAGATTTTCCTCCCACTTTGCATGCCTGGATCATCGGAAACGGCGGCGCCGCGCAGGTCCTCCTGTGCGACGGTCCGGAGCGCGCATGCTTTAAGTGTCTCAAGCCAGAATTGGCAGGCCAACCCAGACTGCGCGTCATGCGAGATGAGTCCGCCGCGACGTTACGGCGCATGGGCGCATGCGGAGACGGACTGTACGCGCCGTTTCCTGTTTCGGTATCGGCGGCGGCCGCAGCGTTGGCGCTCGATCTCGTCCTCGCCTGGAACAGCGGAAGACCCGGACATCGACTTCGAACACGCACGTTCGATAGCGCCCAGTGCTTCTCGCCGAAGGATACAACGCTGGAGGCTTCGGCTGTGTGTCCGGCGTGCGGAGATAAGCAGGCATGATCCTGCGAGCGGGTCTGCGCCTCGTCGATATCCACGACGACGTCGTCAGAACGATCGTCCGTTATTCGAGACCGGGCGAAAACGACCGCGAGGCCGGTGGTATACTCATCGGGTCTTACCGCGGCGTGCACATCCAGATCGTCGAATGCACGACTCCCCTCTTTCGCGATCGGCGCTCTAGGATGTTATTCGACAGGCGTGACGAGGGTCATCAGCGTGCGGCGCTGGAACGATGGCGGTCGAGCGGTAGAACGCTTACGTTCGTCGGAGAATGGCACACGCATCCCGAGGCGCGTCCCTCGCCGTCATTGATCGATCGCCAGACGTGGAAAAGGGTCGCGAGGAAGAATCATGCAGGCAGCACGTTCTTTCTCATCCGGGGTTACGATAGCTGGTGGGCCGGCCTGGGCGACCGCAACCGCGTGGTCCAAATGGCTGAACTCTGGTAGGTTCAACGCTGCCTTTTTAGGTCAGCTGTATTTGGCCAAGAATACCCGCGACGATCGCACCGCATCTAAGCTCAATATCTTAAACACAACTAACTCGCCGGAAACGAATCGCCGAACGCGTTCGTGTAGTGCCCAATCGATTCACCTTCATCCTGAGCGTATATTCCGACATTTATCCAGTTGATGCACATCTGAAGTTTTTCCAGAAAATACTCAAGATTTTTCGCATCCCACCCCCGGCTCAAATCTTCGTCCAAAATGGTCGGATGAAAGAATGCCGTGCGCCGCGAGCTACGGAGACAACTATGCGTGAGCCGAAGCATGTCGTAGAGATATGCGACGTCCGTCTTGTATTGCGGGTATAGTGGGTTTTCCAACGGAGGATCGTATCCTGGAATCGTCGGATCATGCTTACCAAGCATTGTCACAAGTAGAATCGACGTAGGCGCATTTTCTGGATCAAGTTTTGTATCGCGCCACCTCTTTGTCATCCGACAGCTTCGTACAAAGCGGCCTACACCGTCGCTATCTATTGCCCCTGATCGGCTATCTCGTTCTGCGACCCAAGTGGCGAAACCCTCGGAATCATTGGTGATCCAGGAGCCAAGATCCTTTGCAGGAACGGCGTAAGGCTGATGTGCAGTCACGGATTTGGTTGCAGGAATGACGTCGAGGTGGAAGTCGCCAGCGTAATCAAGACGCGCGCAACGGTCGCGTGGAATCAACATGTTCTTGTAGAAATCACTCTGCCTCAGACGAGCTAGAAACCACTCGATGATTCCACTCGGCGTGACGCCTTCCCCAAATACACTCAGCTTGAATGGATAGACCACGTCGACATCGAATTCATCGTCTACCAGCGGCTTGATCACAGTCTTGGTTGCCACCGACCCCTGGAGAAACACAGCGCCGTCCATCGCCGCTCGTAATTGGTCATCTTTTTCGCAAAACTCCTCAAGACGTTGTACTGCGCCTCGGATGCGTTCGAGTCTTCCTGAATCGAGTTTTATTTTGTCGTTAAATTTAACAAACTGCGACTCGCACCAAGTCATGGTCATCCTCCCGTCCGCTTGGAAAAACTATCATGACTAACAGCGGAGAACCATTCGCATCGAGCGGAATTGACCGCCCGAATGCGGGCTCGGTTAAACGAGTTTTGTTTCCGGCTACGTGGCGGATGGCGGGTGTTGTGTATAT
>CAMDXM010000147.1 GCA_945878025.1 Pseudorhodoplanes sinuspersici | reverse complement strand
GCGCATCCCGCTCAGGTGAGCAGCGTGCCATCCTAAGCGAGATGGCCGGGCCAAGCCCGGCCATGACAGAAATGTCATGTCCCAACCGATCTCGGGTTTACCCGAGATCGGCAACTAAACTGCCCAAGTCGGCCAAGGCCGACTTGGGATGGCGGGGCATCCAGCCGTCAGGGAATTACGATGCGTTGAGAATTCTCTGGATCGTCCGCCTGCGCGGGCGATGACATTGGAGCGTTGAGCCAAACGAAGACGTGGATGGCCGGGCCAAGCCCGGCCATGACGGAAGAGAGAGGCTCGCCATTCATCTCCGCTGTCATGCGCGGGCTTGACCCGCGCATCCCGCTCAGGTGAGCAGCGTGCCATCCTAAGCGAGATGGCCGGGCCAAGCCCGGCCATGACAGAAATGTCATGTCCCAACCGATCTCGGGTTTACCCGAGATCGGCAACTAAAATGCCCAAGTCGGCCAAGGCCGACTTGGGATGGCGGGGCATCCAGCCGTCAGGGAATTACGATGCGTTGAGAATTCTCTGGATCGTCCGCCTGCGCGGGCGACGACATCACGTGCAACTACGGCTTCACGCCGCGGCGGACCCGGTCGCGCAATTCGTCGATCGCGTCGCGCGCCAGCTGATCCGCGCGCTCGTTCATCGGATGCCCGGCATGGCCCTTGACCCAGTGCCAGCGCACATTGTGGCGCGCGAGCGCCGCGTCGAGCTTCTGCCACAGGTCGACATTCTTCACCGGCTTCTTGTCGGCGGTCTTCCAGCCGTTCTTTTTCCAGCCTTTGATCCAGGTCGAAATGCCGTTGCGCACATACTGGCTGTCGGTATGCAGATCGATCTCGCACGGCTTGGTAAGCGCTTCGAGCGCCGAGATCGCCGCCATCAATTCCATGCGGTTGTTGGTGGTGTGAAGCTCGCCGCCCTTCAATTCCTTCTCGTGCCCGGCAAACGACAATATTGCGCCCCAGCCGCCCGGCCCCGGATTTCCCGAACAGGCCCCGTCGGTATAGATGACCACCGGCGCGCTCACGCGACCAGTTCCTTCGCTTCGACGCCGTAATCCTGCACGCTCTTCGCCTTCTGATGGAAGCGCAGCTTGCGCAGATATTCCTGCGGGCTTTTCGGTTTCACGAGGGCCCCCGGCGGCACGTCGAGCCAGTCGACCAGGCGCGTCAGCAGGAAGCGCAAGGCCGCGCCGCGCGCGAGCAGCGGCATCGCCTCGAGTTCGGCATCGGTAAAGGGGCGCACTTTCGCGTAGGCCTGCAACAATGCGCGGCCTTTGGTGACGTTGTAGGAGAAATCGCTTTCGAAGCACCACGCATTCAGGCAGATCACCGCGTCATAGGCGAACATGTCGTTACAGGCGAAATAGAAATCGATCAGGCCCGACAATTTGTCGGCGAGGAAGAACACGTTGTCGGGAAACAGATCCGCGTGGATCACGCCCTGCGGCAAGCCGCGCGGCCATGATTTTTCCAGCGCGTCGAGTTCCTTTTCTATTGTGGCCTTCATGCCGTGCTGCACATTGTCGGCGCGCTCGCAGCAGCCTTCGAACAGCGGGCGCCAGCCTTCCACCGACAGCGCGTTGACGCGCTTCTTCGCAAAATCGGCGCCGGCCAGATGCAATTTCGCCAGCGCGTCGCCGACCGCCGCGCAATGCTTGACGTCGGCGCGGCGCAGCCACACGCCTTCCAGAAAGGTGACGATCGCGGCCGGCCGGCCGGCGAGCTTGCCGAGCACCTCGCCCTTCTTGTTCTGCACCGGCTGCGGGCAATTGATGCCGCGCGCGGCGAGATGCTGCATCAGCCCGAGGAAGAACGGCAGATCCCTGGTGGCGACGCGCTTTTCATACAGCGTCAGGATGAAATTTCCGGCCTCGGTGTGCAGGAGGAAATTGGAATTCTCCACGCCCTCCGCGATGCCCTTGTAGGACAGCATCTCCCCGATATCGTAGCCGTCGATGAAGGTGTCGAGTTCGTCCGCCCCGACGTCGGTATAGACGGCCATCCGCTACTCCGCCGCCTCGGTCTGCCGCAAGGGACGCGGCAGCGGAAAGAACACGCCCTCGTCCGCCGCCGACATGGTCTCGACCTCGACCTTGTAGCGCATGGCGAACGCGTCGATGATTTCCTCGACCAGCACCTCCGGCGCCGACGCGCCCGCGGTGATGCCAAGCGAGCGCAACGCGCCGAAATTCTCCCAGTCGATATCGTCCGCGCGCTGCACCAGCGCCGCATGCGCGCAGCCCGCGCGCTCGGCGACCTCACGCAGCCGCTGCGAGTTCGACGAATTCGGCGCGCCGACCACGATCATGGCGTCGACCAGAGGCGCGGCGCGCTTCACGGCCTCCTGCCGGTTGGTGGTGGCGTAGCAGATGTCTTCCTTGTGCGGGCCGACGATCGCGGGAAAGCGCCGTTTGAGAAATTCCACGATTTCGGCGGTGTCGTCGAGCGAGAGCGTGGTCTGCGTGACGTAAGCGAGCTTGCTCTCGTCTTTCGGCGCGAAGGATTGCGCGTCGGCGAGCGTCTCCACGAGGCTCACCGCGCCGTCGGGGAGCTGCCCCATGGTGCCGACCACTTCCGGATGGCCGGCATGGCCGATCAGCACGATGTCGCGTCCGCGGCGGAAATGGATCTCGGCCTCGCGATGCACTTTGGTCACCAGCGGACAGGTGGCGTCGAGCGCGAAGAAATTGCGCTTCTTCGCCTCATCCGGCACCGAGCGCGGCACGCCATGCGCGGAAAAGATCACCGGCGCGCCGGTGTCGGGGATTTCGTCGAGCTCCTCGACAAAGACCGCGCCCTTGGCCTTCAGGCTGTCGACCACATAGCGATTATGGACGATCTCGTGGCGGACATAGACCGGCGGCCCATAAAGCGCGAGCGCCCGCTCGACCGAATCGATCGCCCGCACCACCCCGGCGCAGAAACCGCGCGGGGAGCACAGCACCACCTTCAGGGGCGGCTTTTCGGCGTCGGCGGCGGGTGCCTGGCTCATGGGACGAAATCGTGGGTCAAAAGGCGGTTTCCGGCGCCCAATGGGCGTCCGATCAGCGAAATGGGGGGCGCAAAGCCGTTAAGTCAAGCTGCCTCCGGCTTTGCGGCTTTGGGTTGCCCGAAACGGCCAAACTCCCTATATTCCGGCCACTTTCCCCATCCCCGATGCAGGAGAGGCTTCGTCCGCAAGGGCGGGCGGAGCGCGAAAACCATTTTGCCCGGAGGAATCCCATGTCGACCGCACCGCTGATGCCGAAGGCGACCGCCGTCTGGCTGGTGGAGAATACCGCGCTCTCGTTCGACCAGATCGCCGAATTCTGCAAGCTGCATCCGCTCGAAGTGAAGGCGGTTGCCGATGGCGACGCCGCGCAGGGCATCAAGGGCCTCGACCCGATCCAGACCGGCCAGCTCACCCGCGACGAAATCGAAAAGGGCGAGGGCGACGCCAATCACAAGCTCAAGCTCGCCGACCGCCGCGTGCGCGTCCCCGAGCAGAAGACCAAGCGCGGCCCGCGCTACACCCCGGTCTCGCGCCGCCAGGATCGCCCGAACGCCATCCTCTGGCTCATCCGCAATCACCCGGAGCTGAAAGACAGCCAGATCATGCGCCTCGTCGGCACCACCAAGTCGACGATCCAGGGCATCCGCGACCGCACGCACTGGAACGCGGCGACGCTCTCTCCGCTCGATCCGGTGACGCTCGGCCTGTGCTCGCAAATTGATCTCGATCTCGAAGTCGGCCGCGCGGCCAAGGAAAAACCGGTGCCCATGGATACCGGCGCGACGCTGTTGCCGGCGTCGGTCACCACCGCGCCCGCCATGCCGGAGGAGGAAGAGGTTCCCGCCGGCGGCAAGCCGAAGGACGACATGGACGTGTCGGCCGTGTTCGCCAAGCTCAAGCAGATCGGCGGCGGCAAGCACGAGAAGGACGAAGACGGGGAGTGATTCTCTCCGTCAACTAAGTTCCTAACAAGCGCCGACAATCACTGCTGTTCTTGACGGTCTGCAGACCGGATTTGATGAGCTTGCCCATCCAATCCCCTCAATTGGGTGAGGAGTAATTTTCTCTCATAATCTGTTGAAGCCTTCTGAAGAGCTTTCGCGGCTCTATGCCTCTTAAGCAGCTGCCTGTTTGGGATAGCTAAACGATCCTCGCAGACAATCACCCCAGTTATTTCAGCGGGCGTATCAAAGAACGATTTTTCTTTGTGATATCGCAATCCTGCGCGGTGAATCGATTTCTTGATTTCCCAAATCAATCCATCCGAGACTTGGTCTCCTGAAATAGTTAAGTCATCGATGTAAAGACTGATTATCGCTCCCTTGGTTTCAGCTAAACGAGCCACTTCTTCCCATACATCGTAGTGAGCGTAGAACGCCATTATTGGGCTTAGTGGACTACCCGTCGGCAAATGACCTTTGTACGTTGCAATATTCGCTAGCATTTCAGCGATATCAGGACTGCACTTCATCACGTCGCGAAAAAACCGATAAACGCGATCTCGAGAAGTGCTGGGAAAGTATTTTTTTATGTCCAGCGTTCGAATGACCCGGCGATTCATGTGACGCGCAGCATTGGTCACATACGAACGACCGCGCACTGGACAATACAGATACTCCGGAGGAGATATTCGGCCAAGTAACCTAGCTATCCGCGCCTGCGTCAACTTCAAATTACGACGCGGATTTTCAATAAGTCGAACCCCACCTGTCTTTTTAGGGATTTCTCTCTCACTATAAAGTCGGTCCGAATACTTGAATTCTCGCAATTCATTTTGCGAAATTGATAGCAATGCAGCAAGCTTACGCTTTGTCGAAAGCCGATAAAATGACGATTGATTAAGATCGTGATTTTTTCTTTTTTCCTTCGACATGAACACTTTCCGATCTTTGTTCAATAAAGCGCAGCAAGGTCAGAATCTTCTTCGACACAAATTCACGAGCATCTGACGCTGTCGACGGCTCTTCAACTTTCTCCGCGAAGAACAAAATAGCTGACGCCGGCATATCAAATTCGGCCGAATAACTATTTATGAGATCAAGCGTAGGAGTTTTCACTCCTGACTCGATCTCAGACAAATAAGACTTCGATATTCTAAGCCGAACCGCTAGCTCACTTTGTTTGAGGTCGTGATATACGCGTATTAGTCTGAGTGCTTCTGAGATCATTCCTTTTCCGAGCAAAGACAAACACGGGGTGGCGGCTAATTCCGGAAGAATTTAATGATCTCAAGCACCACTTCCACGACCTTCGTCGCCAAAGGTGGTACCGTAACCATCAAAAACTTCAGAACGCGCGGACGCAGGAACAATTTACTTTTCCTACCGCGGTTCCTCGGTTTCGGCCGCCTCCGCTTCCTGTTAAAGCGACCCGATGACTTCATCGGCCTACTCCCTCATCGCAAGCCCCAGCACCATGCCGTGGCTCTCGCCGAGCGAAGAGAGACAGGAGGGAGGCGAATCTTAACCCCGTATCTCGCGAGGGCACGACCGTCTCGCCCGGTCGTGCCCTGCCAGCCCGCGTCACGCGTGCCGGCCAAGCGACAGAAGGCCTAGGCCTTCCACGAAGCGTCCGAAGACGCTTCCATCAATGGCGAATATCTCCTTTTTCGCTTCAACTGCCGACGATCAAGCCAGATTCGAGTTCGCTATGCAATAAAAAAGTTCGCTGACAGCGAACTAAAATTCGCCACATTTTGAAACCATGTGATTCGTGAAAAAGAATGAAAGAGTGGCTTCCCTGCACTAGACCGCGCTGGTTTTGCCGCTAATTTGCGGCCTCTCAACGGCGGGGGCGCCGGAGGATATCCATGACGTCCAAGGTATTTTTCGCTTCGCTGGTCGCGGCTGTTTCGCTCCATTCCGCGGCCTTCGCGCAGGCGGCTTCCGATGCCCCGGGCGACAAGCCCGCCGCGACCGCAAGCGCCGCACCCGCGGCCGCCGCACCCACGGCCGCCGGCGCTGCCATCGCCGCCCCCGAAACGCCGAAGCCGGCCGTGAGACGACGGGCCGCCGCTCCCGCGCCGGAGCCTTCGGCGATGGACCGTCTCAGCAACTTCTTCCGTGGCAACAGCGCGCAGCCGAATGCGAGCAACGCCGGCGCACGCCCCGGCCCGGCGAACGCGCAAGGAAGCGCGCGCGGGCAAGACGCCTCGCAGGTCATGCTGCAGCGCGCGGCCTCGTCCTATTCCACCTCGTCGAACGCGCTCGGTTTCGGCCTGTACCGCGTGGTTCCGAAAGAGGTCGTGCAATTCAGGGAGCGGCACGCGCCCGGCACCATCCTCGTGCGCCAGCGCGAGAAGCGGCTCTATTACGTGAACGGCGACGGCACTGCGATCCGCTACGCCATCGCGGTCGGGCGCGAAGGCGCGGCCTGGGCCGGCACATCGAGCGTCTCCGACAAGCGCGAATGGCCAGGCTGGACGCCGACGCCGGAAATCCTGCGCCGTCAGCCCGATCTGCCGCGCCATGTCGAAGGCGGCCCGGCCAATCCGATGGGCGCGCGCGCGCTTTATCTCGGGCAGACCATGTACCGCATCCATGGCACCAACGAGCCGTGGCGGATCGGCGAGGAAGCCTCCTCGGGCTGCATCCGCATGACCAACGACGATGTCGTCGATCTCTATAACCGCACGCGCCTCGGCGCGACGGTGATCGTGACAAGGTAAGCGTCGACCATCGCCCCGACACGTCATTCCGGAACGCCGCGACAGCGGCGTGTCCGGAATCCATAATCCCAAATCGTGGTTATGGATTCCGGGCTCGTCCGCCTTCGCCCTTCGGGCTACGGCGGACGCCCCGGAATGACAGTGGCAAAAGGGGCTAAGAGCCCACACCCTTCTCCTTCAGCGCCACGCCGACTTGATTAAAAAAAACTAATTCACAATCCATCCACGACGAAAAGCTATCACGGCAACCACGTCCGCAAATGCGAGAAGACCAAGCAGGCTCGCGTGGAAGAAACATTCAAATTGCTCGTCACTAAAATATCTTCGAACATAGCTAGGCAAACCGACCTTACTTGGAAGAGGATCAAATCCGTATTTCTCAAGTTCTTTTTTATGCAGACTACGAAATTTCCGATCATTTTCCATTGTGTTGAATGTAGTGACCATAAAAACAAACATAACTACGCACACGACAATTGTCAGAAGGAGACTTGATCTAACAAAATACGCCGTTCCAAAAAAGCCAACCTGAAGCAGGTAGATTGTGTTCATTCGGCTCCACAATAAATTGTTCTGGTGAAGCCATAAATCCAAATGAGCTTTCCGCTTGAATTCAATTTTCGGTCCATTCTCGATGGAACGCCTACTTCTTTTACGCGCCACCGCCGACACCCTTCTCCTTCAGCGCCACACCGATCTCGTCGAGTACCGCGGGATCGTCGATGGTCGCCGGCATTTTCCATTCGTCGCCGTCGGCGATCTTCTTCATGGTGCCGCGCAGGATTTTGCCCGAGCGCGTCTTCGGCAATCGCTTCACGGTGATGGCGAGCTTGAACGCGGCCACCGGGCCGATCTTCTCGCGCACCAGCGCGACGATCTCTTTCTCGATATCCGCGGGCGGACGGTTCACGCCGGCTTTCAGCACGACGAAGCCGCAGGGCACCTCGCCCTTGAGTTCGTCCTTGATGCCCATGACCGCGCATTCGGCGACGTCCTGGTGCGAGGACAGAACTTCCTCCATGCCGCCGGTCGAGAGCCGGTGCCCCGCGACATTGATGATGTCGTCGGTGCGGCCCATCACATAAACGTAGCCGTCGTCGTCCTTGTATCCGGCGTCGGCGGTTTTGTAATAGCCGGGAAATTCGGCGAGATAGCTTTCCTTGAAGCGCTCGTCCTGCTCCCACAAGGTCGGCAGGCAGGCCGGCGGCATCGGCAATTTGACGACGATCGAACCCATCTTGTTCGCCGGGACGGGCTTGCTCGCTTCGTCCACGATGTCGACCTGGTAACCCGGCATCGGCACGGTCGGCGAGCCGTGCTTCACCGGCAGCATGCCGAGGCCCATCGGATTGCCGGCGATGCACCAGCCGGTTTCGGTCTGCCACCAATGATCGATCACCGGAACTTTCAGCAAATTCTCCGCCCATTTGATGGTGTCGGGATCGGCGCGCTCGCCGGCGAGAAACAGCGCGCGGAATTTCGAGAGGTCATACTTTCCGATGAACTCGCCTTTCGGATCTTCCTTCTTGATCGCGCGGAAGGCGGTGGGCGCGGTGAACAAAGCCACCGCGCCGTGCTCGGAGATCACGCGCCAGAACGCGCCGGCGTCCGGCGTGCCGACCGGCTTTCCTTCATACAGGATCGACGTGCAGCCATGCAGGAGCGGCCCATAGACGATGTAGGAATGCCCGACCACCCAGCCGACGTCGGACGCGCACCAATACACTTCGCCCGGATCGACGCCGTAGAGATTTTTCATCGACCATTTGAGCGCGACCATGTGGCCGCCATTGTCGCGCACCACGCCCTTCGGGATGCCGGTCGTGCCCGATGTGTAGAGAATATAGAGCGGATCGGTCGCTGCGACCGGCACACAATCGGCGGTCTTGTTCTCCTTCTTCGCCTTCGCGTGCAGCGACGCCCAGTCGTGGTCGCGGCCGGCGGTCATTTCCGCTTGCGCCTGCGGGCGCTGCAGGATCATGCAGGACGGCACTTTGTAATTCGCAAGCCTGATCGCTTCATCGAGCAGCGGCTTATAAGTGACAACGCGGCCGGGCTCGATGCCGCAGCTCGCCGACAGGATCAGCTTCGGCTTGGCGTCGTCGATGCGGGTCGCGAGCTCCTTGGCCGCGAAGCCGCCGAACACCACCGAATGCACCGCGCCGATGCGCGCGCAGGCGAGCATCGCCATCACCGCTTCCGGGATCATCGGCATGTAGAGGATGACGCGGTCGCCCTTGCCCACGCCGAAATCGGCGATCATGGCGGCGAGCGTCTTCACCTCGGCCAGCAATTCGGCATAGCTGTAGGCGGCTTTGGTCTTGGTGACAGGCGAATCGTAGATCAGCGCGGTCTGGTTCGCGCGCCCGCCCGCCACATGCCGGTCGAGCGCGTTGTAGCAGGTGTTGCAGACGCCGCCCGAAAACCAGCGGCCGTAAATTCCCGACGCGGGATCGAAGACCTTTTTCGCCGGCTCGTACCAGTCGATGGCCTGCGCGGCCTCGCCCCAGAAACCCTCCGGGTCGCGCATCGACCGCGGCTAGATTTCGTGATAGCGGCTCGCCCGCGCGTCCATGGATAATCCTCCCGTCGCTTGCATCCCCTCATCCTGAGGAGCGGCCACTTGGCCGCGTCTCGAAGGATGAGGCCCGTCATTGGCATCCCATCCTTCGAGACGGCAGCTTCGCTGCCTCCTCAGGATGAGGATGATCGGGGATCCTTTTCAGGACAGTTTGTGCCGCCGCTCGGGCGATTTGCAAGATAGGGATTCGCCGTATGCGGATCGGCGATCCGGCCATGCCGCGAAAGGACTGGCGCGGTGGCCATCACGTACCTTATGAACCGTCATGGCCGGGCTTGACCCGGCCATCTCGCTTAGGGACGCACAGTACCCGCCTGATCGGGATCATCGCAACTCGGGCCTGCCCGAGTTGCGCGATATCGGGTGCCGCAAGTCGGATAAATCCGACTTGCGGTGACAAGCCCGGCGATGACAGTTGAATAAGGACGCGGTCCTGTGATCACCGATCCCCTCTTTTATCTGTTCGCCGTTCCGGCCGTGCTGGCGCTCGGCCTGTCCAAGGGCGGCTTCGCCGGCGTCGGCCTGCTCGCGACCCCGCTGACGTCGCTCTATCTGCCCCCGCTCGAAGCCGCGGCTTTGCTGCTGCCGATCCTGATCTGCCAGGACGCCATCGCTGTCTGGTGGTACCGGCACGACTGGGACGCGTGGAATCTGAAAGTGATGCTGCCGGGCGCGCTGATCGGCATGAGCGTCGGCTGGCTGCTCGCCGCGCGCGTCTCGGATGACGCGATCCGCCTGATGGTCGGCTCCATTGGGATCGCTTTTGTCGCCAATGCCTGGCTGCGCAAGGGTCCGGTCGAGCCGCAGAAGAAAACCGCCGCCAGCGGAATGTTCTGGGGCGGCGTGTCGGGCTTCACGTCCTTCATGACGCAAGGCGGCGGGCCGCCGTTTCAGGTCCATGTGCTGCCGCAGCGGCTGGCGAAACTCACACTCGTGGGCACAACCACGATCTTTTTCGCGATCGTGAACGCGCTCAAGATCGGGCCCTATTTTGCGCTCGGCCAGTTCTCGCTGGAGAATTTCTCGACCTCGGTGGCGCTCCTCCCGCTCGCGGTGGTGACCAATTTCATCGGCATCTGGCTCGTGCGGGTGACGCCGACGGAATTGTTCTACAAGATCGCCTATGTGCTGGTGCTTGCCGTCTCGCTGGTGCTGATCTGGCAGGGGCTTTTTTCCAAAAGCCTCGGCGGATAGACCGCGTCGAATCTTTGGTGGTCGCGCAATCTTGCGGCGAACCGG
>CAMDXM010000146.1 GCA_945878025.1 Pseudorhodoplanes sinuspersici | reverse complement strand
CGCTACCCCGACGACGTTCTCAAAGGCGATGACGTGGCCAAGGCCGCGTCTCATGTCGCCGCGATCCCGGAGGTGCGGGCGGAACTCGTCGCCTTTCAGCGCGCGTTCGCGCGGAGGAACCCGGGGGCCGTGATCGACGGGCGCGATATCGGGACCGTCATCGCGCCGGAGGCCGACGTTAAGATTTACGTAACCGCGACGCCGCAAGTGCGGGCGCGGCGGCGCATTCTGGAACTTCAGGGCCGGGGCGAGAGCGTTGATGAAGCGGCTGTCCTCGCCGGTATCCTCATGCGCGACGAGCGCGATATGACCCGCCCGGTCGCCCCCCTGAAACAAGCTCCGGATGCACACTTGCTCGATACCACGCATTTGGATATAGACGCCGCAGTCCGGGCTGCCGTCGACATCGTCGAGGCCGTCCGAACGGGCCGAAAGCCGGGCTGACCCCGCTTTCGTCGTTGGAGGAAAGCCCGTTCCGCCGCCTCTTCCGAAGGCACCGGACCAAACCATCGTTCCGATCGAACGGCGATTAAGCGCCGGCTGCCGGCTTGTCGGCAGTCTCCAGGGGTCTTGCGGACCTTTGGACCGTGCGTTCGGAACGCCCTTTCATCCAACCCCGGCGCACCCGCTCTAGGAGAGTTCATGGCCCAGGCCGCTACCGCCACGCCCTCGCGTGAAGATTTTGCCTCGATGCTCGAAGAGTCCTTCGTCACGGGCAATCTGCAGGAAGGTTCCGTCATCAAGGGAATCGTCGTCGGCCTCGAAAAGGATGTCGCCGTCATCGATGTCGGACTGAAGACCGAAGGGCGCGTTCAGTTGCGCGAATTCACCGGGCCCGGCCGCGGCAAGGATCTGAAGATCGGCGACGAAGTGGAAGTCTACCTGGAGCGCGTCGAGAACGCGCTCGGTGAGGCGGTGCTTTCGCGCGACAAGGCGCGCCGCGAGGAGAGCTGGGGCAAGCTCGAGACCGCGTTCAAGAATAACGAGAAGGTCACCGGCACCATCTTCAATCAGGTCAAGGGCGGCTTCACCGTCGATCTCGACGGCGCGGTGGCGTTCCTGCCGCGCTCGCAGGTCGATATCCGCCCGATCCGCGACGTCACGCCGCTGATGAATGCGCCGCAGGCGTTCCAGATTCTCAAGATGGATCGCCGGCGCGGCAACATCGTCGTCTCGCGCCGCACCGTGCTGGAAGAGACGCGCGCCGAGCAGCGCCAGGAGCTGGTGCAGAATCTCGAAGAGGGTCAGGTCATCGACGGCGTTGTGAAGAACATCACCGATTACGGCGCCTTCGTCGATCTCGGCGGCATCGACGGCCTGCTGCATGTCACCGACATCGCCTGGCGGCGCGTCAATCACCCGACCGAAGTGCTCAATATCGGCCAGTCGGTGAAGGTGAAGATCATCAAGATCAATCACGAGACGCACCGTATCTCGCTCGGCATGAAGCAATTGCTCGACGACCCGTGGCAGGGCATCGAGGCGAAATATCCGGTCGGCACCCGCTTCAAGGGCCGCGTGACCAACATCACCGACTATGGCGCGTTCGTGGAACTGGAGCCGGGCATCGAAGGCCTGATCCATGTCTCCGAAATGTCCTGGACCAAGAAGAACGTCCACCCCGGCAAGATCGTCTCGACCTCGCAGGAAGTCGAAGTCCAGATCCTCGAAGTCGATCCGGTCAAGCGCCGCATTTCGCTCGGTCTCAAGCAGACCATGCGCAATCCGTGGGAAGTGTTCGTCGAGAAATATCCGCCCGGCTCGATCGTCGAAGGCGAAGTCAAGAACAAGACCGAGTTCGGCCTGTTCCTCGGCCTCGACGGCGACGTGGACGGCATGGTCCATCTCTCCGATCTCGACTGGAAGCGTCCGGGCGAGCAGGTGATCGAGGAATACAAGAAGGGCGACAAGGTGAAGGCGACCGTGCTCGACGTCGATGTCGAGAAGGAGCGTATTTCACTCGGAATCAAGCAACTTGGCGGCTCCGACCCGATGGCGGAAGGCTCGCCCGGCGGCGACATGAAGAAGGGCGACGTCGTCACCTGCGAGGTGATGGACGTGAAGGAAGCCGGTCTCGACGTGAAGGTCGCCGGCACCGATCTCGACGCCTTCATCCGCAGAGCCGATCTCGCGCGCGACCGCGGCGACCAGCGCACCGACCGTTTCCAGGTCGGCCAGAAGGTCGACGCCCGCGTGACCCAGTTCGACCGCAAGACGCGCAAGATCTCGGTCTCGATCAAGGCGCTGGAAATGGCCGAAGAGAAGGAAGCCATCGCCCAATACGGCTCCTCGGATTCGGGTGCGACGCTCGGCGACATCCTCGGCACCGCGCTCAAGCAGCGGTCCGGCGACAAGGAAAAGGCCGAGGAATAATCCGTCAACCTCGACCGCTAAAAATGAACAGCCCCGGTCTCGTGTCCTGACGCGAGCGCCGGGGCTCTTCGTTTCGACACTTTTGTTCATAATCAAGCTAATTCAGACATTGATTCTCAATATCGATACCCTCATCGTTCTGGCTTGCCATGGAGGCCACCATGTCGCTCGATGCCGATCACATCGTCGATCGCCGCCGTATGCGGCGTAAGCTCACATTCTGGCGTGTCCTCGCGGTCGTTATGGTCGTCGCCGCCATTGCCGGCGGCGCGGCGCTCTCGAGCAGCAACATTGCCGGATTTTCCGATCTGACCTCGGGCTCCATCGCGCGCATCAAGATCAGCGGCCTGATCCGCGGGGACCAGGATCGGGTCGAGGCTTTGGAGCGGCTCGGCAAGTCGGGGGCCCGCGCCGTCATCGTCCATATCGACAGCCCCGGCGGAACCACGGCTGGCGCCGAGCAGCTCTATGAATCGCTGGTGCTGCTCAAGGCCAAGAAGCCGATGGTGGTCGTGGTTGACGGCCTTTGCGCGTCCGGCGGCTATATCGCGGCGCTCGCCTCCGACCACATCATCGCGCAGAGCGCCTCGCTGGTCGGTTCGATCGGCGTTCTGTTCCAGTATCCGAACGTCGCCGACCTCCTGAAGACGGTCGGGGTGAAGGTCGAGGAAATAAAGTCCTCCCCGCTCAAGGCGGCTCCCAACGGCTTCGAGCCGACGAGCCCGGAGGCGCGCGCGGCGCTCGCCGCGGTGGTGATGGATTCCTACGATTGGTTCAGGAAGCTCGTGCGCGACAACCGCAAGATGGACGCGGCCACCCTTGAGAAAGTTGCCGACGGCCGCGTGTTCACCGGGCGCCAGGCGATCGAGCTGAAGCTGATCGACGAAATCGGAAACGAGAAGACCGCTGTGGCGTGGCTCGCCAAGGAAAAGAAGGTCGATCCCAATTCGCCGGTTCGCGACTATCGTCTGAAGCCCCGGATCGGCGATCTGCCGTTCCTGCACGTGGCGGCAGCCTTCACGCTCGACGCGATCGGGCTGACCGGCCTGGCGCGGCGGCTGGAGGAGTCCGGGATCCTGATGACGGTCGAACGTCTCAATCTTGACGGTCTGTTGGCGCTTTGGCACCCTGTTACCGGAAATTGAAGACTTGGTATCGTGCCACCGCCGCTTGATTGCGCAAGACTCGATGGCGCTGGAATGATCTGATCGTCTGAAGTGTAGTGACGTCGAGGGGCGGTGCCGATGATCAAGTCCGAGTTGGTGCAACACATCGCCACCCAGAATCCGCATCTCTACCAGCGCGACGTCGAGAACATCGTCAACGCGATCCTCAACGAGATCACCGAAGCGCTGGCGCGCGGCGACCGGGTCGAATTGCGCGGCTTCGGCGCCTTCTCGGTGAAGAACCGGCCGGCGCGCACCGGGCGCAATCCGCGCACCGGCGCGCATGTCTCGGTCGAGAAAAAGAGCGTGCCGTTCTTCAAGACCGGCAAGGAAATGCGCGAGCGCCTCAACAAGGACGGCGCGTAGCTGGTGTGCCCCGGACGAGCGAAGCGAGCCGAAGCGCGGGCATTATGACATGACGCGTTTCCGCAAGATCGTCACGGCCCTGGTCCTCGTCCCGCTCGCGATCGCGCTCATCGTATTCGCGGTGGCGAACCGGGAGATCGTCACCGTCTCGCTCGATCCGTTCGATCCCGCGCAGCCGGCCTTGTCGGTCCGCATGCCGCTCTTCGTGCTGATTTTCGTGTTCCTGATCGCGGGCGTGGTGCTCGGCGGTTTCGCGGCCTGGCTGCGCCAGGGCCGCCACCGGCGCGCGTCGCGCGCCTTGCGGTCGGACCTCGCGGGGTTGCGGCGGGAGGTCGAGATCCTCAATAGCCGGCTTGAGGCGCCGCCGGAGAGCCGCGACCGCGATATCGCCCGTGTTCCGCTGCCGCCGCCGATGTAGCGCGTCGATCCATGCCTGTTGATCCATGCGCATTGTAACCGCCGACGATTTGGCCCGGCTGCTGACTTACGAGGGGTTGATCGGCGCATTGGCGGACGCCTTCCGCGCCGAGATCGTCGTTCCGGTGCGTCACCACCACACCATCACCCAGCCTGGCCCCGACGCCACCTTGCTCCTGATGCCGGCATGGACCGATGAAGCGGCCGGCTCGCAAGGCGGAGAGCGGTTCATCGGCTGCAAGATCGTCACGGTGTTTCCCGGCAATGCCAAAGCCGGGCGGCCGTCGGTCTATGGACAATATCTGCTGCTGTCGGGCGATACCGGCGAGCCGCTGGCGATGATCGACGGGCGCGTGCTCACCGCGTGGCGCACGGCTTGTGCGTCCGCACTCGCGGCGTCCTATCTTGCACGCGAGGATTCTTCTCATCTCGTGATGATCGGCGCCGGCGCGCTGGCGCCGTATCTCGTGCGCGCGCATGCCAGCGTGCGGCCGATCGAACGCGTCACGCTCTGGAACCGGACCAAAGCCAAAGCCGTCGCGCTGGGATTTCAACTCGCCGAAGGCGGATTGACCGTGGACGTGATCGACCGGCTGGAGGACGCGGTGCGTGAGGCTGACATCGTGTCCTGCGCGACGCTCGCCGGCGAGCCGCTGGTGCAGGGGCGCTGGCTGAAAGATGGCGCGCATGTCGATCTCGTCGGCGGTTTCACGCCCAAGATGCGGGAAGCCGACGACGAGGCGATCCGGCGTGCGCGGGTCTTTGTCGATACGCGCGCGGGCGCGCTCAAGGAGGCGGGCGACATTGTCGATCCGCTCAGGCGCGGCGTGTTGAAAGAGACTGATGTGCAGGCCGACCTGTTCGGGCTTTGCCGAGGAACCGAGAAAGGCCGCCAAAGCGCCTCCGAAATCACCTTGTTCAAGTCGGTCGGGACCGCGATCGAGGACCTTGGCGCCGCCATGCTGGTCTGGCGGCGGCTGTCATAAAAGGCAGACAAGCGCGCTCCGGCGGGTTAGAAACCGGCCCGGAAACAGCACCATGACCGTTTTGGTTAAAATTTGCGGGCTCAAGACCCCCAACGCACTCGACGCCGCGCTCGATGCCGGCGCCGATCTCGTCGGCTTCGTGTTCTTCGAGCCGTCGCCGCGCCATCTCGCAAGCGGCGAGACCGCGCGCGAACTCGGCCTGCGCGTGAAGGGCCGGGCCGGCAAGGTCGCGCTCACGGTCGACGCCGACGATGCGACATTCGAGCACATCGTCGAAAACCTGAAACCCGACATGCTGCAGCTTCACGGCAAGGAGACGCTGCAGCGGGTTTTGACGTTGAAGAGGAAATTCGGATTGCCGGTGATGAAGGCCATTCCTGTCGAGACCAAATCCGATCTCGGCGCGATCGCGACCTATGCGCGCGTCGCCGACCGGCTTTTGTTCGATGCGCGCGCGCCGGGCGATGCCACGCGTCCGGGCGGCCTCGGCAAGCCGTTCGACTGGACGCTGTTGAAAGACCTTGATCCGGGCATCCCGTTCATGCTGTCCGGTGGCCTCGATGCCGGGAATGTCGCCGAGGCTTTGACCATCACGCGAGCGCCGGGCGTCGATGTCTCCTCCGGGATCGAGCGCGCGCCGGGCGAAAAGGATCTGGAAAAAATCCGGGCCTTCGTGCGTGCTGCGCGGCAGGCGGACGCCCGTATCGGAAGCATGAAAGTCGCGAGTAACGCATGAGCGTCCAGCAGCCCAACACGTTCCGCGCGGGCCCCGACGAAAGCGGACATTTCGGAATCTACGGCGGACGTTTCGTCGCCGAGACGCTGATGCCGCTGATCCTCGATCTGGAACAGGCCTATGCGCAGGCGCGCAAGGACCCGTCCTTTCAGAAGGACATGGACAGCTATTCGAAACATTATATCGGCCGGCCGTCGCCGCTCTATTTCGCCGAGCGCATGACGCAGCATCTGCGCGGCGCGAAAATCTATTTCAAGCGCGAAGAGCTCAACCACACCGGCGCGCACAAGGTGAACAATGTGCTCGGGCAGATATTGCTCGCGCGCCGCATGGGCAAGAAACGCATCATCGCGGAAACCGGCGCCGGCATGCATGGCGTCGCGACCGCGACGCTCTGCGCGCGCTTCGGCCTGCCCTGCGTCGTCTACATGGGCGCGGTCGACGTCGAGCGGCAGAAGCCGAATGTGTTCCGCATGAAGATGCTGGGCGCGGAAGTGCGCCCGGTGGAGGCCGGCTCCAAGACGCTCAAGGACGCGATGAACGAAGCCCTGCGCGACTGGGTCACGAATGTCGAAGACACGTTTTATTGCATCGGCACGGTCGCGGGTCCGCATCCCTATCCGATGATGGTGCGCGACTTCCAGTCGATCATCGGCCGCGAGACACGCGAGCAGATGCAGGAGGCCGAGGGCCGTCTGCCGGATTCGCTCATTGCCTGTATCGGCGGCGGCTCCAATGCGATGGGACTGTTCCATCCATTCCTCGACGACACGCAGATCGAAATCTATGGCGTGGAGGCCGCGGGTCATGGTCTCCTGACCGGCCTGCACGCAGCCTCGATCGCGGGCGGGCGGCCCGGCGTGCTGCATGGCAACCGCACTTATCTGCTGATGGACGACGACGGCCAGATCAAGGACGCGCATTCGATCTCGGCCGGTCTCGATTATCCCGGCATCGGTCCGGAACATGCCTGGCTGCACGACATCAAGCGCGTGCAATATCTGTCCGCGACCGACGATGAAGCGCTCAAGGCCTTCCAGCTTTGCAGCCAGCTCGAAGGCATCATTCCCGCGCTCGAACCCGCGCATGCGCTCGCGCGCGTGATGGATCTCGCGCCGAAAAAACCGAAGGATCACCTGATGGTGATCAATCTGTCCGGCCGTGGCGACAAGGATCTCGACTCGGTCGCGCAGCATCTCGGAGGCGGCCTGAAATGACGACACGCATCGACCGGCGTTTCGCCGGCCTCAAGATCGAAGGCCGCGCGGCTCTGGTGACATTCCTCACCGCGGGCGATCCGGATTACGCAACCTCGCTCGCGATCCTGAAAAATCTTCCCGCGGCGGGCGCCGACGTGATCGAGCTCGGCATGCCGTTCACCGATCCGATGGCGGACGGTCCCGCCATCCAGGCCTCCTCCCAGCGTGCGCTCAAAGGCGGGCAGACGCTCAAGAAAACGCTCGAATTGATCCGCGAATTTCGCAAAGGCGACAACGACACGCCGATCGTGCTGATGGGCTATTACAATCCGATCTACATTTACGGCGTCGACAGGTTCCTGGTGGACGCGAAAGCGACCGGCGTCGACGGGCTCATTGTCGTCGATCTTCCGCCCGAGGAGGATACCGAGCTTTGCCTGCCCGCGCTCAAGGCCGGACTGAATTTCATCCGTCTCGCGACGCCGACGACCGACGACAAGCGGCTTCCCGCCGTGCTCGCGAATACCTCGGGCTTCGTCTATTACGTCTCGATCACCGGTATCACCGGCACGGCGGCGCCGAACGCCGCGCGCGTGAACGACGCCGTGGCGCGCATCAAGCGGCATACGTCGCTGCCGGTCGCGGTCGGATTCGGCGTGCGCGACGCGGCGCGTGCGCGCGCCATCGCGGAAGGCGCCGACGGCGTCGTGGTCGGCTCCGCATTGATCGACGCGTTGCGCGAGACGCTCGACAAGGACGGCAAGGCGACGGGGGCAACCGTGAAAGCGGTGACCAATCTCGTGGCCTCGCTCGCCGAAGGCGTGCGCTCGGTGCGCCGTGTGGCGGCCGAGTGAATTCAGACTTAGTTTGAGCATGATTTTTTCCGAAAACCGGGTCCCACCCCGGATCAATTCCGGGGCAAGCTTTTTCGGGATCATGCTCTATATTATTCCGCAGGTCCGACGGAGAGCCTTTGAATGAACTGGATTTCCAATGTCGTGCGGCCGAAAATCCGCTCGTTCCTCAACCGGCGCGACACTCCGGAAAAACTCTGGATCAAGTGTCCGGAAAGCGGCCAGCTCGTCTTCTACAAGGACGTCGAGGCCAACCAATTCGTCATTCCGGGCTCCAATTATCACATGCGCATCGGCGCGGTGTCGCGCCTGAAGACCTTGTTCGACGACGGCGAATTCGAGGATGTTCCGGTTCGCGAGGTTGCGATCGATCCGCTGAAATTCCGCGACGAGCGCCGCTACACCGACCGCCTGAAAGATGCGCGCGCCAAGACCAATCTGCAGGACGCGGTGAAGGTCGGTTACGGCACGCTCGACGGCCTGCCGGTGACCGCGGCCGTGCAGGATTTCGATTTCATGGGCGGCTCGCTCGGCATGGCCGCGGCCGAAGCCGTCATCAAGGGGCTCGAAACCGCGGCCGAGCGCGGCACGCCTTTCATCATGTTCGCGGCCTCGGGCGGCGCGCGCATGCAGGAAGGCATTCTGTCCCTCATGCAGCTTCCGCGCACCACGGTGGCGGTGGAGATCCTGCGCGAGGCCGGGAAGCCCTATATCGTCGTGCTCACCAATCCGACGACCGGCGGCGTGACCGCGTCCTACGCCATGCTGGGCGACGTGCATATCGCGGAGCCGGGCGCGCTGATCGGATTTGCCGGGCCGCGCGTGATCGAACAGACCATCCGCGAAAAGCTGCCGTCCGGTTTCCAGCGCGCCGAATATCTCAAAGCCCACGGCATGGTTGACATGGTGGTGCATCGCCATCAATTACGGCCGGTGCTCTCCTCGCTGTGCCGGACCCTGATGAAGGCGCCGGCGATGAAAACGCGCCCGAGCCTGCCGGCCCCCGCGCCGGCCTGATGGCGCACTGACGCGCGCACCTTATGACAGAGATCGATGCAACGCTGGCGCGGCTCACGGCGCTGCATCCCAAGCTGATCGATCTCTCGCTCGATCGGATGTGGCGGATTCTCGAGCGGCTCGATCATCCGGAACGCAAATTACCGCCGGTCATCCATGTCGCCGGAACCAACGGCAAGGGATCGACCATCGCCTTCATGCGCGCGATGCTGGAAGCGGCGGACAAACGCGTGCATGTCTATACCTCGCCGCATCTCGCGCGCTTCAACGAGCGCTTTCGCCTCGGCGCGCCGGGCGGGGGGCGTCTTGTCTCCGACGCCGATCTCGCCGCCGCGCTCAATGAGTGCGAACACAAGAATGCCGGCGAGCCGATCACGGTGTTCGAGATCACGACCGCCGCGGGTCTCCTTCTGTTTTCGCGGCATCCGGCCGACGCCCTGCTGCTGGAAGTGGGCCTTGGCGGGCGGCTCGACGCGACCAATGTCATCGAGCGGCCGCTCGCGAGCGTGATCACGCCGGTGTCGCTCGATCATGCCGACTATCTCGGCGACACGCTGTCCGGCATCGCGACGGAGAAGGCCGGGATCATCAAGCGCGGCGTTCCCGTCATCGTCGCGCCGCAGCCGGACGAAGCGCTGATCGCGATCGAGCAGGCGGCGGCGCGTGCGCGCGCACCGGTGAAATTGTCAGGACAGGACTGGAACGCGAGCGAAGAGCATGGGCGTCTCGTTTATCAGGACGACGACGGGTTGCTCGATCTGCCTGCGCCCCGGCTTTACGGGCGGCATCAGACCGTCAATGCCAGCGTCGCCATCGCGGCCTTGCGCGCCGCGGGCTGGACGCTGCCGTCGTCGGCTTACGAGACGGGATTGCTCAAGGCCGAATGGCCTGCCCGCATGCAGCGCCTGCGTGTCGGCGCGCTCGCGGCCCTCATTCCTTCGGGCAGCGAACTCTGGCTCGATGGCGGGCATAATCCGGATGGCGGACGCGCGATTGCCGCGGCGCTCGCGGATCTCGAGGAGCGGGTGCCGCGTCCGCTGGTGATCGTCGCGGGCATGCTCGCGACCAAGGATCACGCGAATTTCTTCCGGCATTTCTCAGGGTTGGCGCTGCGGCTTTATGCGATCCCGATTCCGCATCAGGAGAAGAGTTTGCCGCCCGCCGAGATCGTGAAGACGGCGCAGGAGATCGGCATCCCGGCGGAGTCCGCGGAGAATATCGAGGACGCACTTTTGAAAATCGGCGGGCTGTCGCTCAAGCCCGCGCCGCGCATTTTGATCGCGGGCTCGCTCTATCTCGCGGGTGAGATCCTGAAAGAGAACGGCACGCTGCCGGAGTGATGCCGAAGTTCATTCGGTGGCGACCCTGTCGATACATGCGCCTGTCTCTCAACCGTCATGGCCGGGCTCGTCCCG
>CAMDXM010000145.1 GCA_945878025.1 Pseudorhodoplanes sinuspersici | reverse complement strand
AACAGTCACCGGTCCGGTCGCGGCAGCGAAGAAGCCCGCGAAAAACGACGAAAAAACGGCGTTCCACAGCGCATTTTCGCATCGCAGACCACGCGCGCCCGGCGGCGCGTTCATAGTCGATTCATCGCGATGCTTAAACCGAGATTCAAATTTTCCCTGCAATTATTGTGCGTCCGGACGAAAGGCCGGACGGGACAAATAATGTCCGCCGGTTCGAAAGCGGACGCGCGACAGGGGGATTTAAGATGGCTCGTTTCGAAATGGCCGATCTCGAATTGGCGGTGTTGGGGCAGGCGCCCGCGACGGCCGACAGTTTCTATCAGCTCGGCATCAAATATTCCGTCGGCGCCGACGTCGCCGCGGATCTGGTATCCGCGCACAAGTGGTTCAACCTTGCGGCCATGAAGGGCAACAAGGACGCGATCCAGCTGCGCCAGGAAATCGCCGCCGGCATGTCGCCAGCCGAAATCGCCGCCGCGCAGCGCGCCGCGCGCGCGTGGCTCACGGCGCACTGAGCGGGTGCATCCCGGCCGCTGACGGAGTTGCTTGCGCCGCGTGCGGCTCTACGGCATACCCGTGCCTTCCGGAGACGTGGCCGAGTGGCTGAAGGCGGCGGTTTGCTAAACCGTTATACGCTTGTAAAGGCGTATCGAGGGTTCGAATCCCTCCGTCTCCGCCATCCGCCTCCGCTGGCGCTCCGGCGCGACAAGCTGCGCCAGAACTGCCAACGGGTTCGCGTGAAGCGCAGCCCGATGACAGGCGCCGCAGCGACGGCGGGTCCGCCATCCTGCTGTGCTGCAGCAGACGCCAAGTCTGGGCGCGACTGTAGGGCCAGCCCAACCTCCTCAGCCCGTTCCAGTCCACTATCAGTGGCCTGATAGACATTGTGTTTGCTCCTGAGTCGGAGCATCGCGATGCCACCAGTGACCACCGGTTGGCGCCTCTATGAGCCGCGGTAGAATGCTACGCGGATTCCGCTTGCAACCGCAAAATGCACGTAGCTATATATAATTCGCTATTTTCGGGGGGAGAAGAAAATGGCGAGCACAAGATACGGGAATACCAAGAGTGGCGTGCCGCTCTGGCGATGCGACGGGTACGGCCAACGGTTCTGCGAAAGGTGTGGTGGTGGACGCTTCGGGGATAGTTGCTCCGATGCAGCGCTGCTGCTGCGAACGTAAGCAGGGCTGCGACTATCAAGTGAAGATAATGTGGGCACTTGCCTGACGAGAGGCGTGAGGTGCTCTCCAGTCTGAATGAGGTGGTCCGGGTTTCGCATCCGGGTAATGCGACGTGTTGCATTTTGTAACACGGCAATCACAACCAGTCCGATTGTCGGCAACCAGAGAGTTTCCAATGAAGAGGATCCTTCTGATCGCGGTGAGTTCGGTGAGCTTCGTCGCATTCGCGCCGAGCACGGCGTCCGCGCAATTGCTCACGGCGTGCGCGCGCAAACCCACGTTCGATGAGTGCGTGAGATGCGCGACAACGGCGTCAAATCCGAGTCGGATGTGCCAGCGTTTTTGGCTCCCTCCAGGTTCGCAGCGCAGGCCGACAGGCCTCGATATCGATAAGCCGCGTCGGTAAAGCGATATTTCTTTTCTGTTATGAATAAAAATGCGCCCCTAATCGGGGCGCAGTTGCGAGGCGATATGAGCCTCGTATCGCTCGGCTGCCTGCCGCATTTCCAGTCGATAGGTCCGCAGATCGTAAATCTGCTCGACTTCCGTCGTGACGGCCGCCACATGGTTGATGAGGCGCTTGCCGATAGCGGATGACGTTCCTATCTTCGCATGAAGGCGGCGGAAGGTGCGCTGGAGATCATGGAGCGTCCGGCCCGGGACGCCGTCTTTGAGCGCTTTCTTTTATTTACTCCACCCCGATAATGGCTGGTCCTCGGACACGCGTGATGGGAAAAGCAAGTCGGTCTTATTCAGGCGCGGGATGGTCGCGAGTACTTTCGCCACTTCGCTGTTGTACGGAAACGTGTGCTCCTTCTTGATTCTTCGTGAGCCAGTCCGGGAGCGTGATCGTCTGCTCCTTCTCGTTGATCCAAGGCCAGCGAAGGCTAGCAATGTTGGCTCGTTGTCTAAGCGAAGCAGGATGCCCTCCGGAGCCTCGGCGAAGGAGGGCCGATTAATGTGGTGCGCTGGCCTCCGTGTGAAGCGATGAGCAGAACCGAGCGTCGCCTTGCACGCAAACGCGGCGGGTCTGTTCCAGGCTTGCAAGGGGCCACCGAAACCGGCTCCAATTCCGATATTTCCTCGCTCTTTGCGTCCGCCGCCGAATGTTACCGCAGCGGCGCCGTCGCGCAGGCGAACGCGCTCGGCAAGACGATCCTCGAACGCGATCCGGATCATGCGCAGACGCTCAATCTGCTTGGCGTGATCGCGCAACAGGCCGGCCGCGATCGCGCCGCCGTGAAATTGATCGGTCAGGCGATCGCGCTCGATCCTGACGACCCGGCCTTTCACTACAATATCGGTCTCGCTTATCAGGGCCTCGGCGGCAAGGATGAGGCGTTGGCGCATTTCAGTCTCGCCGTTTCCCTCGATCTCAAAGACGAAACGTCGCTGGTCAGGGACAACGCGTTCGTCAATCGCGCCATTCAACGGATCGAAGGCGCTTGGCCGCGCCGGCTGACACTTCAGGATCTGTTTGGAGACGATGGCATCGAAGCCTTCGTCGCCGATAACCTGCTGTTCCGGTGCCTTTTGCAATTCGGATATGCGCACGATCATATTCTCGAGCGGTTTCTGACCGAGCTTCGTTTTGCGCTCTTGCGCGAGATTGCGCCGGCCAACGCCGCGCCGTTCGCGTTCGATGACGACGTCCGCGGCTTCTTGTGTTCCGTCGCGCAGCAATGTTTCAGCAACGGCTATGTCTTCGCCGTCGGCGCCGGCGAACTCGATGACGTCCAGACGCTGCAGGACCGGCTCGCTGAAAAACTCGGCGGCGGCGCGGATATCGATCCGTTGCTGGTGATCGTCATCGCGTCCTATGTGCCATTGAACGCGCTGCCGATCGCGGATCGGCCGTGGCCGGAATTTCTGCATGTCCTGGTCTCGCAGCAGATTGACGCGCCGCGTGGTGAGGCGGAGATTCGCAAATCAATACAGTCGCTTACGCCTATCGACGGCGAGGTCTCGCGGCTGGTCCAGCAGCAATACGAAGAGAGCCCTTATCCAGCATGGACAAGCGTTTCGCCCGTGAGAGCGGCCACGCTGGATCGATATCTGAGCGGAAAAACGCTTCGAAAAGATCCGACTCATGTCATCGACATGCCGGTGAAGGATGTCCTTGTGGCCGGCTGCGGCACCGGACGTCATTCGATCAACACCGCGCGCGCATTTCCGGAAGCAAGTGTCCTTGCTGTCGATATCAGCCGCACGAGTCTCGGTTACGCGATCCGGAAAACGCGCGAGACCGAAGTGCGCAATATCGAATATGCGCACGCGGATATCCTCAAGCTCGGAGCGATCGGACGCGAATTCGATCTGATCGAATCGATCGGAGTCTTGCATCACTTGTCCGATCCGGAAGCGGGCGCACGAGTGCTGCTCTCGCTGCTGAAGCCGGGTGGCGTGATTGGAATCGGTCTTTACAGCGAGAGGGCGCGGCGCGCTATTGTCGCCGCGCGCACATTCATCGCCGAGCGCGGCTATCGCGCCACCATCCAGGATATCCGCGCCTGCCGGCAGGATCTCATCCGCCGTTCCAGCGCCGTGCCGTCGGACAGCGTCGTCATTTTCCGGGATTTTTTCGACGCCAGCGGGTGCCGCGATCTGCTGTTCAACGTGATGGAGCACCGCTTCACGATACCGCGGATCAAGGCGTTTCTTGACGATAACGCGTTGACGTTTCTCGGCTTCGAGATTCAGCCGGAGGTGCGGGCGCGCTTCCTCGCACAATTCTCGACCGAAAAATCGCTCACCGATCTCGACAAATGGGATCTGTTCGAAGCCGCGAATCCGCAAACCTTCGTCGGAAGGTATATTTTTTACGCGCAAAAAAGCCGGCTGTAGAAAACGGCCGCGGACATTCGCGCCGGGGAACAAGCCGGCAATGGTTCGCGCGGGCTGCGCAATAATTGGCAAGCGGCCGCATTTTTCGTTCTTGAAATCAAGACTCGCGGCGTCGAACCGGAACATTCGCGCCGGGTTGCCCCATCGGCATGAATTTAGGTGCGATTTCCGTGACTTGCTGCGTAATGTGTCGCCGAATCTCCGCAGCCGAAACCGATCCCGCTCATCCTGGAGTCCCGGTCGCGTGTCTGGCGTCGAAACTGGCAGGCTCAAAACGGCTCGAGATGTATGCACAAAATCAAATCAACCGGGACGGCGACCGGAACTCATTATAAACAATTGGAATTGTTATATTTTTTAACGATTTCTTTCCGGCTTTCATGCCTCGCGGTGAAATATTCGATGCCTCTTGCCCCCAAAATCTGCGTGCCTTTTGTGCAACAGAGCCCTGAAAACAGCGTCCGGAGCCTGTGGGAGAGCCTGTTCTTGATTGCGGCGAAAGCCGGCTTGGCTAATGTGGGCGTGCGACGGAGGGGGGCATCTCCCGGGTCGTCCTTCTTGGCTCCCTCATTTGGGGGAACTCGTTCGAGAGAGCCAGGGCGGTTCGCGGGGATAAGGGAACCTCTGAGGGGTGGCAACACCCGGTGGAGACCAAACCCTCCCTAAAGCAAACTTGGAGGTTCAACATGAAGATGGTGAAAAGCCTTCTCCTCGGCTCTGCTGCTGGTTTGGCAGCGGTCGTTGGAGCGCAGGCCGCCGATCTTCCCGTTAAGGCCAAAGCGGTCGAATACGTGAAGATTTGCAGCCTGTACGGCGCCGGATTCTACTACATCCCCGGCACCGACACTTGCTTGAAGATCGGCGGCTTTGTCCGTACCGAGTGGAACCACAACGCGGCTGGTTCGTTCGCAACCAACCTCGCCGGCGCCGGCGGTCAATACAACCGCGCGTCGGATACGCTGGTCAATCGTACCCGCGGCCTGTTCTCCTTCGACGTTCGCTCGCAGACCGAATACGGCACCCTGCGTTCGTTCGTTCGTTCGGGCTGGCAGTGGACGACCAACACCGACACCGTCGGTGGTTCGGCCACGACCGTCTATCTCGACCGCGCGTTCATCCAGTTCGCTGGATTCACCTTCGGTAAGACGCAGTCCTTCTTCGACACGCCCGACATTTCGGACATGTCCTACCAGACCGAAGAAGTGCGCAACAGCACCGGCGGCTCCGGCACGCCCGTCTTCGCCTATACGGCGATGCTGGGTAACGGCGTCACCGCGACCCTGTCGCTCGAAGACTATTCCGAGCGCCGCACGGCCGTCGTCGACCTGAGCACCGCTGCGCTGCGCGCCGCGGCCTTCTCGGCCGGCGTCACGAACGTTTCCGACAACCATGGCAACGAAGTGCCGGACGTCGTCGGTAACCTGCGCGTCGACCAGGCTTGGGGCTCTGCCCAGGTCTCCGGCGCTCTGCATCTCAACCAGGCGCAGTATTACGGCGCTCCTGTTGCTCCGGCCGGCCAGCAAGGCCATCCGGATGACAAGTGGGGCTGGGCCGTTGGCGCTGGCATCCTGTTGAAGATGCCGTGGGACGCCAAGGACACGTTCGCCGTGTCTGCGACCTACGCTGAAGGCGCAACCACCTACGTGGCGAACGCCGGTGGCGCGTTCGGTGCTCGCGGTGCGTTCGCTGGCTTGACTCAGGTTAACGGCGTTGCCGTTGGCTGGCTGGACGACGCTTACTTCGGTCCGCTCGGTCAGCTCGAACTGCCGACGGCCTGGAACGTGACGGCTGGTTTCCAGCATTACTGGACCAACTCTCTGCGGTCCTCGATCTGGGGCTCTTACCTGAGCTACGAAGCCTCCAGCACCACGATCGACACGCTGATCTGCGCTCCGCGCGGCTTCGGCCCGGGTTGCTCGGACTTCAATGCCTACCAGGTCGGTTCTCGCACGATCTGGAACCCGGTGACGAACCTCGATATCGGCCTCGAAGTGATGTACTCGAAGGTTGAAACCGGGTTCAACGGTGCGGTGACTGGCGCGGCTGCTGGTGTGAACACTGTTCTCACCGCGAACGTCATCGATCCGACCAAGCGCGTTCAGGACACCGACGTGTGGTCGGGCATCCTGCGCATTCAGCGTAACTTCTGGCCTTGATCGCTTCTTGATCATCGTCTGACGCTAGAAGCCCCCGGCGGTCTCCGCCGGGGGTTTTTCTTTGCCGGGATGGCCGTGGAGCTCGCGCGCGCTCGGCCTCCTGTAACGGCCGTTTCCGCCGCCATAGCCCGGCCGATCTCGGGCGAACCGGAGATCGGGTGGAAGATGGCACCCACAGCTGTCATTCCGGGGCGCTTGCAAAGCAAGCGAGCCCGGAATCCATATTTCAGAGTCGTGGTTATGGATTCCGGGTTCGCGGGCGAATGCCCACGCCCCGGAATGACGGCGGAAGAATATGCCGGCCGCCACAAATATCTCTTGATTGAATTTTACTACTGCTATAACTTACGAATCATCCCGATTCGCTGAGGGGCGTTCTCGAGGCGATCTGAACGTGAATGGGGAGCGGCGCCCGCGCGCATGGTCTCGCAAACCGTGCTCCCGGGAGTCCCTGGAGTCCCTGGAGTCCCTGGAGTCCCTGGATCGGCCTCCCGGCGCAATATGACGCCCAGGGCTCGTTCCTTGCGCCCGTCCGGGCCCCGGCGGCGAAACCGCCGGACACCTCCGGTCAAAGGCAAGCGGGGTCCCAGGGATTGAAAACGCCGCGGTGGAGCGCCGTAAGGCGAGACCGGTCGATCGCAAGACCGGTTGCGTGCTCTTCGCAAGAGCACGCCACACTGAATATGCGCCAAGCGGCGCTCCGCTCCCTCTTTTGGGAGTGAAGACGGGCTCCGCCCTTTTGTGGGGAGCAAAGACGCGCTCCGCGCTTTTGTGGGGAGCGCACATCGAAGAGGCGATCGGAAAACTCCGGCGGGAAACCGCTTCGCGAGACCGGACGAGACTTGCCCGCTGGAGACTTGGCTGTTTGACAATCGAATTTGTGTTGCGCCCTGCAAGTCATCAAGAAGCGGCGCTACCGGGCGCGGTCGCATCGCTCCGCGAAAGCCGCGATGGCGTCGACAAGGGCGCCTTCCAGTTGCGGCGGATGGCCTTCGCCCTTGATCTCGACATTCGTCAGATCGGGCCGGCGCGCCTTCATCGCCGCCACGGTTTCGGCCGACAGAATGTCGGAATGCTCGCCGCGGATGACCATCAGGGGCGCCTTCGGCACGGCGTCGAATTGCGCCCAGAGCGCGGGCGGTGGACGATCGAGATCTGCCTCTTCAAGCGTCTTCGATAGAGCCGTGTCGTAGGCCGGAACGAGCTTTCCGTCCTTCATCCACCAATTTCGCCTGGCCTGGTCGATCCAGTCGTCCGGCGTGAAGCGGGTAAACTGCGCGCCGGCCTGCCGGCGCAGGATCGCGGCGCCTTCCTCGATGCTGGCTGGCTGCGGAAGCTTGCCGACATAACCCTTGATCCGCATCACGCCCGTGTTTTCGATCACCGGGCCGATGTCGTTGAACACGGCGCCCGCGATCGCCGTGGGGCGCAACGCGGCGAGCAGCATCGTCAAAATACCGCCGCGCGATGTGCCGATGAAAATCGCGGGCTCCGCCGCAAGCGCGGTCAGGATCGCGACGACGTCGGCGAGTTCGACCGGCAGGCTGTAATTCGCCGGATCGCTGTCGTATTCGGAAAGCCCGCGGCCGCGAAAATCGACGGCAAGCACGCGCCGGGACTTGCCGGGCGCCTGCGACAAGGCCCCGGCCAGAATGTCGAAATCGCTGCCGTTGCGGGACAGGCCCGGCAGGCACACAACCGGCAACCGGCCGCCGTCCCTCGCGCCATAAACGCGGACATGCAGCCGCAGCCCGTCGGGCGCGGAGACGAACTGGCTGTGGCCATCGGCTTTCATGCCTGACAGGATAGAGCGCAATCCGGTGAAGTGGGAACCGGTTCACCGCAAGATTGCGCGACCAAAAAGGAACCCATGGTCTGATACTGATTCGGATCAGACCATGGAAAGCACAATCCGGTCGAGGCAATTAAAGTATTGGTTTAATTTGCCGGCGCGCCGCGGCGGAGGTCCGCCTCGATCATCAGGCGCGAAGAACCGCCGAAACGGACGCGGTAGACCTGCATGTTTTCCAGGATGCGCTGGACGTAATTGCGGGTCTCGGAAAACGGGATCCGCTCGACCCAGTCGATCGGGTCGACCTGCGGATCGCGCGGATCGCCGTAACGCTCGATCCATTCGCGCACCCGCCCGCGGCCCGCATTGTAGGACGCAAAGGTCAGGATATAGGACCCGCGATAGGTCTCGAGCGCGTCGCCAAGCTCGGCGGCGCCGAGCTGCACGTTGTAGACCGGGTCGCTGAGCAAGCGCTTCTGGTCGAACGAAACGCCGATTCGCTTGGCGATGTGTTTCCCGGCCGCGGGCGTCACCTGCATCAGCCCGAGCGCGTTCGCACTCGATACCGCGCGCGGATTGAAAGCGCTTTCCTGGCGCGCGATCGAATAAGCGACGGCGGGCTCGACTTGCGGGCCGGCCGGCGTGTAGCGGGGCAGGCCGACGATCGGGAAGGCGTGCATCTCGAAGGGCAGGCCGCGCGCCATCGCGCCCTTGCCGATCAGGAGCAGCGTGCGGGCATCCTGATTGCGCGCCGCGACCTCCGCCAGCATGGCCAGCGCGCCCGGATCGGTCGGCCGGTCGGCGAGATCGGCGGCGATCGAGACCACGAGATCGCGTTCGTCGATGGCGTAGAGGATTTCGGCGGCGCGCACGATTTCCAGCCGCGCCAGCGTCGATCTGGCGTCGGGCGCGGGTTCCGGAGCCGGCGGCAGCGAAATATCGCCGCCGCCGAGCCGCGCGCGCGCCAATTGCCCGTAATAGGCGGCGGGATATTGCGCTCCGCGCGAATAATGCGTTCGCGCCTCATCGTGGCGTCCCAGCGCCTCCGCGGTGCGCCCCTGCCAATAAGCCGCGCGGGCAAGCGATGTCGGATGCGCGCTGCTCTGGGCAATCTGCGCGAAATACTGGTTCGCCGCGGCGGGATCCTTTGCGTAGCGCAGCGCGATCCAGCCCGCGGTGAAAAGCTGATCGACCCTGGAGTTTTCTTTCGACGGCGCGGCCCCCTCGCGCGCGACGCGATAGGCCGTCGGCACATCGCCGGTGTCGAGCAGCTTGCGCGCCAAGAGCCGGCGTTCCGTCCACCATTCCTCGGCATCGAGAATGACCGCCGGATCGACCGGGGCGGCCAGCATGATCTGCGCGGCCTCGGCGAATTTGTCATTGCGCCGCAGCCACTGGATGCGGCTGAACAGGTAGCCCGGATCGCGGCGCCCTTCTTCCGGCACGGCATCGAGCAGCGTTTTCGCATTCGAGGATTTATCGATGACCGCGCGGCGCGCCTTGGCGATCGCGAGCTGGATTCCGCCGAGCCGCTGCGCCGCGCGCATGGCCGCGTCGGTGTCCTCGGCATAGAAGCGGCGGTCCATCCGGATCTTGTGGTCTCCGCCGGTCAGCAGCGGCCCGAAGGAATCCAGCGCCTGCGTTTCGAGATCGGTGGTGAGGGCGTCGTTGCGCCAGGCTTCGCGCGCATATTGCTGGGCCGTGGCGCGGTCTCCTTGCGCGATCGCGGCGCGCGCCAGCGCGAGACGGCCCTTGGCCGTGGTCGGCCGCGCCGAGGCGAAGAAAGTTCGCACCGTATTTTCGCTGGCGCGATCCTGCCAGAGCGCGGCCTCCGCCTTGCGCCGGAACATCGTAATGCCGGGCCAGCCGGGGTTGGCGGCGATGAATGCGGCATAACGGTCGAAGTTGAATTCGTCGTCCTCGGCGCGCAGAATTGCCCATTCGATCAATTTGCGCGCGACCGGATCGCTGACCGACTGGCCGGCCGCGGCGGCATCCGGCATCTTGTCCTTCTTGACGAGGTCGATCGCTTTTCTCACCGCAGCAAGATCGTCCGCGCCGGTCGTAACGGTGCTGGCGACGGCGAGCGGGACGGTGGATTTGACGGCGGCTGCTTTGGCTTGAGCCTGGACAGCGGCCTTCGGACCCGCCGCGACGGGCCGCTGACGCGGCAGCGGAACCGGATGGACCGGTTTTGGCGCCGCCTCGGCGGCGGCCGCGCACAACAGCAATGCGGCGGAGGCGAAGGCCGCCTGACGGTATATTTTCGAGGTCAAAATTCTGTTCCTCGCCCGCGTGTGTCCTTGGGCTTTTTTCGTCCGGCTTCCCGAATCGGAGGCCGCCGGTGCCTATTTTGCACCTATTTTGCTGATTATCTTGATGAACCGCTAATGTGGCTCAACGGCCCATTTTTGCCACCAGAAAGCGGCGGGAATGCGGGCAGGGGCCAATCGGTTCCGTTGATCCGCAACCCCAAGAACATTCGCTTTCATCCCTTTCCGTGAACCGGTATTTTGCCCTTCGTCGTTTCAGTTTCAGACCGGTGTGGTGGTTCAGAAAT
>CAMDXM010000144.1 GCA_945878025.1 Pseudorhodoplanes sinuspersici | reverse complement strand
CATGAAGCCGACCATCAGCGCGCCATGCGCGATCAGCTTGCGATAGCTCGATTTCTCCATCACGGCCTTGTTGACGTGGTTTGGCGCCAGATCTCCGGTGATGCCGGCGAACAGATAGACGTCGGATTCGCTCACGGTCTTGGAGAAATGCGCCACATCGCCAATCTTGACGTAAAAATCGCTCATCAATCGCTCCCTGCCTGTTCGCAGCGTTCCCGCTGGACGAAATCGGATCGAACTCTAGCCGTCTTTAGATGCCGCGCAACGTCGCAGCGGAAGAGGTCTCGCCCCGGGTCGCGTTCAGGCGGCCATCATTGACCGGCGCTCGCGCGAGACGGCCGGGCCCGGAGACGGTTGCCGAAAGGGTAAACCAATCGTTAATGCGTTGGCGCTATGATCGCGCCCCAATTGGCGCCTGACGCAGGCGCATCCCGAGTTTTTTCGCGATATCCGGCACAATTTCCAAGGCAAAGATCATGTCATTCGCCGCTCTGAAGATTCGCAGCAAAATCGGACTTGTGTTCGGACTTTTGTTCATTCCCATTCTGCTGCTGTCCTGGCTGTTCATCCAGCAAAGCTTCAAGGACATCGATTTCGCGCAGAAGGAACGCGACGGCGTGGTCTATGTGCGCGGCGCCTGGTCGGTGTTGACGGCATTGATCGCCGCGGCCTCCGAACCGGACCTGATCCCCGCCGCGCGGCTGAAGAACCAGACGCCGGTCGCCGAACTCGGCCGCCAATATGCCGCCGCGATGGAAGCCGGCGAAGCCGCCAAGGCTCTGAACGACGCGCTCACGGCAATCGGATGGCCGGACCGGGCGCTGACGCGAAATGAGAAGTCGGACAAGGCCGTTGCCGATGCGCGCGCCCTGCTCACCAAGGTCGCCGACGGCTCCAATCTGACGCTCGATCCCGATCTCGACAGCTATTACGTGATGGACGTCGCCACCATCAAGCTGCCCGAGGCGCTCGATCGCGCCGGCAGTCTGCTGGCGCTGGCGCAATCGCAGAAATCGCAGGCGCAGCTCAGCGACGACGACAAGGCCGAATTGATGATCCAGCTCGGCCAGTTCAGCGCCGCCGCGGCCGGCGCCGCCGCCTCGCTCGATTCCGCCTACAAGGGCAATGCCGACGGCGTCACGCGCGGCCGGCTCGACAAGCCGGCCAAGTCCTTCGCGCAAACCGCCGACCGATTTGCGGCCGAGATGAAGGCCGTCGCCGTCGCCTTGCGCGATGACGCCACGCGCGCAAGCGTCGATCTGAAAAAACTGGCCGAGATCCATCGCGGCGCGTCGGGCGCAACCGAAGCCCTGTGGCAGGCGGCCGCCGGCGAGCTCGACCGTCTGCTCGAGACCCGTATCGGCGGGTTCAGCAACCGCCTGTGGTCGATGCTCGGCATCGCGGGCGTCGTGGTCGCGCTCGCCCTCATTCTGTCCTTCTTCGTCGCGCGCCAGATCACGAAGCCGCTGCTCGACATGAAGGCCGCCATGAGTCTGCTCGCGGCGGGCGATTTCAATATCGCCCTGCCCGGCATGAAACGCGCGGACGAAATCGGCGAAATCACCCGCACCCTGAACGGCCTGAAGGATAATCTCGCCGAGGCGGAGCGGCTTCGCGCCGATCAGGAGCATCAGAAGAAACGCGCCGAGACCGAACGCAAGGCGCTCATGCAGACGCTGGCCGGCGATTTCGAATCCGCGGTCGGCGCGATCGTCGACACCGTCAGCGCGGCGTCGGGCGAACTTGAATCCTATGCGGCAAGCTTGAGCCGGAACGCCGAGACGACACAGACGCTTTCGACGACGGTGACAGCGGCGTCCGAGGAGGCTTCCGCCAACGTGCAGTCGATGGCCAGCGCAGCCGAGGAAATGGCGGCGTCGGTCGGAGAGATCGCGCGGCAGGCGCAGGAATCGAGCCGGATCGCGTCCGAAGCGGTGCAGCAGGCGAGCAAAACCGATGCCCGCATCGCGGCGCTGTCGCAGGCGGCCACCCGCATCGGCGACGTCGTGCAACTCATCACTGCGATTGCCGAACAGACCAACCTTCTGGCGCTCAACGCCACCATCGAGGCGGCCCGGGCCGGAGACGCCGGCCGCGGATTTGCGGTCGTGGCATCCGAAGTCAAGCAACTCGCCTCGCAGACCGCGAAGGCGACCGAGGAAATCGGCGCGCAGGTCGCGGGCATGCAGGCCGCCACCGATGAATCGGTCACCGCGATCAAGGAGATCGGCGGCACCATCAACCGCATTTCCGAAATCGCCGGCGCAATCGCAGCCGCCGTCGAGAAACAGGACGCGGTGACCAGGGAGATCGCCAGCAGCGTTGCGCAGGCGGCGGAAGGCACCTCGCATGTCGCATCCAATATCACCGAAGTCAGCCGCGGGGCGGAGGAAACGGGCTCGGCCTCCACGCAGGTGTTGTCGTCGGCGCACTCGCTTGCCCGCGAAAGCAATCGCCTGAAACTCGAAGTCGGGAAATTCCTTGCGACGGTGCGCGCGGCCTAGGGCATTTTCCGGCGAAAGCCTTCCCCGGACGCGATCCGGGCGGGCGCCGGTTCGCCGCCGAAAATGCGACAAATAAAGGAAATCCTGGATCGTATTCGATCCAATTGGATCGGAATACGATCCATGGCGCGATAGGGGCTGATCCGATTCAGTCCAAGTGGATCAGACGCCAGCGCGCAATTTCAGCAGATCCGATATTTTGACGAACGTGTATCCTCGCGCACGCAGTTTCCCGATTATTTTCGGTAAGGCGTTTGCCGTTTGGGGAGCATTGGGACCGCCGTGCAGATGGAGAACGACGATACTGCCCGGCCGGACATGACCGGCGACGCCGAGAGCGATCCTGGCTGGATTTCTTTCGAATCCGTCTCCGCCATGCACGTCGCCGCCGATCACCGTGTAGCCCTGCGCCTCCACGTTCCGGACATTGTCGGCAGCCGAACACAAACCGGGGAAACGGAAGTATTTTCGAAAGGCCGTTGCGTGTTTTTTCAGCAGCGCATCGGTTTTCTGCACTTCGGCGGTTTCGCTCGATTTTCCGATCGCGGACAGGCCGTAGCAGGGCAAACGGAACCCACCATGCGAATAACTGTGATTGCCCAGTTCGAACAGCGGGTCGCCTGACAGGTTTCTCGTTGCGGCAGGGTACGTTTCGATCCACAAGCCGGTGAGAAACAAGGTCGCCGGGACGCGCTCCTTCCTGAGGATCGCGATTACGTTCTCATTATACCAGGACGCAACCTTTCCGCTCTTGAGCTCCCGGAGCATGCCCGGCGTCATGTCGGCGTCGAATGTCAGCGCAACGACCTTTTGCGTCGTTGCGGCGCGGTTGAATCCTGCCTGCTGAGCGCCCGCGCCCGTTGCCGGAGACGACGCCAGCGACAATGCGCCGAAAATCCAAAGCGGAATGCGCAACTTGTGCCGTTTCATTCGCACTCTCGTCACGCGTCCGGGCAATCAAGCCGTCTGTAATGATCATAAACAGACTGGATTGCGATCAAAGCCATCCGCCTTGAGATAGGTCAACACGCCGTCATCGGCCGGCTCTAGGATACTTCTCGCACAAGTCCCGGTGAGAATTCCAATGTCAAACTTCCGCGTCCGATGCTTCAAAGACGGAATATGGGATGAAAGGGATCTCGTCGAAGTGACGGCGGACAGTCCGGAACAGGCCGCGACTCTGGCGTGCGGGGAGCCTGTTCGCGGCGGCGTCGGCGCCATCCATGAATTGCGCGCTCACGTCTGGCAAGTGAGCGGCGAGAAGCCGGCGAAATTGACCACGCCGGAATTCCTGTTCTACGCACCATCGGCGAAATGAGGGCGAGTTGCGGGTTCGGATTGGCCTTACGGCTTCCGGCGCACGATCACGCCGCGGGCTTTCGCGAGTCCGTTGCGCCGTGCACGGGGAATTCTGCGAGGATTCCGATGACTTCCTCGTCGGAGATTTGCCGAAAGTCGGAATAGTAATATCCAATGGCGCCGAAGGCCGCATAATCCTCCAGACAGACGACTTCGTCGGCCTCCCGCCGCATCTCCGCGAGGCTTTCGGTCGGCGCCACCGGCACCGCGAGAACGAGTTTTTTCGGATTGCGCATCCGCGTCGCCAGCAAGGCCGCGCGCGTGGTCGCGCCGGTTGCGACGCCATCGTCGACAACGATCGCCACGCGCCCGGCGACAGCAACGCGTTCACGGTCGCCAAGATAAAGCTGCCGCCGCCGGTCGATTTCGATCAGCTCCCGATCGCAGGCCGATCTGAATTCGGCTTCGTCGGCATGCGCCATCGCAATGATATCGTCATTGCGAACCACCAGCGGCGCCTCTCCGTCGACAACCGCGCCCATGGCCAGCTCGGCATGCCAAGGCACGCCGATCTTGCGCACCAGCACCAGATCGAGCGGCGCATGAAGCGCTCTGGCGACCTCCGCCGCGACCGGAACGCCGCCGCGCGGCAGCGCAAGAACCACGGGCTTGTCATCCTTGTATCCCGCAAGCGCTGCCGCCAGCTTCCGTCCGGCCTCAACACGGTTCTGGAACGGCATATCGCACTCCTATCGCTTTGCGCCGGCGACGGCCGTCGCACGCGGCGGCCCAAGATATTGTCCGAACCATCGGACCGCGTGTCCGATCACGGCGTCGAGCGCGCCCGGTTCGGGAAACAGATGGCTCGCACCCGGCACGATCTCCAGCGCCTTTGGCCCTTTCAACCGCGCAAGAGCCTGTTCGTTGAGCTCGATGACGCCGGCATCGGCTCCTCCAACGATCAGCAAGGTGGGGGCGCGAACGCGGTCGAGCACGCCGCTTGCGAGATCGGGCCGCCCGCCGCGCGAAACGACCGCACGGACACGTTCGCCCAGCGCAGCCGCCACAACGAGCGCCGCCGCGGCGCCCGTGCTGGCGCCGAATAATCCGAGCGGGAGCATGGCAAGAGTCCCGGCATCCTTGAGCGACCGGATCGCATCGGCAAGTCTTTCGGCCAGGAGCGCGATATCGAAGACGTTCGCGCGATCCGCTTCCTCGTCCGCCGTCAGGAGATCGAAGAGCAAAGTCGCCATGCCGTTTGCATTCAATGCGTCGGCGACCGCTTTGTTGCGGACGCTGAAACGGCTCGATCCGCTGCCGTGGGCGAATACAACAACGGATTGCGCGCCCGGCGGGACCTGCAGCGTTCCGCCAAGCCCGGTCGGGGGAATCAACAGCTCCTGTCCATCGAGACTGCCGGATCGCATCTGCACGATGTCCTCGCGACGAAGGCGAATACACCTATTTTGGCGCATGCCGTATTTATCTAGCGAGGTCCGGCAACAAGCCCATTGACCCATGTCAATCGCGACGAACGCCTCGCTCGCATCCCGATGCTGGCCGGGGATCCACGCCGCCGTTGAGACAGATCAAATGCCCCAAACCGCTTACGGCTAGATTGCGGGCTTGGGAGCCTTATCGATGGCAGACGCGGCGCCGAACATGCGATGGTTCAAGGACATCCGTCTCCCGGATGTTCCCTTGGTGGGCGGAAAAAACGCCTCGCTTGGCGAACTCTATTCGGCGCTGGCCACTAAAGGCGTGAAGGTGCCGAACGGGTTTGCGCTGACGGCCCAGGCCTATCGTGACGCATTGACGGCGGCGGGCGCGTGGGAAAAATTGCACCGGCTCCTCGATACGCTCGACAAGAGTCGCATGCAGGCGCTCGCCAAATGCGCGGCCGAAGCCCGCGCGATTGTTTATGCGGCGACCGGCACCGAGCGGCTTCGCCAGGACATCGCGGAGGGTTATCGAGCGCTTGAAGCCGAATACGGGAAAAATGTCGCGGTCGCGGTCCGCAGCTCCGCCACCGCCGAAGACTTGCCGACCGCGAGTTTCGCCGGGCAGCATGAGAGTTTTCTCAATGTGCGCGGCGCCGAAGATTTGTTCGAGGCCTGCCGGCGATGCTTCGCATCGATCTTCACCGATCGCGCCATTTCGTACCGCACCGACCAGGGCTTCGATCATTTCAAGGTCGCGCTTTCGGTCGGCGTGATGAAGATGGTGCGGGCGGACCGGGCGTCGAGCGGCGTCATCTTCACGCTGGATACCGAATCCGGTTTCCGGGATGTCGTTTTCATCACCGGCGTCTATGGCCTCGGCGAGAACATCGTCCAGGGCATCGTCGATCCGGACGAATTCTATGTGCATAAGCCGACATTCCAAAAAGGACATCGGCGCGTCCTGAGCCGCACGCTCGGACGAAAGCAATTGCGCATGATCTATGCCCAGGGGAAGAGCGGAACAAAGAACATCCCGGTTCCCAAGGCCGCGCGCGAACGGTTTTGTCTTGACGACGCTGAAGTACTGACGCTGGCCGGCCATGCAGTCACGATTGAGGATCACTATTCGGCCAGCGCAGGTCATCCGGTTCCGATGGATATCGAATGGGCCAAGGATGCCGATGACGGGCAGATTTATGTGATCCAGGCGCGTCCCGAGACCGTGGCGTCGCGCAAGGCGCCGGGCGGTTTCGAGACCTATACGCTCAAGAATACAGCCCCGGTGCTCGCGACCGGCCGCGCGATCGGAGAAAAAATCGCATCCGGCTCCGTGCGGATCATCGCCGGAGCGCGCGACCTCAAGACATTCCGGCCGGGAGATGTCCTGGTCGCGGATTCGACCAGCCCGGACTGGGAACCGGTGATGAAGATCGCGGCCGCGATCGTAACCGAACGCGGGGGCCGGACCTGTCACGCCGCGATCGTGGCGCGCGAACTCGGCGTTCCGGCGGTTGTCGGAGCGGCCGGCGCCAAGAAAGCGCTGAAGACCGGCGCGATCGTCACGGTGTCCTGCGCCGAAGGCGAAACCGGGCGTGTCTATAAGGGCGCCGTTCCATTCGAGACGGCACGGATTCAAGTCAGCGGCATCAAGCGCTCGCGCACACGCGTCATGCTCAATCTCGGCAGTTCCGAGATCGCATTCCGGACCGCCATGCTTCCCAATGACGGCGTCGGTCTCGCCCGCATGGAATTCATCATCAGCGAGCATGTTCGCGTCCATCCGATGGCGCTCGTTCATCCCGAGAGAGTGACGTCGAAACCGGCGCGGCGCGCCATTCGCGAGTTGGTGCGCAACTATGCGAGTCCTTCGGACTATTTCATCGAAAAGCTGTCCGAAGGCGTGGGCATGATCGCGGCGGCATTCTATCCGAAGCCCGTGATCGTCCGGCTTTCCGATTTCAAGACCAACGAATACGCCAGGCTGATCGGCGGCGAAGCCTTCGAACCGAAGGAAGAGAATCCGATGCTCGGCTTTCGCGGGGCGGCGCGCTATGCGCATCCTGCTTACGCGGCCGGCTTTGCGCTCGAATGCGCGGCGTTGCGGCGCATCCGCAACGACATGGGGTTGACCAATCTGCGCGTCATGATCCCGTTCTGCCGCAGGGTCGAGGAAGCCCGGCGCGTGCTCGAAGCGATGGCGGGCCATGGCCTCAAGCGTGGCGAAGATGGGCTTGAAATCTACATCATGTGTGAAATCCCCAACAACGTGATCCAGATCGACGCCTTCGCGGAGCTTTTCGACGGATTCTCGATCGGATCCAACGATCTCACGCAATTGACGCTTGGCGTCGATCGCGATTCCGAGATCGTCGCATTCGATTTCGACGAACGCGATCCCGGCATGCTGGAAATGCTCAAGCTCGCGGTCGCCGGGGCGAAGCGCAACGGACGCCATATCGGGATCTGCGGCGAGGCGCCGGCCAACTACCCTGAAATCGCGCGCTATCTGGTGCAGCTCGGCATCGATTCCATCAGCGTCAATCCTTCCAGCATCCTGCGAACGATGCAGGTCGTAAGCGAGGCGGAAGCAGCCACCCAACCGGGACAGCCGCAAAGCAGCGCGGCGGAATGAAGCGAAAGCAGCGCGGAGACCGGCATGTCGAACAAGATCGACCTTAATGGCCGCTTCGCCATCGTCACCGGCGGCGCACAGGGTATCGGGCGGGCAATCGCAGAGCGTTTTCTGCAATCGGGCGCAGCGGTCGCGATCTGGGACCGTGACCTGGCGCTCGCCAAGAAAACCGCCGCGGAGCTGAAGACCCGCGGGCGGGTCATGGCGTGCGGCGTCGACGTTGCGAATTATCCGGGCGTCGAGCAAGCGCGCGAGACGACGCTCGCGGCCTTTGGGCGCATCGATATTCTCGTCAACAATGCCGGGATCGGCGGACCGACCAGCACGACCTGGGAATATCCGCTGGAGGCGTGGCGGCAGGTCATGGCGGTGAATTTGGACGGCTCATTTCATTGCTGCCGCGCGATCGTTCCGCATATGATCGCCAATAATTACGGGCGCATCGTCAACATTGCCTCAGTCGCCGGCAAGGAAGGCAACCCGCGCGCGGCGGCCTATTCCGCCTCCAAGGCCGGATTGATCTCGCTGACCAAGTCGCTCGGCAAGGAGCTTGCGGCCTACGATATCGGCGTGAACTGCATCACGCCCTCGTCGGCGAAGACCGATCTGCTCAAGCAATTCACCGAGGACTTCGTCAAGACCATGCTGGCGAAGGTCCCGCGCGGCCGATTTGTGCTGGTCGAGGAGATCGCCGCGATGGCGGCTTTTTGCGCCTCCTCCGATTGCTCGTTCACGACGGCGGGCGTGTTCGACATTTCCGGCGGACGGGCAACCTATTGACCCTTAAACCGGATGTGAGGCGCGCGGAAAAAAAAGGCCCCGGCCCGAGGGCGACGGGCCGAGGCTTCGCTGATCAATCACGCGTCCCTTCGTAGGAGGGGGGAGGAACGCACAGATACAATCAGTGTGGTAAAAATAGGCGGCCTGCAGCGGGACCCATTGATTCAGATCAAGATTGCAAAGTTTGATTGAGGCCAACGCTAGACTGTGTTCCGATTCAATTGAATTGGAACACAGTCTAGATTCCTTTTATTTGTCGCATTTTCCACGGCGAACCGGTTTCCACTTCGCCGGAAAATGCTCTAGTCGTTTCCGATCATATGAACCGGCAAAGGGATAATGTGACCAATAAGGTAGCCGTTGTCGGCGGCGGATCGTTCGGAACCGCCATGGCCTGCGCAGCGAGCCGCGCGGGACTTGAAGTCGTGATCTGGGCGCGCGAATCCGAAGTTGTCGAATCGATCAATGCCGGGCGCGGCAATCCTTTCTTTCTCAAAGGCACTCCCATCGAACCCGGCATCGCGGCGCGTTCCGATCTCCGCGAAGCGGTCGGCCCGGCCGATTTCGTGCTGCTTGCCGTGCCGGCGCAATTCCTGAGGGGCGTGGCCGAGCAGATGCGTCCCGCCTTGCGCGCCGGAATCCCCGTGGTGTCCTGCTCCAAAGGGATCGAGCGCGGCACCTGCGCGCTGATGCCGGAAGTGATCGCGCAGGCTTTGCCCGATGCGACCGCCGCCGTGCTGGCGGGCCCCTCATTCGCGACGGAAGTCGCGCAGGGCCTTGCAACCGCGGTCACCCTGGCTTGCGCCGACCGGGCCGCGGCCGAGCGGCTGGCGACGGCTCTCAGCAGCGCGCGCTTTCGCGTCTACACCTCCGCGGATCCGATCAGCGCGACGATCGGCGGCGCGTTCAAGAATGTGCTCGCCATCGCGTGCGGCATCGCGCTCGCCCGCAACATGGGTGAAAACATACGCGGATTGCTGATTGCCCGCGGCCTCTACGAGATGGCCTGCATCGCCCGCGCGAAGGGGGGCGATCCGGTCAATCTGCTCGGACTTGCCGGCTGCGGCGACGTCACATTGACCTGCATGGGCACGCAATCGCGCAACACCACCTTTGGCATCGCGCTGGGGAGGGGCCGCTCGACCGCCGAGATTCTCGCCGAGCGAAAAGTCGTGACCGAAGGCGTCCACAACGCGGCATCGATCACCGAACTGGGGCAGCGGCTCGGGGTGCCGGTGCCGATCGCATCGGCGATCGATCGTATCGTGAACCGGAATGCCGCGATCGGCGACATTTTCCAGGAACTTCTGGAGCATCCGACCGGGGCCGAACTTGGCCAGTTGATCGTGTAAACGGCGTTACGGCATTCGATCTTCGAACGCACCAGGCTTTTTCAGATCAGCCGAACAATCCGCCGACGCGCGTCCCCGCAATACGGTTGACGATGTAAAGGCTCACGGCGCACATCACGATCAGGATCACGCCGAGCGCCGCGGCCTGGCTCTGCGAGCCCGCGATGTAGAACGTGAATATGCCGAACGGCATCATTTCCCAGCCGCCGAGGGTGAGGAAGATGGTCGCCGACGCCTCCTGTATGGAGGTCAGGAACGAGAACAGCGCCCCGACCACGATACCCTTCCAGACGAGAGGCACCGTGATGTCCCAGAACGTGCGCAGCTTGGTGGCGCCCATGATTTCGGCGGCCTCCTCCATCGATTTGTGCACGAGCTGAATCGACGAATAGCTGCCACGGACCGTGTAAGGCAGGCGGCGAACGGCGAGAACGAGCGGCAAGACGATCCACATGCTGGTGAGCGGGATATCGATCACGGGCAAGGGAAAATTGAATGCCCGGATATAGGCAATTCCGATCGCCGTGCCGGGAATGGCGAGGATCAGCGTG
>CAMDXM010000143.1 GCA_945878025.1 Pseudorhodoplanes sinuspersici | reverse complement strand
AGAGTGCGAAGGCCCAGCGCGGCAAAGTTTCGCCGGGATACCACTTGCCCTGCCCGTAATGCAGGAATCCACCCGACGCGAAACGGTCGCGCAGACGGCGGATCAATTGATCGGACAGAATGCGCTTGGTCGGACCGACCGCGGCGGTGTTCCATTCCGCCGCCTGATAATCGTCGATCGACACGAAGGTCGGCTCGCCGCCCATGGTGAGGCGCACATCCTGCGCAGCCAAGTCAGCATCGACCTTGTCGCCGAGTGCGTCCAGCGCCTTCCATGCATCGTCGGAAAACGGAAAAGTGATGCGCGGCTTTTCCGCAATGCGCGTCACCGTCATGTCGAAGAAAAACGTGACCTCCGCCGGATCGACGCCGCCGGTGATCGGAGCGGCGGAGCGATAGTGAGGTGTCGCCGCGAGCGGCAGATGGCTTTCGCCACACAACAAGCCGGACGTCGCGTCGAGCCCGATCCAGCCCGCGCCGGGAAGATAGACTTCGGCCCAGGCATGCAGGTCGGTGAAATCGACGTCGGTGCCGGCCGGACCGTCGATCGCCTTGATGTCGGGCTTGAGCTGGATGAGATAGCCGGACACGAAACGCGCGGCGAGACCGAGATGGCGGAGAATCTGCACCAGCAGCCATGCGCTGTCGCGGCAGGAACCGGCGGCCGAGATCAGCGTCTGCTCGGGCGTCTGCACGCCCGGCTCCATGCGGATCAAATAGCGGATGTCGCGCGCAAGCTGCTGATTGAGCGCGACCAGGAAATTGACGGTGTTGGCGTGCGCGCGCGGGATGTTCGCAAGATAGGCGGCAAGGCGCGGCGTCGCGGCCTCCGGCACGAGATACGGCGCCAGCTCCTCGCACATTTCATCCGGATAGTGGAAGGGAAATTTCTCGGCATGCGGCTCGATGAAGAAATCGAACGGATTGACCACCGCCATATCGGCCAGGAGATCGACCGCGATGGAAAATTCGGTCGTCTTTTCCGGAAACACAAAGCGCGCGATCCAGTTTCCGCACGGGTCCTGCTGCCAGTTCACGAAATGCTGCGCGGGCGTCACTTTGAGCGAATAGCTGACGACGCCGGTGCGGCAATGCGGCGCCGGCCGCAAACGCACGAGCTGCGGCCCAAGCGAGACCGGCCGGTCGTAGGTATAGCGGGTGACGTGATGAAGAGCCGCGAGGATCGCCATGGATTACGAAAACGCACCGTTACCGTCAGGCGATTTGCTTCATCTGCCGCCCGGCCAGCGGCTGAAGGGACGCGCCTGACCCTTGCAAATCGACCTTAGACGCAAGATTCGAGCGATGCAATTTCCGGGCCCCGGCGAGGCGCGCCGCCCTTCATTTTACCGAATCCGCCAGACCGACTTTCTTCCTCAGACTCGCGATCATGGCCCGCAACGAGGATTCCGAGGTGGCCTGGCGCTGCGCGCCCTTCGAATGAATGACATTGTGGACGAAATCGAGCTTGGCGATGACATTCGGCGTCAGCACGAAGGGATAGAGATCGGCGATGCCCATGCTGCGATTCATCGAATTCACCGCAAAGGCGAGCGGTAGCCAGACCTCGATCAGGCGGTCGAGATCGGCGCGATAGGGATCAAAATCGACGGTCGCGGACAACGAATCCGCCTTTTTCAGTTTGGGCCGGACGCTGAGTCCGAACGAGCCGGCGGTTTCCAGCGTATCGACCACATGAAGGTAATGCGCCCAGGTTTCCGCGAAATCCTCCCATGGATGCGCGCTTGCGTAAGCCGTGATGAAACGGTCCTGCCAGTCCGCGCGCGGTCCGGAATCGTAATGCTTCTGGATCGCCCAGGAATAATCCCGCCGCTCGTCGCCGAAGACATGCCGGAAGTTGCCGATATTGCCGGTATTGGCGACAAGCTTGTCCCAGTAATAGTGAGCGATCTCGTGGCGGAAATGTCCGAGCAAGGTGCGGTAGGGCTCGCCCATTTCGCGGCGCTGGCGCTCGCGCTCGACGTCGTCGGCTTCCGCGACATTGAGGGTGATCAGGCCGCCGGAATGTCCGGTCATCACCGGCGCCATGCCGGGAGAGAGAAAGTCGAATGTCAGGCCGTTCGGATCGTCGGCCACGGTGACAAGCGGCAGATTGAAACGCAGCAGCGAATAGAACAGACGATGCTTCGCCGCTTCTATTTTGCGCCAATGCTGCAGATTGGTGAAGACCGTCAGATCGGGAATGGTGCGGTTATGCCGGCAGGCGACACAAAATGTGTGCGGCTCCTCCGCCGGAATGAGCCAGTTGCACGCGTCGTAAACCGAATTCGCGCACCGGCGATAGGAGAGCCCCGGCCGCGCCAGCGCACGCCAGAGGTCGCCGTCCGGTTCAAGCGCGCTGACCGTCTCCTCCGGCACCAGATAGCCGAGGCGGCGGCCGCAGCTCTCGCAGAGCGAATTCTCGAAATAGAGCGGTTGCCCGCAATGCTGGCATTCGAAGAGCTTCATCTGGCGGTCCGGGATTCGCGCGCGTCCGAACGATTAAAGCGACCGGCCGTCCAATAACAAGGGCCGCGACGTGGATGGTGCGAATAGCGGCTTTTTATCCTAGAGCGCAATCCGGCAAAGCGGGAACCGGTTTGCCGCAAGATTGCGCGACAAACAAAAATACCTGAGGTCTGATCCAATTCAATTCATGTGGATCAGACCCTAGCGCGCCGGAGGCGCCACCGCGGCATCGGGCTGGTTGCTGCGCTTCAAGGCATCGGCGACGAAGCCGCTCGCCTTCATCTCCTCGACGAAGGCGCGCAGATAGGCCGCGCCCGCCTCGCGGCCCTTGGCGGCGCCCATCGCCTGCTGGATCTCCATGAAGCGCCCATCGATGAGCCGCACCTCGGGATGGCTGCCGGCATAGATCGCCATCGGCTGTCTCACGCCGGCCGCGGCATCGAGCTTGTCCTTCGCAAACAATTCGATGCCGTCCTCGCCGCGCACGAGCGTCGCGGCTTTCAGCGTGCGGGTGAGGAAAAGGTCATAGGCCGATCCTTTGTTCACGCCGATGCGCATGCCGGGCCGGTCGATCTCGTCATTGCTTTTGACCGGCGAATCCTTGCGCACCATGTAGACGCCCTCGATCAGCACATAAGGCGCGCTGAAGGCGATTTCGTTGGCGCGCACCGGCTCGATCGCAAGAAAGATGATGTCGAGCCCGCCCGCCTTGAACGCGTCGAACGCCTTGCCGGCGCCGTCGAAGCACGTGAACTCGACCGGGACGCCGAGGCGGCGGGCGAGCTCGCGCGACAGGTCGACCGTGACGCCGCTGGGCGCGCCGGGCGCGCCCTGCACCAGCACGATATTGCCGAGATTGATGGTGGCGCGCAGTTTTCCGGTGGGCGCAAGATCCTTGAGGACGGCGGCATCGATCACGGCTGTCTCTTTCTTCGGCTACGTTGGCGCGGACGATAACAAACGGCGGACTTCCTTGGAAGCGCAGGCTCTCAAACTGCCGCCAGCGCGGTGAGTACGTCCTCCACCAGATCGTCCTGATGCTCGAGGCCGGCCGAGAGCCGCACAAGCCCGTCGCTGATGCCGAGCTCCGCGCGCTGAGCGGGCGTGAGCCGCTGATGCGTCGTGGTGGCCGGATGCGTGATCAGGCTCTTGGCGTCGCCGAGATTGTTGCTGATCCGCACGATGCGCAGCGCGTCCTGGAAGCGGAACGCGCCCGCCTTTCCGCCCGCGATTTCGAACGCGATCAGATTCGATCCGGCGGTCATTTGTCTCGCGATCAGCGCGGCCTGCGGATGGTCGGGCCGGCCGGGATAGATCAGCCGCGTGATCTTTTTCTGGCCCGCAAGCGCCGTCGCGATCGTGCCGGCGGATCTGGTCTGGCGTTCGACCCGCACCGGCAAGGTCTCAAGACCCTTCAGCAGCACCCAGGCATTGAACGGCGACAGCGAGGGACCGGTCTGACGAATGAGCGTATGCACATTGTCCTGGATGAATTTCTCGGAGCCGAGGATCACGCCGCCGAGGCAGCGCCCCTGCCCGTCGATATGCTTGGTCGCCGAATAGACCACGCAATCGGCGCCAAATTTGAGCGGGCTCTGATAGAGCGGCGTCGCGAACACATTGTCGACCACAAGCGTCGCGCCGGCATCGTGCGCGATTTTCGCCACCGCTTCGATATCGATCACTTCCAACGTCGGATTGGTCGGGCTTTCGAAAAAGAAGGTCCTGGTGTTCGGCCGCACGGCCTTGCGCCATTGATCGAGATCTGTGCCGTCCACCAATGTGCAGGGAATTCCGTAGCGCGGCAGGAAATCCTCGACCACATAACGGCACGATCCAAACAGAGCCTTGGCGGCCACGATATGATCGCCGGCCTTGAGCTGGCCGAGCAGCGCGACCGTCACCGCGGCCATGCCGGTCGCGGTCGCGCGCGCGGCCTCCGCGCCTTCGAGCGCGGCCATGCGCTGCTCGAACATCGCAACGGTCGGATTGGAGAAGCGGGAATATTGAAAGCCGGGGGACTCGCCCTTGAAGCGCGCTTCCGCTGTCGCGGAGTTTTCGTACACAAAGCCCTGCGTGAGAAACAAGGCCTCGGAGGTTTCCCCGAAGGACGAGCGCAGCGTACCGGAATGAACCAGCCGTGTTTCCGGGCGCCATTTACGATCGGCGGACGCAGACATCGTGGCCTCCTTTGGCCAATAAAAATCCCGGCCGGGAAAAAATCCATCGGCCGGGCTGCGATCCTTGCGTCCCCGGCCTTTTAGCAACTTATTTTACGTGGCAAGCAAGCCGGCCGGCTCAAAGGACCACGACGTGGAATTGGTCTTAACGCGCGCGCCACGCCCGCGTCAAGCGGGCCACAGACATTGCTATCCCGGCCCGGTCGCGACGGGGCGCGAAGGCTCCTCCGTCCATTCCGACATTGAGCCGTCATAGATCGTCGCCGGCCGGCCCAGCATTTCCGAAAGTGCGAACCAGGTGATCGCGGCCTGATGCCCGGTATTGCAATAATTGACCACCAGCTTTCCCGCGACTTTTTCAAACAGCGCCTGCAATTCCGGCAAGGGCTTGAGCCGCTTGCCCACGCTGTCGAAGGCCAGCACATTGTCGAGTTGCACGGCGCCCGGAAGCCGGCCGGCGCGCAAGGCCTGCGGAGACTTGTTGAGACCCTCGAAAAATGCCGTAGCCCGGGTGTCGAGCAGAAACGCGTCGTTGTTCTCGATTGCGCGTGCGACCGCGCCGGCGTCCGATCGAAGCTCCGGCGCCAGGGTCACCGGATATTCGGGTGCGGCCTTTGCGGATGCACCCGCCCCTTCTTCCAACGGCCGCGCGGGATCGGCCTGCCAGGCCAGCATGCCGCCGTCGAGGATCGACATTTTTGCATGGCCTGCGATTTTCAGCGTCCAATAGACTCGCGCCGCGGCGCAAAAATCGCCGGCGCTCGTTCCCGCCGAAACGATGACGACATGATCGGACGGCTGCAAACCGAAACGCGCGAACAGAATCTTCAAACCCGCGATATCGGGAAGGAGCCCCGTGGCCATGCCCTTCACCGCGCGCCAGCCGTCCTTGGCATAATCGGTGTGGATCGCGCCCGGAATATGCGCTTGCTCGAAAGCCTGCCGCCCGCCGCCATCGACCGCCGAGCGGATGTCGAGAACGAGCAGACCGGATGTTCCGTTGTGCAGTGCAAGCCAATCCGCGGACACGAGCGGCGGCGCGGCCTCACGCTCATGGGACACATTCGGCATCGCGCATTTCTCTCCATTTTCTTGAAAGCAGCGCCCGTCCGGCAAATTTCGCGGGCGCTTCATCGATAGAACAATCCGATCCATGCATGGATCGGCTCTATCCCATGCAATCCATGCACAGGCGAAGTGCGTGGATCAAACCGCTTTCCTGTGAGCAGGATAGCATAACTCTTTGTTCCTCCGCGCCCACGGCTACAATCGCAAATCGCGCCATCCCCGGAGCCCTCGATGAAACTCGGCTTTTTCACCATGCCGATCCATCCGCTCGACAAGGACTGGCGCCAATCGCTGCGCGAGGATCGCGAGGCTTTCGTTCTCGCCGACGAACTCGGTTTCACGGAAGGCTATGCCGGCGAGCATGTCACCGATCAGGCTGAGAACATCACCTCATGCCTGATGTTCCTTGCGAGCCTGATCGACCGCACCAAAACAATCAAGCTCGGCACCGGCACCGTGAACATGCCGAACAGCCATCCGGCCACGATCGCAGCCCAGGTCGCGATGCTCGATCACATGCTCGATGGCCGTTTCATTTTCGGCATCTCGCCGGGCGGGTTGCTCTCGGACGCCGAGGTATTCGGCAATCTGGACGCCGACCGCAATGCGATGTTCCTCGAAGCGATCAATCAGGTGTTGACGATCTGGACAAGCGACCCGCCTTACAATCTGAAGGGACAATACTGGAACATCGGGGTGGAGAAGCATTACCTGCGCGATATCGGCCAAGGCTTCATCCCAAAGCCCTTGCAGCGCCCGCACCCGCCGATTGTCGTTACCGCGGTGGCGCCGTTTTCGAAAGGCGTGACGGAAGCCGCCGCGCGCGGATGGGACCCGATCACGGCAAATTTTCTGATGCCGGCCTGGGTGAAAAGCCACTGGCCGAAATATGTCGAGGGCTGCGAACGCGCGGGCCGGAAAGCCGATCCAGCCAATTGGCGGGTTGCGAAAAGCATTTTCGTCGCGGATGACGACAAGACCGCGAAGGCTTATGCCACGGCGGCTGCCAGCCCCTATCGCTATTATTACAGCCAGCTCTTCACCAAGATGAAGCATGGCGGACGCATCGAATTGTTCAAGGAACGCCGCGAACAGGCCGATAACGAAGTCACGCTCGAGAAAATCTGCAACGAACTCGTGATTTACGGAACGCCGGACAAGGTGGCGGACGACATCCTCGCCTTCCGCGAGAAGGTCGGGGATTTCGGAACATTGCTCTATGCGGGCAAGGACTGGGCCGACCGCGAGCTTGGCCGGCGCTCGATGGTCCTGCTGGCCGAAAAAGTGCTGCCGAAGATCAATGCCGCGATCGGAAAGCGCCGGTAAACATCCCGCTAAAAGGCTGTCCCGCCTTGGTTAATCCGGGCGACAGACCGGCAAACGCCTGTGCCTCCCGGGGGTGACGCCGTTATAATTCTACGTCATACATAAGTACCGGCCCTCAGGCGGCGCCCGAAACCGAAGGACACTCTAATTGCGATGACCGAGTCCATTGTGTTCACGGAACCCGGCGCAATGGCGCGCAAGCTCCATACCCGTGTCGCCGATCAGATCGGCCGCAGCGTCGTGCGCGGCGAGATCGCGCCCGGCCATGCTTTGCCGTCGGAATTGCGCATCTGCGACATGATGAATGTCAGCCGCACGGCCGTGCGCGAGGCGTTGCGCGTCCTGGTCGGCAAGGGCCTGCTGCAGTCACGGCCGAAAAGCGGCACCAAGGTGCGCGACCCGGAGCACTGGAATCATCTCGACCCGGACGTTCTGCGCTGGCAACTCGAAGTCTCCGACGTGGACAATTTTCTGCGCAAGCTGTTCCAGCTTCGCTTCGCGGTCGAGCCGGCCGCCGCCGCCCTGGCTGCGTCCGCGACCACGGCCGACGACAGCCGCCGCATCAAGGCCGCGTTCGAGAAAATGGCGACGGCGAAATCCAATGGAATCTTCGCCGAGGCGGATATCGAATTTCACAAGAACATTTTCCGCGCGACCCATAATGAATTCTTCTGGCCGATCGCGCAGATGTTCGAGCATGCCTTGCGCGAATGTTTCCGCATGAGCGCCGAGGGCGACCACCGTAACCGTGCGATCGACGAGCATCGCGATCTCATGGAAGCGATCACCTCGCACAAGCCCGGTCGCGCCAGCGCCGCGGCTTTGCTCCTCCTGGAAAACGCCGCTCAGGATCTCGTGGTCATCCGCGGCCACGATATCTTCGGTAAAAAGGCGGAATCGAAGAGGCGGACCTCGGTCTGAAGGCGCCGATGGACGCTCGCGTGAGCAAGAGCCCGGCGCGCCGACGCCCCTCGGGACCGAGGGACCCGGAGCGCACCCGCGCCGTGATCCTCAAGGCCGCGATCGCGGAATTTACCTCCAAGGGTCTGAGCGGCGCGCGCATCGACCACATCGCCAAGCGCGCCAACGCCAACAAGCGGATGATCTATTATTATTTCGGGAACAAAGAAGGCCTCTATATCGCCGTTCTCGAAGAGACTTACACCGCCATCCGCACCGCCGAAATCGGATTGAATTTGACCGGCCGCGACCCGGCAGACGCGATGCGCGAATTGGTCGAATTCACCTGGCGCTATTTCATCGACCATCCGGAATTCCTCAGCCTTCTCGCCACGGAAAATTTCAACCGCGCCCGTTACCTGAAGAATTCGCGCCGCATCCGGGAATTGCACTCTCCCTTGATCGGCATGATCACGCAATTGCTCGAACGCGGCGCGCGCGCTGGCGTCTTCCGCGCCGGCATCGACCCGGTGCAGCTCTACGTCACAATCGCGTCGCTCGGATTTTTCTACCTGTCCAATCGCCACACGCTGTCCACGATTTTCGGACGCGATCTGAGCGCCCGCGAAGCGCTCGCTGAGCGCGGGCAGCATATCGTGGAAGTGGTGTTCGATTATCTGGCGCCGCGGGCGAAAACCGCCGCCAAATCGAGCCTCGCCGCCCTGCCCGGCCGTTCTTGACCCGCGAAGCGTCCGCGGCCGGATTCAGAAGCCGACAAGTCCCCTGATCGCCGCCTCGGTATTCGAAGGCACGATCTTTCGGGCGACGAAATCGTCCCAGTTCCGGAATTTCGCTTTCGTGCGCGCTTCGATGATCGCCTTGGAATGCACCTTGCCGATCAGCGAAAGACCGTCGAGCTCCGCCGCGGTCGCGGTGTTCAGGTTGACGGGTCCGGTTGCGGGCGCCTTCACGCCGCCCTGACGTCTGGCCAGGCAATCCTTGACGAAGTCCTGATAGATTTTGCCGGTTGTCTGGTTCGCCGATTTCAGCGCGTTCCATTCGCCGGCGCAGACCTTCATGAGATCCTGCTGGGTCTGGGCCAGGATCCGGTCGGCCGCGCCCATGGTCACGATCGCCGCAACAATGGCCGCCAGCCGAATTCCGATTCTCATCGTCGCGTGCTCCGCATGCATTCTCGCCACGAGATGCAATACAGCCTTTCGTGTCCCGAAACGATAGCCCGATTAAGCCCAGAATCTAGCCGTTGACCGCCGACAAGCGATAGGCCTTTCCGAACCGCCCGAAATCGTTGCTGGTGACGCCGTTGCGCACGGAGCCGGTATATTGGGCGAGCGGCGAGACGACCGTGACCTTGATGAAGGTGGTTTCTCCGGGCTTCACCAGCCCGGCATGCACGGCCGCCGCTGCGAGCGCGGAATCGCCGGCATAGATGTCGGTGCCCCAGACCGATCCCTCGATCGCGCCGCAGATGCGGAAATAGAACGTCATCCCGATATCGTCGCTGAGATCGAGCATATTGACCGGCGCGTCCGCCGCCAGCAGACCGTCGTCGAGCAATTTCTTGATCTGCCGCGCCGGTAATTTTCCGCGGCGATCGAAATAAGTCACGAGTTCCTGCACCACTTTCATCACGCGTCTCCTTCGATCGCGACCACGGAGCCATAAGGCGGCGAAAAGCCGCCTTGCTTCGGCAGCACCCAGAGCACGCGATAGGGCATATCCTCGGCCGGATATCCGATATCGCCGTCGGTGATGACGACAACCGCGTGAACGCCCGGATCCCCCGCGAGCGTGAGCATGGCCGGCGACAATTCGCTGCCGCCATATCCGCTCACCTCGTATTCGGCGAGTTCATCGGGCGACAGCGACTCGTCCGACTTGATCTCGGAATCGCACTGCATCACGCGAATATGTTCGATCCCCATGGCGTCGCAGGCGGCGGCGATGGCGCCGAGCACGCGCGGAATTTCGTCGGTCATCGAACCGCTGGTATCGAGCACGATGTTGAGCATCCAGGTGTCGCGCCTGCGGCCGGGCAATACGATATCGGAGCGCTCGACGCTGCGGCGCGACGGCCGCACGAATGTCCGCTCTCCCGGCGTGACCGATTCCATCCATCGCTGCAGCGCATGCTGCCATGGCGTGCGGTAATAGCCGCGGATCGCCGCCACCACCTGATGCGTCGCGCCGGAATCGGCGCCGCGCGCCTTCATGGCGGCCATCGCCTTGGCCAGTGCGAGGCTTTTGGCCGCGAGCTCCCCGATCCTGGCGGCGCGTTCGGCCTGGTCCGCCGCGGATTCCGGGAACCATTCGCTCTCGATTGTCTCGCCGAGCACGTCGCCGGCAAGTTCGCCGTCGCCGGGCTCGCCCTCCCCTTCCGACGGCTTGCCGGATTTCTGATGCTTGGCGCCGAAAACGCGGACAGCGCCGACAGCCCTGCCTTCCCAGACGCGGCTTTGCGACTGCATTTGAGCGGCGCCCTTGCGAAATTGCAAAACGATCTGCTCGGCGGATTTTTCGCGCGCGCCGGGCATGTCGAGGCCGCCGGCCGGAATCGAGGTAAAGCCGAGTTCGACGCGAAGAATATCGTTGATGATGTAGTCGTGCGCATAATTGAATTCGAGACGTCCGCTGCCCTTGGCGCGGTCGTGCGTGCGCAGCGCGAGATGCAGCAATTCATGCGCCAGCACGAAGAC
>CAMDXM010000142.1 GCA_945878025.1 Pseudorhodoplanes sinuspersici | reverse complement strand
GATGCTCTAAGCCGCCACTTCATTCGTCGTCGATGCACGCATGTGAGTGACGAGTTGCTGCGCATAAGGCGGCAGCGCCTCGAAGTCGCGCACGCAAATGGTCAAATCGCGCGGCGCCCAGGCATCCGCCAGTTCCACCACCTTGATCGCCGAGGATTTTACTGCGCGCTGCGCTGTCGTCTCCGGCACGATGCCGACGCCGACATTGGCTTCGACCAGACGGCAGACGGCGTCGAAGCTGCGCAGTTGCACGCGCAGCCGCAACGGCCGGCCGATGCGGCTCGCCTTGCCGGCGAGAAATCGCTGCAAGGCGCTGGCGCGATCGAGGCCGACAAAGTCGTAGTCGAGCACATCGGCAAATCCGATCTTGGATTGTTCGGCGAGCGGATGATCGGGCGCGACCACGAGCACGAAGCGGTCTGAGCGGAACGGATAGGTGGTCAAGCGCCCGGCATCCACGGTGCCGGCGATGATCCCGATATCGGCGACCCCGTCCGCGATAAGATCGACGATCTCGTCGCTCAGCCGTTCTTCCAGATCGATGCTGACATGCCGGTGCGCAGCGAGAAACGAACTCAAGGTGTCGGGCAGGAATTCGGTCAGCGCGTTGGTGTTGGAGAGCACCCGGACCTGACCGGTGAGGCCGTCAGCATAGACTCCCAAATCCTCACGCAAGATTTCGGCCTGCGCCAGGATGGTGCGCGCGTGCTGCAACAACGTGCGGCCGGCTTGCGTCGGGCGCACCCCCTGGCGGCCGCGCGTCAATAACGAGGCGCCGAGCGTATCCTCCATATTGCGAATACGGGTCGAGGCTGCTCCCAGCGCAAGATGAGCCCGCGCGGCGCCATGCGTGATGCGTGATGCTGCCCGCTTCGACGATATGCCGGAACAAAGACAGGTCCGTGAGGTCAAAACGCATACCAAGCCTTCAATTTTGACGAAGGCAAACTACGCCAAATAAAGGTTGCAGGCCATATTTTTATGATGGTATTTCGTTGTTGACGAAGCCTAGAAGTTAACTAATTCGCTTCCTCGAGTGACGCCGGGCATCACGGCGCGAGCCGGAGTGCAACATGGCCGAAACCAAGGCTCCCGCGCGGCCGTTGTCGCCGCATCTGCAAATCTATCGCCCGATGCTGACGATGATGATGTCCATCGTCCATCGCATCACCGGCGCCGGGCTTTATTTCGGCATGCTGCTGCTGGCCTGGTGGCTGATCGCCGCCGCCGCGGGGCCGAATTCCTACGCGAAATTCCAGTGGTTCATGGAGACGCTGATCGGGCGTCTGGTGCTGTTCGGATTCACCTGGACGCTGATCCACCACATGCTCGGCGGCGTCCGCCATCTGATCTGGGACACCGGCCGCGGCTTCGGCCCGGTCGAGCGCGAATGGCTCACGCTCGCGGGTCTCATCGGATCGATCGGTCTCACCATCCTGATCTGGATCGTCGGCTATCTGGCGCTCGGAGGCGTGCAATGAGCGGCAAGGACGTCTATCGCACTCCGCTTTCGCGCGTACGCAATCTCGGTTCCGCGCATTCCGGCACGATGCATTTCTGGCGCCAGCGCCTGACCTCGGTGGCGCTGATTCCGCTCAGCATCGCCTTCGTTTTCATTGCGATCGCGATGCTCGGCCGCAATCACGCCGCCGCCTTGCAAATTCTCGGCTCGCCGCTGATCGCGATCACCATGCTGCTCTTCATCGGCACGACCGTCTATCACATGTGGCTCGGCATGCAGGTCGTCATCGAGGATTATGTGCACGACGAGTTGCCGAAAATCCTGCTGCTGATGGGCAACACGTTCTTCTGCATCACCGTCGCGCTGGCGTGCGTCTACGCCATTCTGCAAATCTCCTTCGGAGTCTGACGATGGCCGCGAACGGAAAAGGCGGAGCCGGCATGCCAAAGGTCAATGGCAAGGCCTATCCGATCGAGGATCACACCTTTGACGTCGTGGTCGTCGGCGCCGGCGGTTCGGGGTTGCGCGCGGTGGTCGGCTGTGCGGAAGCGGGACTGAAGACCGCCTGCATCACCAAGGTGTTTCCGACGCGCTCGCATACCGTCGCGGCGCAGGGCGGCATCGCCGCCGCACTCGGCAATATGGGCGAGGACGACTGGCGCTTTCACATGTACGACACGGTGAAAGGGTCGGACTGGCTCGGCGACCAGGACGCCATCGAGTATCTGGTGCGCAACGCGCCCGACGCGGTTTACGAACTCGAGCATTGGGGCGTGCCGTTCTCGCGCACCGAGGACGGCAAGATCTATCAGCGCCCGTTCGGCGGCATGACCACCAATTACGGCAAGGGCATCGCGCAGCGCACCTGCGCCGCCGCCGACCGCACCGGGCATGCCATGCTGCACACGCTCTATTCGCAGTCGCTGCGCCATGCGGCGGAATTCTTCATCGAGTTCTTCGCCATCGACCTGATCATGGACGATGAGGGCCGCTGCCGCGGCGTGATCGCGATCAAGCTCGACGACGGATCGATACACCGGTTCCGCGCGAAAACGACCGTGCTCGCGACCGGCGGATACGGCCGCGCCTATTTCTCGGCGACCTCGGCGCATACCTGCACCGGCGATGGTAACGCGATGGTTTTGCGCGCCGGCCTGCCGCTGCAGGACATGGAATTCGTGCAATTCCATCCGACCGGCATTTACGGCGCCGGTTGCCTGATCACCGAAGGCGCACGCGGCGAAGGCGGCTATCTCGTCAATTCGGAAGGCGAGCGCTTCATGGAGCGCTATGCGCCCTCGGCCAAGGATCTCGCCTCGCGCGACGTCGTCTCGCGCTCGATGACGGTCGAAATCCGCGAAGGCCGCGGCGTCGGGAAAAACAAGGACCACATCTATCTGCACCTCGATCATCTCGATCCCAAGGTGCTTGCCGAACGGCTGCCGGGCATTTCCGAATCCGCGCGCATTTTCGCGGGCGTCGATCTGACGAAAGAGCCAATCCCGGTGTTGCCGACCGTGCATTACAACATGGGCGGCATCGCAACGAATTTCCACGGCGAAGTGCTGACCAAGAAAGACGGCGATCCCGACAGCGTCGTTCCCGGCCTGATGGCGATCGGAGAAGCAGCCTGCGTGTCAGTGCATGGCGCCAACCGGCTCGGCTCGAATTCGCTGATCGATCTCGTTGTGTTCGGCCGCGCGGCCGCGATCCGTTGCGCCGAAATCATGCAAAGCGGCGACAAGCAGCCGGAATTGCCGGCGGATTCCGCCGATCTGTCGCTGTCGCGGCTCGATCATTTCCGTCACGCGAGCGGCGGCACGCCGACCGCGCAATTGCGGCTCACCATGCAGAAAGTGATGCAGAACCATTGCGCGGTGTTCCGCACCAGCGAGACGCTGGACGAGGGCCACAAGCTCATTCACGGCGTCTATGACGGGATGCCAGATATTCATGTCACCGACCGCTCGCTGACATGGAATTCCGATCTGATCGAGACCATGGAACTCGACAACCTGATCGCACAGGCGGTCGTCACCCTCGATTCCGCCCGTAACCGCACCGAAAGCCGCGGCTCGCATGCGCGCGAGGATTATCCGGACCGCGACGACAAGAACTGGATGAAGCACACGCTCGCCTGGCTCGATTCGAAGACCGGCAAAGTCGCGATCGATTATCGTCCGGTGCACGCCTACACCATGACCAACGACATCGCCTACATCGAACCGAAAGCCCGTGTTTACTGACCGGGCAGATCCGAGGGAACTTTCGCTGGTCCGCAATATGCATAGAATGACGCAAGCCGCGCCAAGGTGCGCCGAATGCATGCGGAACCAGGATGGAGATCGGCCATGAGCGATATTCTCACCTTCATCAACCTGTTGTTCGCGGGATTTGCTGTCGTCCTCGGATTGTGCAGCCGGAATTTTTCAACATCCGTCGTGACCGGGCTTTTCGTCGGACTGATCCATGCCGGGATCGTCGCGCTGCACGGCGCGCAGGCTGGCGCCACGCCAATCAGCGACCTTCCTTACGTCAAGGAAGCGCTCGATGCGGCCATGAGCACGGGTACTCTCACCTTCAGCAACGCCCGCTACGTCGTCTATCTCGCCGGCGGCGTCATCGCGCTGATGGCGGCGACGATCGTTTGCTATCTCGCGCGGTGGATCGTCTGCCGCGCCGTCTGCCTGTTGATGCCGAAACAAGAAGCGGAAACGCAAGGATAAGTCATGGTCGAACTGACGCTTCCGAAGAATTCGAAAGTCACGCAAGGCAAAGTCTGGCCGCGTCACAAGGGCGCCAAACGCGAGCGCGAGTTTCGTATTTACCGGTGGAACCCGGATGACGGAAAAAATCCGCGGGTCGACATCTACTATGTCGATCTCGACGAGAGCGGCCCGATGCTGCTCGACGCGCTGATCTGGATCAAATCCTATATCGACCCGACGCTGACCTTCCGCCGCTCCTGCCGCGAAGGCGTGTGCGGCTCGTGCGCGATGAATATCGACGGGGTCAATACACTTGCCTGCACGCGCACGATGGACGAGGTGAAGAGCGAGGCCGTGCGCATCTATCCGCTGCCGCATATGCCGGTGGTGAAAGACCTGATCCCGGACCTGACGAATTTCTACGCGCAATACGCTTCGATCGAACCCTGGCTGAAGACCAAGACGCCGGTGCCGCAGAAGGAATGGAAGCAGAGCCATCAGGATCGCGAAAAGCTCGACGGACTTTACGAGTGCATTCTGTGCGCCTGCTGTTCGACATCTTGCCCCAGCTATTGGTGGAATTCGGACCGATATCTCGGACCGGCCGCCTTGTTGCAGGCGCAGCGCTGGATCGTGGATTCTCGCGATGAGGGCACCGGCGAGCGGCTCGACAATCTCGAAGACCCATTCCGGCTCTATCGCTGCCACACCATCATGAATTGCACGAAGGCCTGCCCGAAGGGCCTCAATCCCGCGAAGGCGATCGCCGAGATCAAGAAGAAGATGGTCGAGCGGCAGGTTTAGTCGCCAAACATTGTCATAATCCTTCGACATCGTGATGGCCGGATTTGTTCCGGCCATTTCTTTTTCATCATCACGGGAAGGCGTCCATGATCGATCACATCGGATTTCCGGTTTCCGATTACGCCCGCGCAAAAGCCTTTTACCTGAAAGCGCTCGCGCCGCTCGGATATGCCCTGGTTATGGAAGTCGAGCAGGAAACCGAAAAAGGCTTTCCCGCCGCCGGCTTCGGTACCGGCGGCAAGCCGGATTTCTGGATCGGCGGCGAAGGCGCGCTTGACCGTCCGGTCCATATCGCCATCGTCGCGAAGGATCGTCCGACCGTTGACGCGTTCTACGAGGCGGCTCTCGCGGCGGGTGCAAAGGATAACGGCGCACCGGGAATTCGCGCACATTATCATCCAAACTATTATGGCGCCTTCGTGCTCGACCCCGACGGGCACAATATCGAAGCGGTCTGTCACGCGTCCGTCTGAGCCATGCGGCGGAAGCGGCCTTACAGTTTGAGCTTCTTCCTCCGCTGCCCGAGCGTGCGCAGCCGCAACGCGTTGAGCTTGATGAAGCCTTCGGCATCGCGATGGTCGTAGGCCACCGCGCCTTCCTCGAAGGTCACAAGCTCCTGGTCATAGAGCGAGTATTTGCTCTCGCGGCCGATCACGAAAACGCTGCCCTTGTAGAGTTTCAGCGTCACGCGTCCGCTGACGAATTCCTGGCTCTTGTCGATCGCTGATTGCAGCATTTCGCGCTCGGGCGTGAACCAGAAGCCGTTATAGATCAGCTCGGCATATTTCGGCATCAGCTCATCTTTGAGATGCGCCGCGCCGCGATCGAGCGTGATGGACTCAATACCGCGATGCGCGGCCAGCAAAATCGTGCCGCCCGGCGTCTCGTACATTCCGCGCGATTTCATGCCGACGAAGCGGTTTTCCACGAGATCGAGCCGGCCGACGCCATGCAGCTTGCCGAGCTCGTTGAGCGCCTTCAGCAAGGTCGCGGGTGACATCGTCTTTCCGTCGACGGCGACGGCATCGCCCTTCTCGAAATCGACGGTGATCGTTTGCGGCTTGTCGGGGGCGCTTTCAGGATCGCCGGTGCGCGAATAAACGTAATCGGGCACTTCGACGCTCGGATCTTCCAGCACCTTGCCTTCGGATGAGGCGTGCAGAAGATTGGCGTCGACCGAGAATGGCGCGTCGCCGCGCTTGTCCTTGGCGATCGGAATCTGGTGCTGTTCGGCGAATTCGATCAGCCGGGTACGCGAGGTCAGGTCCCATTCCCGCCACGGCGCGATCACGGTCACGTCGGGCTTGAGCGCATAGTAAGTCAGCTCGAAGCGGACCTGGTCGTTGCCTTTACCGGTCGCGCCATGGGCGACGGCATCGGCGCCGACTTTCTCGGCGATCTCGATCTGCTTCTTGGCGATCAGCGGACGCGCGATCGAGGTGCCGAGCAGATATTGCCCTTCGTAGACCGTATTGGCGCGAAACATCGGGAACACGTAATCGCGGACGAATTCCTCGCGCAGGTCCTCGATGAAAATGTTTTCCGGCTTGATGCCGAGCAGGATCGCCTTCTTGCGCGCCGGCTCGAGTTCTTCGCCCTGACCGAGATCGGCGGTGAAGGTGACCACCTCGCAGCCATAGGTCGATTGCAGCCATTTCAGAATGATCGAGGTATCGAGGCCGCCGGAATAGGCCAGAACGACCTTTTTCACCTGATTTTTTCTTGCATTTCCAGTCATTTAGCTCCCGCCCTGCTGCGCCCGACATGCCGGCGGCGCGCGCCTCCGGAAGGCCGCGAACTCTTAGCGGGGGATGGCGGTCTCGGCAAATCCTCCGGTCAATTGCAAGCGGGCGCCGGGGCGAGCTCCCGCGGCAGCCCGGTCAGCTTGAACGCATGGTAGACGGGCGCCGTCGTGGGGCCGGTTTTGACCGAGAAAGATCCGAGCGGCTCGACTGTTCCAAATTGCCGTTTCAGCCGCGGCTCGAACGGGCAGGTCGTGATCAGCAGCACTGGTTCGGGCGCGCCGCCGGTGAGCGGAAATTTCAGCTCGAAATGGTCCCTGGGCGCGATGCCGGCTTTCCAGGTGAAAACCGGCCAGGGCCGATCGCGCAAATAATAAATGAGTGACGGCACGTCATACCGGCGCTCCCCGGCTACCGATTTCGCTCCGCTCTGCTGCGATAGCGCCGATACTTTTTCACCCAGCAGACGCCATCCCATCGTCCGCTCATAGATATCCGGCTTCTTCAGACCGGTGAGCGTCAACCGGTCGGCATTCGCATCCGCAACGAGAAGCACAAGCTGTGCAAACGCGCCGATCGCGATGCTGGCGGCTATCCAGGACAGGCGGTTCTCCCTGACCAGCAAGGCGGTGACGAGGATCGTCATCGCGATCAATGCCGGCGCCATCCAGTTCGGATAGGCGTTGCTGACAAAGGCAGCGGTCATCACCAGCGCGACGATCGGAAGTGAGAACAGCAGCAGCAAGATATCGTTTGCATTCAAGGACAGTTTCCTGACCCGCGCCATGGCGGCCAGAAAACCGCCAAACACGATCGGGCCCGCGACCGCGAATTGCGAAAAAAAGAAAGCGAGAAAACCCTTCACGCTGAACCGGAAGCCGGCGCCGCCGACATTCGTCGCTGTATGCCGGTAGGTCGCAAACCCGTTCGAAATATTCCAGGCGATGTTCGGCGCGAGGATGAGCGCCGACAATGCCAGCGCGAGCCATGTGGCGCGCCGCTTCACGAGGCTTCGGGCCCGCTCGTCGAACACGGCGGCCAGCGCCATGCAGAGAAGAAAATACACCATCGCGTATTTCGCAAGCAGCCCGAACCCGATCGCGAGGCCGAGAACGAGGCTCCAGACAAGATTCGGTCCGCGCAGCAGTTTCAGATAGGCCAAAAGAGCGAGCGACCACAGGAAAATAAACGGCACGTCAGTCGAAATGATGCGCGAGGAGAATACGACCCCGGTGCCGAATGCGATCACCAGCGAGGACCAGAATGCGACCCGCTCGCCGTAAAGCTCACGCGCGATGCCAAAGACGAGTAGCGCTGTTCCAGCGTGCATGACCGGCGACGGCGAGCGGATGCAAGCCTCGCCGCTTCCGCAGATTCCTTCCGCGATTGCGATGGTCCAGGCCAAGAGCGGAGGCTTGGAAAAATATCCAAATGCGAATTCGCGCGACCAGACCCAATATTGCGATTCGTCGAAATAAAGATCGGTGACCGAATAGCGAAGGCCGATCAGCCGGATCAAGGTCAGGCCCGCGACGATCAGCGCGCAAAGACCGAAACCGGGAACGGAAAAAGACCGACGCAACGAATTTGGCATTACGATTTATTGCCGGTGCGAAGAACCCGCCGGGCCGACGACCTCGGCCGCCGCCAATGGGCGCGCGGGCTTCCATGATTTCCAGACTGTCGAATTGCGCATAAGAACCTTCAAGCCCGCAATCGCGGCGGCAAGGATCGCGGTCAGATTCTGCGCTGCGCCGCCGATCATTCGTGTCCCCGCCTGCTCCGACATCGTGGTTCGTTTCCATCGCCAAAACAGGCTGTGCAGCAACCACACCACAAGGGCTGTGAATATGCCAGCAAACAGCACATCGCTCAAGAAGTGAGCGCCGACCGCGACCCGTATGAAACTGACGCTGGCGCCGTAGGCTATCGCCAATCCGATCGACAAATAGCGCAATGGCGAGGGCGCGAGCGCGGCCAGCGCCAGAACCGCGAATGCGGACGACGCTTCGCCCGAGACGAAAGAGCAATTCTTGATGCACGTGCCGCCTGGATCCCACCAGGCCATGAAGTGATGGCTGCCGCCGAATTCGAACAGCGCTCGCGGACGCGGGCGCGACCAGAATTCCTTCAACAGGCCGTTCACCAGCAGGCCGGGCCCGAGTGCAAAAACCAAAATCACGAAAATGCTGATCCGGGCCGGCAGCACCATGGCCATACTGGGCCGCAGCATTTTTGCGGCAATCGCGCCGAACGAGAGAAAAAGCAGCAATATTGTGAGCTGAAAATTGAAAAACCGAAGTGCGTCGAGGAACGGATGCGCCTCGGCCAGAAAGTCTTTGACGTCCTGCCTGGTAAAATACCGCGCAACCTGCAGATCGAAGGACGGTTCGATCGCGAATACGCCGCCAACCAGCACGCCCGCGCCGATGATCAAACAGAGACCGACAATGGCCACGACGCAATCCCCACCACCCGGGGCGCATATTCGTTGGCCAACGCGACACTTTCTTATCGGTTATGTTTCAGACCGATGCCGGATTTATGACTGTGAATAACGCCGCGCCGCCGCGTGACGCGCGTTTTGGTTTTCGCACGGCGCCTTTCAGGCCCGTCGACGGCGGCAAACTTGCGATGCCAGGCAGGGCGTCAGTACCGGGGGATTCTTTTCCGGCGCGGCTCGCCATAGGCAAAGCGCGGATTGGGCTCGCAACGGCCGCCGATCCCGCTGACCGTGGCAAGGCATTGATTCAAGCTGACGAAACCGCAATTGGACGTGGTCCAGTCGTAGCGGGCGCACCAGGGATATTCGCGCGCCTGCGCTGTCCCGCCCATTTGCGCCATAGCGGCGAAAACGAAAACACCGGCAACGAGAATGCGACGCATGGAGGCCTCCCTCAGGTCTTCCGTTGTTGCAGCCCCCATCATCGATGATGGACCGTCGCCGGAACTCCGTCGAGCCTATAGGCTGTCACATCAAATCACGACCGCGTTAGAAGCCCCACCCATGCCAGTTCCCATGCCAGCCCCCTCGCTCGATTTCTGGTTCGAATTCGCATCGACCTATTCCTATCCCGCCGCGATGCGCATCCGTGCGCTGGCGGACAAAGCCGGCGTCGCGGTCCATTGGCGGCCATTTCTGCTCGGACCTATTTTCAAGGCCCAGGGCTGGGACAATTCGCCTTTCAATATCTATGAGGCGAAAGGCCGCTACATGTGGCGCGATCTCGAGCGCATCTGCGCCGATCTCGGCATCCCGTTCTGCAAGCCGGGTGTATTTCCGCAATCGGGCCTGGTCGCCGCGCGCGTCGCCCTTGTCGGTCTCGACGAGGACTGGGGCGAGGCATTCATACGGGCCGTTTATCAGGCGCAATTTGCCGAAGACCGCCCGATCGCCGATCCGGCGGTGATCCGGGACATTCTCGTGCGGATGAATGTCGATCCGAAACCGGTCTTCGACCGCACCCAATCCGACGCCATCAAGACGCGCCTGCGCGAGCAGACCGAGGAAGCGCAGCAGCTCGGCATTTTCGGCGCGCCGGCTACAATTGTGAACGGCGAATTGTTCTGGGGCAATGACCGGCTGGAACAGGCCGTCGCCTGGGCCAAAAGCGTCGGAAGCCGGTGAAGGATCGGGAACCTGTTGAAGCGTCGCGCGTTACCGGGCTGCGACGTGGCATTTATAGGCTCTCATGATCCAGAAGGCGATCGACCGATCGCCCAAAACCTCAGGGTTCAACCCCTGAGGTTTTTGTTTACCGGCTGGAACGCCGGTATGGTTTGCCGCGTTGCTTGCATGCCGGTGTCGCGGAGCGCCAATCGTCCCATCTTCACTTCGCGGTTCCGGCGGCCCCGGCCGCAAGGCCGGGGTTTTTGCGTATTGCGGACTATGCCGCCATGCAGTCTTTCATGAAGTCGCGGCGCTTCTTGAAGTGGAGTTTCTGTTGCTTGGCTTTGGCCGAGCAAGCCTTGCGCT
>CAMDXM010000141.1 GCA_945878025.1 Pseudorhodoplanes sinuspersici | reverse complement strand
AGATAAATTCCGGGAAGTCTGATGAAAACCGTCGCGAGCAAGCGCGCGGCGACCACGGCGAGGCCAAGACCGACCAGGGCACCGACAAAAATCGGCGCTCCCGCGTTGAAAATCATGAAGCAGGCATAGGCAGCGATCGCCGCGAAAGCGGCCTGACCAAGGACCAGCATGCCACAGTAACCGAAAACAAGATTGAGGCCCATTAGACTGACGGCAACAAATGCCGAAACGGTGGCGAGCCCCGGCGTCCAGTCAGCGATTCCCAAATATGGCGACGCGATCGCGAGAAGCGTCGCGGCCCCGGCAATTATCCATGTCGTGACGAAATTCATGCCCGCCTCGCGCCGCCAAAGCGGATCATCCGGCTCTGCCAAACTGCCACAACAATGAGAATGCCAAACATCACCGGGTCCTGATAAAGAGCACCAAGATAGGAACCGATCGCCGCCTCGAAGATGCCGAGCAGAAATCCGGAGACGACGACACGCGTCGGCATCATTCCGCCAATCGCCGCCGCGACAAACCCGCGCAACGTCATCGACAGTCCCGCTTGGTAATCAACCGACACCAAAGGCACCAACAGAACCGCGGCCGCGCCAGCTAACAATCCGCTCAAGCCAAAGGCGATCAATCTCGCGCGCTCAACGTTGATGCCAAGAAGCTGGGCGGCGCGCGGATTTTCAGCGGTTGCCAGCAACTGCTTGCCGAGCCGCGAATGCTGCAGAAACATCGCCGCGCCAAGCGAGAGCACGAAGCCAAAGATGATCAGCATCAACCCCTGCAGCGGGATGATACCGCCAAGAATCCGCAAGGGCGGCCCTCGGAACAGCGGCGCAAAAGAAACCGGATCCGGCCCGATCGCCGCGTTCAAAACTCCTCGTACGAGAAACGCCGCGCCGAGCGTGATGAGGACCAATGTCGACATCGGCCAATGGCCGCGCGGCCCCAGAACCACGCGGTAAAGGGCCATCGAAAGCAAGCTTGACAGGACCAGAGCCAGCACGATCGACCAAACTAGCGGCAGGCCGTGCGACGTCGCCGCCGCCGCCGTGATTCCGGCGACGGCATATGATTCGCCATGGGCAAGATTGAGCACATGCGAAGTCCGGTATACCAGGACCAGCCCGATTCCGAGCAGGGCATAAACCGCGCCGCCAAACAGGCCGCTAATGATGGTCTGTGAGAGCGCGTTCATCGTCCCTGCCCGGATTTAGTGTTCGCTGAAGAGTTAGCGCGCGCCGACGGGCGCAGCGCGGACCCAACCGCCGTTCTTGTATTCGACGATGACGACGTCCTTTTCGGTCAGACCGACGTGGCTATTCGGGCTGAACTTGAGGTGTTGGACGCTTTCGATCGGCGTGGATTCCAGGAACTTCTTGACAGCTTGATTGTCCGCTGGATTCGCCACGTTGGTCAGAACGGCTTCCGCGACATCGACATCCATCTTGCCCAGCAAATTGATCATATCCGACCGCTCACCGTACTTCTTCTCGTAGGCGGCCATGAATTCCTTTGCGCGCTTCGCGGTGGCGGCGTCGCCCATTGTATCAGGCACAAGCGATTTGATGGCTGTGCCAAGCAGACGCTTCGGCATCACGTCCTTCACCACCTCGATAAAAGCCGCGCTCAAATTCGCGTAGCTGACGACAAGCGGCTGCGTCAGGCCGAGATTGGTGAACGACTTCACCACAGTAGCAGCGCCGCCGCCGGAGTATGACGAATACACGAGATCGACATCCGGGCCTGCCACGGAGGCAAGCTGTACGGAAGAGTCGTTCGCCTTCAGATCGATGCGGCGCAGCTTTAGGTCTAGCTTGCGCTCGGCGAACACCTTTTGGGCACTCTCGACGCCAACCTCGCCGCTCGCGTCGGTCGCAGCGATCATGCCCAGGCCCTTGAGTTTGTTCGCCTGCACGTAGTCGGCGATGGCAACGGTGATATGGTGATCGCTAGGGCTGACCTGGAATGTGAATGTGTCCGGCGCCGGAACGATATTCGGCGAAGCCACGATCATCAAAGGACCGTTGGTGAGGGCCGACTGCATCGCCCGGGTGCTGGCGGTCAGGCTGTGCGCAAAGAACATCACGGCGTCTTGACGCAAGGCGTCGCGCACGCAGGCGACAGCCTTCTCCGGCTTGCCTTCGTCGTTGCACGTGATCAGTTCGACCTTCTTGCCCTTGATGCCACCACGGGCGTTCACTTCCTCGGCCCACAGGCGGGCGACCTTATTCAACTGCGCACCCACCGTCGCGGCGGGACCCGACAGCGGGGCAACCTCGGCGATGATCCATTTGTCACTTGTTTGCGCGGTGGCGGACGCGGCGTGCAAAAAAGCAAGCGTGGCAGCCGACAGCATTGCGGTCAGATTCGCGGTCTTCATTTTGTTTCCTTCCCTCAGCTTTGTTGTCGAAGTCTTGTTGTCTATTTATCAGCACAGCAGTTTTTCCGCGGACGAGTGCTTAAAGAAAGTATCGTCCCTCCGTCGTCCGTTTGAGACCTCCTGTCTTCCGCACCTCATCGAGGGCCACAGCCGTGTCTCGTCCATCTCGACTGCCGGTAGCTTCAACCAGTTCCCGGAAAAATTTCGGACCCGAGCGCAACGCTTCGCTCACGGTGGACGACGGCACGACTTGCAGGCTCGGAGCCGTGGGAACCGAGAACTCAGGCTTGCCCCGCCAATCCAGCGGGAATGTCAGATCGAAGCCGCACTTCGAGCCGATGCGCGAGCCGAGAAGCGACGGATCCAACGGTATCGTTCGCAAACCCGAGCCTACGACGAGATCGCGATCCGCCTGGAATCGGGTTGCCAATGCCCATTCGACCTGCGCATCGGAGAATACATCGATGTCGTCGTCAACGATAAAGACGTTCTTCACATCCGCCCTGGAGGCAAAAACGCTTGCGATGGCGTTGCGAGCTTCCCCCGGATAGCGGGACCGCATCGAAACGCGCAAGTTGAACATGCCGCCGGTCGAAGCCGGGCAATAGGCCGCAACGGGCTCGCGGATCGCGGTCAGCAGCGCAGCCCATGCCGTGACTTCCGTACGCAGCGCGCAAAGCTGCGCCGTGTCAGTGCGCTCGAGGGCGCGGCCGCTGATGGTCGCCGTCTGGAACAGCGCGTCGCGGCGCATGGTTATGGCGGTCAAGTGAAAGACCGGATTTGTCTTCATGTGGCCGTAATAGCCAAGGTACTCGCCGTACGGACCTTCCGGCTCGTACCAGCCCTTCTCGTCGATATAACCTTCGAGAATGTACTCCGCGTCGGCAGGAACCATGAGATCGTTGGTTCGACACTTCACAAGGGGCACCGCGGAGCCGCGCAGCGCGCCCATCAAAGATATTTCGTCAGCCACCGGCGCCATCATGACAGCCGCTACACTATCGGCCGGATGGGAGCCTATCACGAAGGCGACCGGCATCTGCTTCTTCTGCTCGACATAGGCGGCGTAACCGACGCGCATGTCGCTCGGCGCAATCAGATCGATGCCGGCTTCCTTACGGCCCCGCATCATCAACCGGCGATATCCGACGTTGCGGTGGCTGCCGCCGACATTCTGCGAAATATCGATGCTGGCGGAGATGTACGGGCCGCCGTCGAGCGCATGCTGGAGGTGTATGGGAAGCTTGGTAAAATCGGCGTCGTCGCCCGTCAGCACCACTTCCTGTACCGGCGCATCCGCCTGGGCGACTTCGACCGGGTCGATCGGCCGCTCCAAGCGCCGCAGTACTTCGGCAAGAAGATCTTTCTCGCTCACGCCAAACCCCGCCGCCAGGCGCGCCCGGCTGCCGACGACATTCCCGACCAACTGCGATTTCTCAGGTCCGACGGACCTGAACAGCACGGCTTTCGGATTTCCGTCGAGCCTGGCCGCGACATCCACCAGATCGACGTTGTCGTCGACGATGTCGACCTCGCCGAGAGACACCAGACGCTCGACGAAGCTGCGCAAGCGAAAATCCGCAGGGGCAGTTTCGGCGACGCGCGCCGCTGTCGATCGGACAACCATCTTTTCTCTCCCACTGGCCGGGAAACCGGCTTTGCGCGCATGCGTCTGGGCTGTACCGCCACGGCAGCCTCTTAAGGCGCAAATTGTATATTGTAAAATTAGATTATACAATAGCGACCAGAGGTCGCCGTCCCTCTCACGGCAAGCAGAGAAAGTCATTGAGATGCGCAACCCAGCATTGCCGACGAGCGACGATCACCGCACCGATTTGTCAGGCCGGGTCGCCATCATCACCGGCGCCGGCCAGGGCATAGGCCGGGTCTACGCGCATCGATTCGCTGAAGCGGGCGCGTCGGTTGTCATTGCTGAATTGAATGCGGAGAGCGGGCAAAATGTTTGCACCGAGATAGTCGCCAAAGGACACCAGGCGCTCGCGGTAAGCAGTGATGTGACAAGCGCAGCGTCGGTGCAGTCTATGATCGACAAGTCCATGACTGCGTTTGGCCGTATCGATATTCTTGTCAATAATGCAGCGATCTACTCGCGAATGACCCGCGCCACCTTCGACGAACTGCCGCTTGAGGAATGGGACGCGGTCATGCGTACAAATGTGACCGGAAGCTTCTTGTGCGCTCGGGGCGTTGCACCGATCATGCGAAAGGCCGGATGGGGCCGGATCATCAATGTTTCGTCCGGAACCGTGACAATGGGTCGCCCCAATTTTATGCATTACGTAACGTCGAAGGCCGCGATCATCGGCATGACGCGGGCAATGGCGCGCGAACTCGGCCCCTTCGGCATCAACGTCAACACCATCGTCCCTGGCTTGACGAAGACCGAGATCGAAGCCGACGGAGCGACCGACGCGGTTTGGAACACGATCCTCGATCGTCAGTGCATCAAACGGCCAGGCGTTGCCGACGATATCGCCGATGTCGCCCTGTATCTCGCTTCCAGCGCCAGCGGATTCATCACCGGACAATCGATCGCCGTGGACGGGGGCGCCACGCATTTGTGAGGATAGCTAAAGACGGAGAGACGGCGACGAGGAGCGGCCGACACTTTTCATTGGGCCAGGTGCATCATCGCGCGACGATTGACTTTTATTCGTTTTTATATAATTGAATTTGTCTATGTTGAATCATATGGATGCGATGTGAGCATGAGCGCACGGCGAAAAGTTCTCATCTCCGGTGCCGGAATTGGCGGACTGACGGCGGGCCTGGCGCTGATCCGGCGCGGCTTCGACGTCGAGATCTATGAACAGGCCAACGCCATCGGAGAAGTGGGCGCCGGAGTTCAAATCAGTTCCAACGGCACCCGCGTTCTACACGCTCTTGGCCTCGGTGACGCTGTGCGTCGCGTTGCCTGGGAGCCGGAGGGCAAAGTGGTTCGCCTTTGGAGCACCGGCAAGACATGGAAGCTGTTCGACCTGAGTTCAGAATCGGTCTCGCGCTACGGCTTCCCCTATTTGATGTTTCATCGTTCGGACCTGATCGGCCTCCTGCTCGACGCGGTTTTGCAGGCGGCCCCTCAGGCCATCCGCCTTGGCCATAAAGTAATCGACGTACACCAGAATTCATCCGGCGCGACGATACGGTTCCAAAATGGCGAAAGCGCCAGCGGCGACGTTCTCATCGGTGCCGACGGGATTCACTCGACCATTCGGCAGGCCTTGTTCGGAAAGGACAGACCGTCCGTCACAGGTCTGATGGCTTGGCGAGGCGTGATCCCAGCCGCGGCGCTGCCGCAGCATCTGCTCCAGCCGGTCGGCGTCAACTGGGTAGGCCCCGGCCGCCACGTCATCCAGTATCGTCTCCGGCAGGGAACGATGGTGAACTTCGTCGGTATCGTCGAGCGCGACGATGTGATGGAGGAATCCTGGAGCTCTGAGGGTACACGCGAAGAGTGCGCGGCAGATTTCAAGAACTGGCATAATGACATTCATACGATGATTCGGAATATCTCCAGGCCTTTCAAGTGGCCGCTGATGACGCGCGAGCCCATGGAAAGCTGGTCCGCTGGACGCACAACCTTGCTGGGCGATGCCTGTCACGCCACCCTGCCCTTTCTTGCCCAAGGCGCCGTCATGGCGCTCGAGGATGGATACATCGTCGCCGATTGCCTCGAAACTTTCGACGATGCCGAAACCGCGTTGAAATCCTATGAGCGACTGCGTCACGCCAGAACGGCCGCTGTCATGCGCGGATCGGCGGCAAATGCCAAAAGATTTCACAATCCCGATCTCGCCGAGCAGGCGAAGGCCGAGGCCTATATCGAGCGCGAATGGCAGCCCGAAAAAGTAAGAGAGCGCTATGAGTGGCTGTTCAGCTATGACGCCACAAAGGCCGCGAGCAGTGCAGCGTGATTAAAGAGTTAAAGCCGAAGGGCGAGCCCAAGCGTCGCAACCAGCGGCGCATCCAGTCGATCGAGGTCGGTTTCCGACTCATTCGCGAACTCGAAAAGGCGGGCACCAAGCTTTCGCTCAAACGGCTCGCCGAATGTGCCCAGATGTCGGCGGCGAAGGCCCACCTCTACATGGTCAGTTTCGTCAATCTTGGACTGGTCGTCCAGGATGCCGCGACCTCCCGCTACGGCCTCGGACCCTATGCCGTGCAACTCGGGCTCGCCGCGATCAGAGGCATGGATGTCATCGAACTTGCCCGCGAGCCGATGCAGCGGCTTCAGGAGGAAACGGAACTCTCGGTTTTCCTCTCGCTCTGGGGCAACCTCGGCCCGATGATTGCGCTCAAGCTCGATTGGCAGACCGACATGCCGGTCGCGATCCGCGTCGGGTTCGTCCTGCCGCTGCTGGATTCAGCGACGGGGCACGTGTTCGTCGCATCGCTGCCGGATCTCGTTCTCGCGCCGGTTCTTGCACGCGAGGCTTCCAGCCGGAAGAATTTGGAGCAGCGGATCAGCGCCATTCGAAAGCAGGTCCGTGCGGACGGCGTCGGATATTCCAAAAGCTTGATGATCGACGGATTTGCCGCAATTTCGGCGCCGGTAAAGGACTACGCGGGTGAGACGGTCGCTGCGGTGACAGTACTTGGCCTGCGCTCGAAGGTAGACGTGCAGTCGGACGGACTTCACACCAAACTGGTCAAGGAGGCCGGCGAGGCCTTATCGCGAAGTCTCGGCGCAAGCGCGATGACCGGCGAGCAGAAATCCAAATGACGCGATCGTCACGGCCGGCTTCCGAGCGACGTCGAGATCCGCGCGCCGGCCTTCTTGAGTTCCAGCGCAAGTGCTCCTTTCGGATCCGCGTTAAACTCCTCCGTCCAGCCGAGTGTCGACAGCGTCATGACGACCCGCCCATCCCTGTCGAAAATCGGGACAGACAGGGCTGACACGCGCGGCAGCAATCCGCCGATCACAGAGCCAACGCCGTTGGCGCGCGTCGCCTCGATTGTTGCCGCAATGCGCGCTTCCTTATGGAAAGCGGCGGCGCTCTTCAAGGCCAGCCGCTCAAGCCGGGCGACCGGCAGCCACTGCTCTTCGGGGAGCCAGGAGAGATAAACGTGCCCGGTCGCCGACGTCAGCAGCGGCAGGACGAAGCCGGCGCGCACCTCGACGATGAGAGACCGGCGCCCTTCCATATATCTCACAATGGTCGGTCCGCGATTGCCGAAAACAGAAACGAAAGTGGATTCCCCTGTGGCGTCGCGAAAAGCCTGCGCCGCCTCGAACGCCATTTCCGAAGGGTCCAAAAGCGTCAAAGCCGCGAGCCCCAGTTGCAGCGCGACGTCGCCGAGAACATAGCGTTCGCTGGCTTGTCGTTGCGCGACCACCCCTGCCCGCGAAAGACTAACCAGATAGTGGTGAATCTTGCTCGGCTGCTCGTCGAGCGCGGCGGCGATGTCCTTGATGGCCAATGGCCCCGCAGCCGCCTGCATGACCTGCAATATCCGGAAGGCATATTCGACCGATTGAATGCCTTTGCGATCGTCGCCGTCGGCAATTCGCACAGACGCTTTCGGCGTCGTGGCACTCTTGGTTCCGATGACACCTTTAAAGCCACGGCGATAGTCGTCTGCCTTTGTCATTTCAATTACCCCGAAGATCATCCGGCCTGGATGAACATACGATCCTGCAGCAGCCTTGCCGGTCACGGGCCACCATGTTAAACTATTTTAATATTGTTAAACAAGGTGTTGCCATGCCGCCTCGGTTCTGCGCGGGCGCCGAACCGTCGGTGCCGATCTACGATGAGGATTTTTACAGCGACGCGTTCATCGTCGATCCGCTTCCGCATTATGAAGCGATGCGGCGACTCGGCCCCATCGTATGGCTGCCGCGGCACGGCAATTACGCAGTCACGCGGTATAAAGAGGTACGCGAAGCGCTGCGAAACTTTGAGATTTTCTCGTCCGCCCGCGGCGTTGCTGCCGACGAGACGGGCTGCCAGTTCATGAAGGGCAACACGGTCGCGTCAGACCCGCCGGTTCATTCGGTGATGCGCAAGGCGATGGCGGAGCCATTGCTGCCCGGCGCGCTCGCCGCCGTCAGCGGTCACATCCAGGAAACCGCCGACCGGCTGATCGCCAACCTTGTCGAACGGCGAACCTTCGAAGGCATGGCCGACCTTGCTCGGCATTTGCCGTTAGCAGTCGTCACCGAACTTGTCGGACTTCCCGAAGACGGCCGCGAGAACATGTTGAAGTGGGCGGCGGCCGCTTTCGACATCCTGGGTATCCAGAACGAGCGCGGGCGCCAGGGCATCGAGACGATCAAGGAAATGCGTGCCTATATCCAGAGCCGCGCCCAACCCGGCCAGCTCAAGCCCGGCAGTTGGACAGCGCGAATCTACGAGTTGGCGGAAACCGGCCAGGTCGCGAAAGAGCTCTGCCCGTTTCTCATCCGGGACTATGCCAACCCCAGTCTCGATACGACCATCTCGGCGACCGGACAGCTTCTCTATCAGCTCAGCAAACATTCCGACCAATGGGACGCGCTACGCGCCGACCCATCGCTCATTCCCAATGCGGTGAATGAGGCGGTTCGGCTTGGCACGCCGATCCGGTCGTTCACACGCCTCGTCACGCGGGACTTCACCCTTGGCGGCGCGTTGCTGCCCGCCGGCTCGCGCACAATGATCCTCTATGCGTCGGCTAACCGCGATGAGCGGCAATTCGAGAACCCCGACACATTCGACGTGACCCGCACAGGCAGCGCGCATGTCGGTTTCGGTCATGGAATCCACACCTGTGTCGGTATGCACCTCGCGCGCCTGGAGATGGAATCCCTGCTGCGGGCGATGGTGCCGCGCGTCTCCCGCATCGCATGCGGCACGCCGACGGTGGCCCTCAACAATTCGATCTGCGCCTTTGCGACGCTGCCCATGACTTTTGAAGCCGGCACGCGGAAGACCCCGGCGATGGAAAAGTCGAAGGTCGCGGCAACAGCGGGTCCCCGCTGGCTCGACGTCAAGGTCGCCGGCGTCGCAATCGAGGCCGAACGCATCAAATCCTTCATCTTGACGCCCGCGGCGGGCGGCGTGTTACCGCCCTTCGAAGCGGGCGCCCATGTCGACGTTGAAGTGAGGCCCGGCCTCATCCGCCAATACTCGCTCTGCGGCGACCCGGCCGACCTTGACCAGTATCGGATCGGTGTCCTGAAGGAGGAACAATCCCGCGGCGGCTCAATATCGCTGCACGACCGACTGACGCCAGGCGCGTCGCTGCGCATCGGCTCTCCGCGCAATCACTTCCGGCTGGACGAGACGGCCACGCGCACGGTTTTGCTCGCCGGCGGGATCGGCGTCACGCCGCTGATGGCGATGGCCTATCGATTGAGCGCGATAGGCGAGCCGTTTGAGTTTCACTATTGCGCCAGGACGCGGACGTCGGCTGCCTTTATCGACGAACTTATGTCTTCCCGCTTTGGCGGATGGGTGCGGTTACATCTGGACGATGGCGACGAAGCGCAGAAGCTTGACCTCGAGGCGGTGCTCGGTGCGCCTGAACCTGGAACCCACATATACTGCTGCGGTCCGGCCGGTTTCATCGAATTTGCCACGGATTGCGCGAAGAAGCTGAACTGGCCGGCCGCCTCCGTCCACGTCGAGTATTTCAACGCGGAGCCAGATCTCACCGGCGACGCTTTCACGGTCGTGGCCGGGCGCAGCAATCACGTGTTTCAAATCGAGCCCGGCCAGTCGATCCTGAATGTCCTGGAGGATGCCGGGTTCGTTGTGAGTTCGTCCTGTCAGTCGGGCATTTGCGGGTCGTGCTTGACTAGCGTGATCGAGGGCATTCCGGATCATCGCGATCATGTGCAATCGGAGGCGGAAAAATCCGCTAATGACAAGATCGCCATCTGCTGCTCGCGCTCACGCAGCCGGGTTCTCGTCCTCGATATTTGATAGGAAGATCGCCGGCGGAAGCTTCCGAATACAATTGCCTCCAGCCAAACGAGAGGGCCTGGCGTCAATTGGTTTGGCAAGCGTCGACGAAATGTCGCTCCTGCGCGGCAACCGTGATATAAGCTTGACAACAGGGCAGGCGCGGAGGCTTCTGCGTCCGGACCAGCGGCACCTGCCATTCGTGAGGGCATGCCTGAGGCGAAGCGAGCGGAACCAATGTTGCAGAAAACGAAGCGGCAGAAGCCTTCGAGGGCACCCGGCAAACGGCTCATCGTCGGCATCACCGGTGCGTCCGGCGCGATCTACGGCTATCGGCTTCTCGAGCTGTTGCGCGACACCGACATTGAAACTCACCTGATCGTCTCGCGGGCAGCCCATATCACATTGGCCGCCGAGACCGATCTCAAGATCGCGGATGTCGAAGCGCTCGCCGACGTCGTTCATTCAAATCAGGATAT
>CAMDXM010000140.1 GCA_945878025.1 Pseudorhodoplanes sinuspersici | reverse complement strand
CGAGCGTCCTGATGTTGGCGGTGACGTCCTCACCCTCCTCGCCATCGCCGCGGGTCGCCGCGGTGACCAGTTCGCCATCGACATAGCGCAGCGACATCGACAGGCCGTCGATCTTCGGCTCGGCGGAGAAGGCAATCGGCTCGTCTTCGGAGAGATTGAGGAAGCGGCGGATGCGGCCGACGAAATCGACGACGTCCTGCTCGGCAAAGGCATTGTCGAGCGACAGCATGCGGACCGCATGGCGCACTTTCTTGAACCGCCCCGTGGGCGCGGCGCCAACCGGCAAGTTCAAGAAAGTCCGCCATGCTGTGCCGATGCTCTCGCTCGACAACGCATTCGCGGACGAGGACGTCACCGATTTCGCCGTTCGCATCCGCCGCTTTCTCAAATTGCCCGATGAGGAAACGCTCGTCTTCACGGCCGAGCCCAAGATCGACGGCCTGTCGATGTCGCTGCGCTATGAGGACGGAAAACTGGTGACGGCGGCGACTCGCGGCGATGGCGAGGAAGGTGAAGACGTCACCGCCAATATCAGGACACTCGGCGATGTCCCGCAGACGCTGAAGGGAAGGTCGATCCCTTCAATTTGCGAGGTGCGCGGCGAAGTCTACATGCTGCATTCCGATTTCGCCGCGCTCAACAAACGGCAGGTCGAATCGGAAGAGCCGGTCTATGCCAATCCGCGCAATTCCGCCGCGGGTTCTCTGCGCCAAAAGGATCCGTCCATCACCGCCTCGCGCAAACTGAAATTCTTCGCTTATTCCTGGGGCGAGATGAGCGAGATGCCGGAAAAGACGCAAAGCGGCATGATGCAATGGCTCGAAAAAATCGGGTTTCCGGTCAATCCGCTGTTTCGGACCTGCAAATCCGTCGACAAGATGCTCGCGGCCTATCAGTCGATCGAGGAGAAGCGCGCGAAGCTCGGCTACGATATCGACGGCGTGGTCTACAAGCTCGACCGTCTCGACTGGCAGGAGCGCCTCGGCTTCGTGTCGCGTTCGCCGCGCTGGGCCATCGCGCATAAATTTGCCGCCGAAAAGGCGGCCACGATTGTGAAGGATATCGACATTCAGGTCGGCCGCACCGGCGCGCTCACGCCGGTGGCGAAGCTCGAGCCTGTTACGGTCGGCGGCGTGGTGGTACAGAACGCGACCTTGCACAACGAGGATTTCATCAAGGGCATCGGCCCGAAGGGCGAGCCGCTCCGCGACGGCGCCGATATTCGCGTCGGCGATACGGTCACCATCCAGCGCGCGGGCGACGTGATCCCGCAGGTTCTCGCCGTCGATCTGAAGAAACGCCCCAAAAGCGCCAAGCCCTACAGATTTCCCGACAAATGCCCGGTCTGCGGCAGCCACGCCGTGCGCGAAGTCAATCCGCGCACCGGCAAGGAGGACGCCGTGCGCCGCTGCACCGGCGGGCTGATCTGTGCCGCACAGGCGGTGGAGCGCATCCGGCATTTCGTGTCGCGCGATGCTTTCGATATCGAGGGCCTGGGCGAAAAGCAGGTCGAAGCGCTCTATGCCGACGGCAGCATCATGGAGCCGGCGGACATCTTCACGCTCCCCGCGCGCGACAGACGCGCATCCAAGAAGCTCGCCGACCGCGAAGGTTACGGCGAGGTCTCGGTCAAGAACCTGTTCGACGCCATCGAACAGCGGCGATCAGTCGCGCTCAATCGCCTGATCTATTCGCTCGGCATCCGCCATGTTGGGGAAACCAACGCGAAATTGATCGCGCGGCATTATGGCTCGATCGAGGCGCTGCTCAAGGGCGTCGCCGCCGCGGGCAAGGACCACGAGAGCGAAGCCTATCAGGAACTCAACGCCATCGGCGGCATCGGCGATGTGGTCGCCGACGCCATCGTCGAGTTCTTCAAGGAACGGCGCAATCGCGAGGCGCTCGACCGTCTGCTCGACCAGATCGAGGTCGAGCCGATGCAGGTCGCGAGCAGCACGTCGCCGGTCGCGGGCAAGACCGTGGTGTTCACCGGCGCGCTGGAAAAGATGACGCGCGACGAGGCCAAGGCGCAGGCCGAGCGATTAGGTGCGAAAGTCGCTGGCTCGGTGTCGGCGAAGACGGATTATGTGGTCGCGGGCCCAGGCGCCGGATCGAAGCTCAAGGATGCGCAGAAGCACGGCGTCACGGTGCTGAGCGAGGATGACTGGGTGAAGCTGATCGCGCGGTAATCCTCTTCTTGCCCCCCTTGTGGGGAGGTCGCCCGCCGAGCGTAAGCGACCGCATGCCGGAGGGGGTCGTCGTCGAGAGAAGTGTCTTGATCGCGCCACCGCCACCCCCATCCTCCCCCACAAGGGGAGGGAGTTCCAGCGGAGTTCGCCGCTCGCGCGTGCAATCCAACCTGAAGTGGGTTGCACCCTAACGCGTCGGCGTCGGCTTCACGAGCACCATGAACAGCACCATCGCCAATCCGGCGAGAATGAACATAGTCCACGCCATCGGCTGGGCGCTCGCCGAATGCGTGATGACATAACTCATTGTCTGCGCTGCGACCGCACCGAGACCCATCTGGGCGAAACCGACGATGCCGGAGGCGGTCCCGGCCGCCTGCGGACGCACGCTGATCGCGCCGGCGATGGCGTTGGGCAGGAAAATGCCGTTGCCGCAGGACAGCAGGAATTGCGCGGGAAACACCGTCTCCGGTCCGCCGAGCGGAAACAAGGTCGCCAGCACGATCGACGCCGCCGCGCCGAGGATCTGCAGCCCGACGCCGGCGCGGATCATGTTGTCCACGCCGAAACGCGGAGACATCCGCGCCGCGATCAGGTTTCCGACCATGTAGCCGAAGGCGGTGAGCGCGAACCATGCGCCGTATTCCGCCGACGAGCGGCCCATGACGCCGATGACGAGATGCGGCGCCCCGCCCAGAAAAGCAAAGAAGGTCGCGGTCGCGATCGAGGCGACCAGAACATAGCCAATGAAATTGCGGTCGCCGAACAATTTGCGTGTCTCGCCCGCGATGAAACGGACGCCGCCGCCGGTGACATGGTCCGGCCGGGTTTCCGGCAACGCTGCGAATGCCCAGGTCAGCACGGCGAAGCTCATGACCGCGACGAACACGAAAATCGATTCCCAGCCGAACGCCGTGTCGAGCAATCCGCCGATCAGCGGCGCCACCATGGGCGCGACCACCATCACGGTCGTCACCCAGCCGATCATCGAAGCCGCGCGCTCGCGGTCATACAGATCGCGGATGATCGCGCGTCCAACCACGAGTCCGGTCGAGGCGCCAAGCGCCTGGATAATACGGGCGGCGATGAGCGCACCGATGCTCGACATCGCGATGGCGAGAACGCTCGCAAGAGCGGTGAGCGTCAGTCCGGCGATCACCACCGGCCGCCGCCCGAAGCGGTCGGAGAGCGGGCCGAGCACGAGTTGCGAGACGGCAAGCCCGAACAGATAGAGCGAAATCGTGAGCTGCACCGTGCCGAGGTCGGCGTCCATGGTCGCGACCAGATTGGGCACCGCGGGCACGAGGATATTGAGCGTGAGCGGCCCGATCGCGGTCATCGCCATCAGCAGCGCGAGCAGCGCGTAAGGCGATGCCGGCGCGCGCGGGGGCGCTTGCGTGACTGGTGTTTGTGCGTCCATGGAACTCAAATCAGCGGGCGGGTCGCGGAACGCAGCCAGCCTTGCGTGTCTTTATCGACCAGCGGACTGATCGTCTCTGCAACACGCGCATGGTAGCCATCGAGCCATGCTGTGTCGTCCGAGCTCATCAAGCGGGGGTCTATCAACCGGCGGTCGATGGGCGCGAGCGTCAGCGTCTCGAATGTATTGAGCGTGCGTTCGCCGCCCGCGACCTCGGGACCGGCGGTCACCAGCACCAGATTCTCGATGCGGATGCCGTAGGCGCCGTTTTTGTAATAGCCGGGCTCGTTGGACAGGATCATGCCGCGCTTGAGCGCAGCTGTGCCGAGCTTGGAAATCCGCGCCGGCCCCTCATGCACGGAGAGATAGCTGCCGACGCCGTGGCCGGTGCCGTGATCGAAATCGAGCCCCTGCCGCCACAGATATTGCCGCGCCAAAGTATCGAGCTGCGCGCCGGTCGTGCCTTCGGGAAAGACGGCGCTGGCAATCGCGATATGGCCGCGCAGCACGAGCGTGAAATGCCTCCGCATGTCCGCGGAGGGTTCGCCGACGATGATGGTGCGGGTGATGTCGGTCGTGCCGTCCTCGTATTGCGCGCCTGAATCGATCAGGAACAATTCGCCCGGCGCGATGGCGCGGTTGCTGCCGCGGGTCACGCGATAATGCACGATGGCGCCGTTCGGGCCCGCGCCTGAAATGGTCGGAAACGAGACGTCCTTCAGCAATCCGGTTTCGCGCCGGAAACTTTCCAGCGCCGCGACCGCGTCGATCTCGGTGAGTTTTCCCTTGCCTGCCTCGCGGTCGAACCAGGCGAGAAAGCGCGCCATGGCAGCACCGTCGCGGCGATGCGCTTCCCGCGCGCCCGCCATCTCGGTTTCGTTCTTCTGCGCCTTCAGGGCCGTGATCGGATCCGGCCCGCGCGACGGCGCGCCGCCCGCTTGCGCGACGATCCGCGACAGCGCGTCGGCCGCGGTCGCCTGGTCGAGCCGTACGCTGGCCCGGGCTTTGCCCAGCGCCTCGAGCCCGCGGACGAATTCGGATGGCTCGCGCACATCCGCCAGTTCCTCAAGGCGGTGGCGCATCGCGTTGTCGAGCTTGCGGCCGTCGATATAAAGCGAAGGACGCCCGTCCTTTGGAATGATCGCGTCGCTGATCGGCAGCGGCGTATGTGCGACATCCGAGCCGCGGATGTTGAAAGTCCAGGCCACGGCATGCGGGTCCGATACCACCAGCGCATCCGCGCGCGTTTCGGTGATTTTTTCACGGATGCGCGCGAGCTTGCCCTGTGTGTCTTCGCCGGCAAAACGCAGATCGTGCGGCACGACCTTGCCCAGAGGCGGTGCCGGGCGATCGGTCCAGATCGCGTCCACCGGGTTGGACTTCGCCGGCGTCAGCGCAGCGCCCACGCTCGCGCAAGCCTTGGCGAGCTTCTCGGCATTATCGGCGGTGTGCAGCCAGGGATCGTAGCCGAGCGTCATGCCGGCGCTTAAGGTTTTGCCGATCCATTGATCCGGCGGCGTTTCCACGAGATGCGCGATCGTGAACAAGGCGGGGTCGATCTGCTCGCGCGCCTGCAAGGTGTAGCGTCCGTCCACGAACAACACCGCCCGGTCGTCGAGCACGATGGCGCAGCCGGCCGAACCGGTGAAACCCGTGAGCCAGGCGAGGCGCTCCTCCGAAGGCGGGACATATTCGTTCTGATGCGCGTCGGCGCGCGGCAGGATGAATCCCGACAATCCACGGGCTTTGAGGTCCGTCCGCAGAGCCGCGAGCCGCGCTGCGGTCTGTGCGCCGGACTGCGCGTCGTCGAAGGTCTGGAACTGGGCCTGGAACATCCGATCCGCAATTTAGAGTGCAATCCGGCGAAGTGGAAACCGACAAGATTGCCCCGCCACGACAGGCGCCTGGACGGCATCAAAACGCAGCAACGCCATGACTCAAACCCGGGCAATCGATCACTAATTGTGCGATGCGGAATAAATAGCGTTGATGCATCCTCGCCAGCGAAATTTTATGACCCAATTGCATCATCTTTGTTACCAAAAAACGAAGCAACCATGCTGGTTTAGCAGGGTTCCCATGTGATCTTGCCCGTGCTCGAAATGCTCGAATCGGCTTATGTTGCACTGCAAGAAGTCAGGAGGAATACCCGGAGTGTCCGCCAACTTCTCAAAGTAAGGAGACACACCATGGCTGCAATTACCTACGGTTCCCACGGCGCGACCGCCGAAAAGAAGATGTCCAAAATCTCGGCCAACAAGCCGGGCTTGTGGTCCCGCTTCTGGGACGCAATTGTCGAGGCGCGCATGCGTCAGGCGATGCGCGAAATCCGCTTGCATAGCCATCTGCTTCCGGCCGAGTTCGAACTCGCCGGCAACAAGATCGGCTACAAGAACGAAGACCAGCTGCCTTTCGTTCGCACGCGCGACTGATACGGTCCTCGGGCTGTTTAGACGGTTTTTCAACGCCCTGGACATCCGTCCGGGGCGTTGCCGTATCGATCTCAGGCCCGGCGCATCACGAACGTCACCCAGCCTTCGAGCGCGATGCGGCGCTGAAACCGCAATCCCTGCGCGCCATAGGCCGACAAGGCCGCCGCCGCGTCTCCAGGCAAAAGGCCTGACAGCACGATATGTCCGCCCGGCGCGAGCAGGCGCGCGGCCGGGTGGGCCAGGCGCCGCAGCGGCGCCAGCAGGATGTTGGCGAGGATGAGATCGAAGGGCGCGCCTTCGCGGAAGCGGCGCGCGGTCAAGCCAGTTGCATGAATCGTTTCGATCCATGGCGCCGCGCGGTTGAGCCGCGCATTCTGACGCGCGGCATTGACCGCCTGCGGATCGATGTCGCTCGCCAGCACCTTCTTGCGCAGCCGCCTTGCGGCGGCGATGGCGAGCACGCCGGAGCCGGTTCCGACGTCGAGAATGCGCCGTGGCGTCCGTTGCTTCGCGATCGCGTCGAGCGCCAGCAGGCATCCGCGCGTGGTGCCGTGATGACCGGTGCCGAAAGCGAGCGCCGCCTCGATCTCGATCCCGATGCGATGCGCGGGAATTCTTGCACGGTCATGCGCGCCGTGAACGATGAACCGCCCGGCTTCGACCGGATTGAGACCCTCAAGACTTTTGTGGACCCAGTCGGTGGTGGTGATCGTTGCGAATGACAATGCCGCGGCGGCGCCGGGACCGGCGATCCGGTCGATCAGGTTGCGGATCGCAGCTTCGTCCGGCGGGTCCCTGAAATGGATTTCCACCAGCCAGCCGTCGGAGCTTTCAGAGGCGGAGACCGCGGTGGTGTCGGGATCGATGGATTCGGGCAGCGCGTCCATGATGTGGCGCGCGGTCGCCTGATCGGCCATCAGTCTGGCAAGCGTCGCGGGCGGGGCGGCGGCGGACATTGTGGACATTTTCCCCGCTGCTCACAGTCGGACATGCATAAAAGAGCGAATCCCAAATCGGAGATTCAAGTCGCAGCCTTATACACAAGATTTCCACAGGTTATCGACAGGCACACGAATCCGGGATCCCCATATTTTCGCGCAGCAGACGACTTTCATCCCCGATCATATCAACCGGCTCCTGTTCCTATCGTGGCCGGTCCAGTCGGGGTTCTCCGTCCACCGCGCCGTCCCTGCCGGGACGCACCTTCCATCGGGGCGGATGAAACCTACATGCAGGTTGTTCCAGTGCCGGAGGCTCAGGCCATGTCGCAACCCTTTGTCGTGTCGATCCCCCACAAGCTCGGACAGGCCGAAGCGTTGCATCGGCTGCAGGGCGGGCTGACGCGCGCCGCGGCGAGTTTCCCTGTGTTGCAGATCGACGAAGAACAATGGTCCGGCGAACGGATGACCTTCCGTGTCCGCGCTTTGGGTCAGGCGGCGTCGGGCTTCGTCGATGTCGCGGAGGATCACGTCCGGCTGGAAGTGACATTGCCCTGGCTGCTGCAGAAATTCGCCGAAGTGGCGCAGGCGGTGATTCGGAAGCGCGGCGATCTGCTGCTTGAGAAGAAATAGGCCGGCTCGGACGGCTCAGGCCGCTTCGCCCTTGCGGTCCGCGATCGTGAAAGCCCCGAAATCGAGTTCGGCCAGAGGCTTTGGCCTGCTGAACAGAAAGCCCTGTGCCTGCGTGCATCCCGCGGCCTTCAGCAATGTGAATTGTTCGGCGGTCTCGACGCCTTCCGCGGTGGTGTCGATCCGAAGGCTGCGGCCAAGGCTCGTCACCGCGCTGACGATCGCCGCGCAATCGGCGCGGTTTGGCATTTCCTGCACGAATGACTTGTCGATCTTGATCTTGTCGAACGGGAACATCCGCAGATAGCTGAGCGACGAATAGCCGGTGCCGAAATCGTCGAGCACGATGTTGAGTCCGAGATCCTTGAGACGGTGCAAGGTGTCGAGCGTACCGGCGCTTTTCTGCAGCAGCACGGATTCGGTGATTTCAAGCTCCAGCCGGCCGAACGGCAGTCCCGATGCTTTCACCGCGCGTTCGACCATGCCGACGAGATTCTCGCCGCGAAACTGCGCGGGCGACAGATTGACGGCGAGTTTGACGTGATCCGGCCATGCCGCAGCGTCGGTGCAGGCCTTGCGCAGGATCCATTCTCCGAGCACGCCGATCAGGCCGATTTCCTCGGCCAGCGGAATGAACTTGTCCGGCGGAATGAGGCCCCGCTCCGGATGCCGCCAGCGCACCAGCGCCTCGACGCCGCAGGTCCGCAGCGAAGCGACGTTGATAATGCTCTGGTAGTGGACTTCGAAATCCTTGCGCGTGATCGCATTGCGCAGATCCATTTCGAGTGCACGGCGCTGACGCGCCGCGGCGTCCATCTTGTCCTCGAAGAAACGATAATCGTTGCGGCCTTCGCTCTTCGCGCGATACAGCGCGAGGTCGGCGTTCTTCAGCAGCTGCGTGGCGTCGGCGCCGTCATCCGGCGCGATCGCGATGCCGATGGAGATGCCGATGACGATCTGGTTGCCTTCGATCTCGTAGGGTGCGCCGATGGTCCGGATCAGGCGGTCGGCGAGGGTGACCGCCTCCTGCCGCTGGTTCTTGTCGACCGGCTGCAGGATCGCGAATTCGTCGCCGCCGAGCCGTCCGACCGTGTCGGTGGCGCGCATCGTCTCGCGCAGGCGCTGGGCGACGGCTTTCAGCAAGGCGTCGCCGATCGGATGGCCGAGCGTATCGTTGACCGCCTTGAACAGATCGAGGTCGAATACGAAGACCGAAAATCCCTCGCCCTTGCGGTCGAGACGGGCCAGCGCTTCGTCCATTTTCTCGCGGAACAGCGTCCGGTTGGCGAGATCGGTCAAGGCATCGTGCCGCGCCATATGCGCGATGCGCGCCTCCGCGCGCTGGCGCTCGGTGATGTCCTCGTGCGTCGCGACCCAGCCGCCGCCGGGCGCCGCCTGGTTCTGCAGCGCGATGACGCGGCCGTCGTCCAGATGCGTGATGATGTAGATATATTCGCCCTGCGCGAATTGACGCCGCAGGCTTGCGAGATACTGGTCGATATCGGCCGAGAAATTGCCCGCCTCTTTCCGCAATCTCAGGATTTCGGCGAGCGGGCAGCCCGGCTTCACGATGTCGGCCGGCAGATCGTACATCTTGAGATAACGCTCGTTGCAGACGACGAGCCGTTCCTGCGCGTCGAACATGCACAGGCCCTGCGTCATGTTGTTGAGCGCGGCGTCGACGCGCGCGTTCGCGTCCGCCAGGCGCGCCTCGCGCTCCGCGATCGAGGCTTCCGAATCGACGACGCGGCGGAATTGCGTGTTGAGCGACTTGAGCAGGAACGCAGAGCACAGGATCGCGAGCAGGGTGCCGATGCCGATCAGCGTCGTGCGGCCGCGCCAATTGGCGAGCGCGGCCTTTTCCGAAACCGCGACATTGACCACCAGCGGATAATCGCGCAGCGGCCGCACCGCGACGAGACGCGCCTCCTTGTCGAAATAGCCGGGCGAGCGGAACGAGCCGCCGCCGGCTGCGACCATTTGATACCAGGGCGAGGCGGCGGGCATCTTGATGACGGATCCGTCTCCGGCGGCCGGATAACGGACAAGCACCGTGCCGTCCTTGCGCAGGAACAGGAAGGACAGGTTGCGCAGCGAGGTGAGCGAATCGTAGATGTGCTGGAAATAGGCCAGTCTGACGCCGACCAGCACGATGCCGAGAAAATCGCCGTTGCCGCCGGTGATCCGCCGGCTGAAGAAGAGGGTCCGGTAACCGCTGACGCGGTTGAGCAGAAGATCGCTGATGTAGATGCCGTAATTCGCATCATTCTTGAAATAGACGAAATAGTCGCGATCGCTGAGAATGGCTCTCGGCGCTGGCCATGCGCGCGACGAATTGACCAGTTCGCCATTGGCATCGACGAGGCCGACGACGTCGGCTTGCGGCAGCCGCGCCAGCCGTTCGCGCAGAAGATTATTGATGTCGCCGCCGGCGATGCGCTGGCGAAACTCTTCGACGCTGTTGAGCGCCATGCCGTCGAAGCGCTCCTGCAATTCGGTCATGACGAGGTCGATTGCCTGCACCGAGCGGCCGGTCTGTTCCGCGAGTATGGTCGCGATATTGCCGGCTTCGGCGGTGGCGTCCGCGATCGCGTCGTGGCGCAGGCTGTTGATGGTCACGCCGATGGCGATCACCGCAAGGCCGATCAGGCCCGCGGCGATGCAGATCAGGCTGCGATATGTCACCCGGCGTGCGGGAAGCGGCATGGACCGTGACCGGCGAGCTAATGTGATGCCGCATCATGCCGGGCGCGCGTTTCACAAGGCTAAACCGCAGGTGGTTCTGCGCCGTTGCGTTAATGTTCCGTTAAGGCGGTGCATAGCGGCGGCTCAAACGCACAAATTTTGTGTGCAAACCCGGGTGCGGCGGACCCAAGGCTTCCTATATCCATAAATCATGAGCGCCGAGCTTCCCGACTTCCATGCGCTGATCGAGCGGTTCGAGGCGCGGCTGCCGGACCTGCTGGCGCGGCGGTCCCGCTGGCTGCGGCAGCCGCAATCGCGGCCGGTGCGGATTCCCGCGGCCGCTCTGCTCACACTCGGCGGCGTATTCAGCTTTCTGCCGGTGCTGGGGATCTGGATGCTGCCGCTCGGCCTCATGCTGGTCGCGGTCGATGTGCCGGCCTTGCGCCCGCCGCTCGCGCGCATGCTGCATTGGATCGAACGCAAATGGCCGGGACGGCCTGCCGATCCGCCGCCGGCTGATCGGGTTTGAACTCCTACTGATCCGCCCTCGCCAAGAGGCCGATCACCAGAGCATGATCGTCTG
>CAMDXM010000139.1 GCA_945878025.1 Pseudorhodoplanes sinuspersici | reverse complement strand
CATATCGGCGGCCGCCCATGACGCGTCAGCAGCAAGAAGTTTTGCGAGATTGGCTTCCTCGCCGCAATCCTCGCCGGCCTCGTATTTGCGCGCAGCCTCATGCACCATCAATTCGGCGGCGCGCATCTGCGAATAACACCGCGCAATCGGAAACTGCACGCCCTGGTTCTGCCCGATCGGCCGGCCGAACAGCACGCGCTCTTTCGCGTAAATCCCGGCCTTCTCGATGAACCATTTGGCGTCGCCGATGCACTCCGCACCAATGAGAATGCGCTCGGCATTCATGCCGGAGAGAATATAGCGAAAGCCCTTGCCCTCCTCGCCGATCAGGTTCTCAGCAGGGACGCGCATATTGTCGAAGAAGACTTCCGTGGTGGCGTGATTCATCATGGTGCGGATCGGACGGATGGTCAGACCCTTGTCCTTGGCCTCGCGCATGTCGACGAGGAACACCGACAACCCATCGGTGCGCGTCTTGGCCTGTTCGCGCGGCGTCGTGCGCGCGAGAAGGAGCATGAGATCGGAATATTCGGCGCGCGAGGTCCAGAGCTTCTGGCCGTCGACGATGTAAGCGTCGTTGCCGTCGCGCATTGCCGTGGTGCGCAGACTGAGGGTGTCGGTGCCGGATGTCGGCTCTGTCACGCCAAAAGCCTGCAGCCGCAATTCGCCTTTCGCGATCGCTGGAAGATAGCGCGCCTTCTGCTCCTCACTGCCGTGACGAAGCAGCGTCCCCATGGTGTACATCTGCGCGTGGCAGGCCGCGCCATTGCAGCCCGCGGCATGGATCTCCTCCATGATCGCTGAGGCCGCGCGCATGGTGAGCCCGCTGCCGCCATAGCGGTCCGGGATGAGCGCCGCCAGAAATCCCGCCTTGGTCAGCGCGGCGACGAATTCGGACGGATAAGCGCGCTCGCGGTCGAGCTTGCGCCAATATTCGCCGGGGAAACCGGCGCAGAGCGCGCGCACGGATTCGCGGATGGGGGTGAGGTCGTCGTTACTCTCGGTCACAAAAGCTCCGCACTTCGTCATGCCCGGCCTTGTGCCGGGCATCCACGTCTTTCTATCGACAAGAAGCAAGACGTGGATGGCCGGGACAAGCCCGGCCATGACACGACTTTATGCCGCGCCTCGAGCCGCTTCAATCAGCCCCAGACCTCATCGGCCAATTCGACAATCATGGCGAGCTTGGCCCATTGCTCGTCTTCGGCCAGTACATTGCCCTCTTCGGTGGAGGCAAAGCCGCATTGCGGGCTGAGCGCGAGCTGATCGAGCGGCACATATTTCGCAGCCTCGTCGATCCGGCGGCGAAGCTCGTCACGGCTCTCCAGCGCGCCGCTCTTGGACGTGACCAGACCGAGCACCACCATCTTGCCCTTCGGGACGAAGCGCAGCGGCTCGAAGCCCCCGGCGCGGCCGGAATCGTATTCCATGAAATAGCCGTCGACCTTGATGGTGTTGAACAGAACCTCCGCCACCGGTTCGTAACCGCCGCTTGCGACAAAGGTCGACTGGAAATTACCGCGGCACAGATGCATGCAGATCGTCATGTCATCGGGAATGCCGGAGATCGCAGCGTTGATCATGCCGGCATACACGGATGGCAACAGATCAGGGTCTTCTCCACGCGCGACAACCTTTTCGCGCAGGGCCGGGTCGCAGAGATAAGCAAGATTGACCTCGTCGAGCTGCAGATAGCGGCAGCCGGCATCGGCAAACGCGCACACCGCCTTGCGGTAGACTTCGCCGAGGTCGCGGTAGAAATCCTCCATCACGGGATAGATCGTTTCCGGCACAGCGTCGCGCCCGTAACGGAAATGCATCGATGATGGCGAGGGTATGGTCATTTTCGCGGTTCGCTTCGTGTGCGCCTGCACGAAGCGGAAATGCTCGATCATCGGATGGCCATGGAAGGCGCCGAGCTTGCCGGTGACGCGCATCATCATCGGCCTGGGTTGCGGGCCCTGAAACTGGATCTTGCGCTCGCCGAGATAGGCCTCCGCGCCCTCGAGCGCGCCTAGAAAATCGTAGTTCCAGAAGGCGCGGCGGAATTCGCCGTCGGTTATGCCTTGCAGGCCGATCCCTTCCTGCTTGCGGATGATCTTTTCGATTTCGCGGTCTTCAATGACGCGCAAAGCCGCCGCGTCGATCTCGCCGCGCTCGCGTTGCGCCCGCGCGTCTTTCAACGCGGCCGGACGCAGAAGGCTGCCGACATGGTCGGCGCGAAAAGGCGGCTTGCTCCGCTTCATTTTTCTTAATTCCTGCTGTCGCTGACGGTCAGGCGCGGCTCAGTTCATCGCGCACGATCTTCGCGCCGTCCACCATCGCCTTCATCTTGCCGAAGGCGACGTCGCGCGGAAGATATTTCATGCCGCAATCCGGCGCGACCACGATCCGTTCCGGCTTTACATAGTCGAAGGCCTTGCGGATGCGCGCCGCCACGACCTGCGGGGTTTCCACCGTCTTGTCGGCGAGATCGATGACGCCAAGAATGATCGTCTTCGACGGCAAATTTTTCAGCACGGCGAGATCGAGTTTCGGTTGCGCCGCCTCGATCGAAATCTGCTGGGCGCTCGACCCTTCGAGTTCGGCCAGGAACGAATAGCCGGACGGCTTTTCGTGCACCACCGCAGCATAGCCGAAACACAGATGCACGGCGACAATGCCGCCGGCATTCTCGATCGCGCGGTTGAGCGCCTTCACCCCGTAACGCCGCGCCTTGTCGGGATGCTGCTGCATCCACGGCTCGTCCACCTGCACGATGTCGGCGCCGGCCGCGAACAGGTCCTTGATCTCGGCGTTGAGAGCGGCTGCGAAATCCATCGCGAGCGCTTCCTCGTCGCGATAGAAATCGTCCTGCGCCTGCTGCGTCATGGTGAAGGGGCCGGGCACCGTCGCCTTGGTCTGGCGGTCGGTATTGGCGCGCAGCAGCCGCACATCGCGCACTTCCACCGGATGCCGCCGCTTGATCTTGCCGGTGATGCGCGGCACGGGGATGGTCTTGCCGCTGCGATTGACCGTGGCGCCGGGATTTTCGATATCGACGCCGTCGAGCGCGGTCGCGAAGCGGTTGGAATAGCTTTCGCGGCGCTGCTCGCCGTCGCTCACGATGTCGAGCCCGGCGCGTTCCTGATCGCGGATGGCGAGCAATGTGGCGTCATCCTGCGCCGCTTCGAGATATTTCGGATCGACCCGCCACAGATCGTGCATGCGCACGCGCGGCACCTGCTTGGATAATTTGTCGCGATCGATCAGCCAATCCGGCTGCGGATAGGAACCGACCAGGCATGTCGGAAGCAGCATGGACGATATGATCCCTTCATTGCCGCGATCTCAAGAAAACGGCGCCGCACGGGTTTCGCGCGGCGCCGTGGCTCGAATTGCGTCCGGTTTTAAGGCCGCGCCTTTTCGAACGGATAGATGATTTTGCCCGTTTCCTGCTTCGGCGGATGGACCACCGTCTGGGTGTCCATGCCGCGGAACTGGTCGAGGGCATTGCTCTTGATGTCGTGATACTGGACCTGCAGCATTCCGGACTCGGTCCATTCGCCATTCTTGCCGAACTTGATGTCGCCCATGATCGTTTTGATCGTGTTCGACCGCAAGTAATCGGCGATCTTGTTGTCGTCGAGGCTCTTGGCCGCTTCCACCGCCTTGCCGAGCAATTCGATATAGGCGTAGCCCCAGGTTCCGAGATAATAGCCGAGCGGATCGACGCCTTCGGCGGCGGCGCGCGACTGATACTCCTTCAGGAACGCCTGCACGTCCGGCGTCAGCATCTGCTTCGACGGCACCCAGGTTTCGTAATTGACGAAGCCGTTGAGCAGCGGACCGAGCTGCGTCTTGATCGCGGTCGCCTGCAGGCCGACCATCGCGCCGCCGATCATCTTCGGCTTGAAGCCGACTTCGTTGATCGTGCGCACCATGCCGACCGAATCCGGCGGATACGAACAGATATTGACGACATCCGGATTGGTCGCCTGGATCGCGCGAATGATCGGCGTGAAGTCGGTCGTCGACGGCGGATAGGTCTTGTCATAGACGATATTGAAGCCGTTTTTCTTCGCGTTCTCGCGCGCGCCCTCGCAGGCATTGCGCGCGAATTCCGCGTCGGCCGCGACGATCGCCGCGGTCGTCGGGCGCGGATTCTGCTTGGCCGCGACATCGAAGAACCCTTCGGTGAAGGACGGCTTCGTATTCTGCCCGGTCGGGATCATCGCGAAATATTTCGGGTAGTTGAATTCGCTGTTGACCGCGAGACCGAACAGGATGACGAACACCTTGCCCTTCTGGATGATGACCGGCATCGCCGGCGCGATCATGTTGGTCGCGTAGGGCCCGATCACGAGATCGACTTTGTCGACGTCGATCAGCTTGGTGTAGATGCCGGGAACCGTCGAAGGATTGGTCTGGTCGTCGTAATAGACGAGCTTGACCGGACGGCCGAGCAATCCGCCCTTCTTGTTGATCGTCTCTTCCCAGATTTTCATGCCGAGAAGAGCGGACTTGCCATTCGGCGCAAGCCCGCCCGTCAACGCCATGCCAAATCCGATCTTGATCTCCTGAGCCTTGGCTGCCGATGCGGCGAACAGGATGAAGCCCGCCGCGATCGCGCAGCCCACAATACGGCCGATGCGCCGGCCTTGCAGAAATCCGAGCATGTTGTCCTCCCTAATCTGTCTTTTTAATTAGGGGGATTCTTCCCGATCCCTTGGCGGACGACAAGCCCGCGGATGCCGTTATTTGCCCCAGACCTCGTCGGCGAGTTCGACGATCTCGCGCATCTTGGCCCATTGCTGGTCCTCGGTGAGGATGTTGCCTTCCTCGGTCGAGGCGAAGCCGCATTGCGGCGACAGGCAGAACTGCTCGAGCGGAGCGAATTTCGCCGCTTCCTGGATGCGTTTCTTGATGTCGGCCTTGTCTTCGAGCGTGCCGCTCTTGGACGTGATCAGCCCCAGCACCACCTGCTTGTCGCCCTTGGGCAGGAACCGAAGCGGCTCGAAACCGCCGGCGCGCTCGGTGTCGTATTCCAGGAAATAGCCGTCGTAATTGATCTTGCTGAGCAGCGTCTCCGCCACCGGCTCGTAGCCGCCCTCCGAAATCCAGGTCGAGCGGAAATTGCCGCGGCAGACATGCGTTGTGATGACCATGTCCGCCGGCTTCGCGGCGAGCGCGGCGTTGATCATTTTGGCGTAGACGTCCTGCAGGCCGGCCGGATCGTCGCCGCGATCCTTCGCCTTCTGCAGTTCGGCGGGCGAGCAAAGATAAGCCCACACGGTGTCGTCGAATTGCAGATAGCGGCATCCGGCGTCGTAGAACGCCTTCACCGCCTTCGCATAGGCCTTGCCGGTATCCTCGAAGAATCCGGCCATGTCGGGATAGACGTCCTTGCTGATCGCCTTGCGGCCGCCGCGGAAATGCAGAACGGTCGGCGACGGGATCGTCATCTTCGGCGTGACCTTGGTGTTCGCCTTCACGAACTTGAAATGCTCAAGGAACGGATGATCGGCGGGGAAATCGACTTTCGAATCGATCTTCAAGGTCTGCGCTTTGGTCTGCACGCCCGCGAACTGGATGCCATGATCGGATTCAACGATTTTCACGCCGGTCAACAAGCCAAGAAAATCGAAATGCCACCAGGCACGGCGAAACTCGCCGTCGGTCACAAGCTGCAGACCGACCTCCTCCTGCTTCTTGATCAGCTTTTTGATTTCCTCGTCCTCAACCGCCTTCAGTTGCGCCGCCGTGATTTCGCCTGTCTCGCGCCTGGCGCGCGCCGTGTGAACCGGTTCGGTGCGCAGAAAGCTGCCGACAATATCGGCGCGGAAAGGCGGTTTCGTTCTCTTCACTTTTAACTCTCCTTTTTGTCGTCCTGGTGCGGCGGGTCGGAAGTGTCCCGGATATCCGCGGTGGGTTCCCGAGGAAACGTCCGAACCAGAACCGCACTAGAATCATAAAGTTTCTGGCGTCCTTTTGAATCCGAAATTCACGACCGGTCGCGCTGCGAGACCGCGCGAATTTCGGATTCGGGATACTAGGGCTTCTTCACGGCGTTGAAGGTCTGGAATTCGACGTTGTAAAGCTCCCCGTCCTTCTTTTCGACCTTGCGGACGTAGATGTTCTGCACGATGTCGCGGGTCGCCGGATCGATCGAGATCGGGCCGCGCGGGCTTTCCCAGGACATTCCCTTCATGGCTGCGACCAGCGCGTCGCCATTCGCATTGCCCTTGGTCTTTTCCAGCGCTTTGTAGAGCAACGCCATGCCGTCGTAACCTCCAACCCCCATGAAATTCGGACGCATCTTGTTGGTTTTCTTGAAGTCGGCGACGAAGGTCTTGTTCAAAGCCGACGGATGCGCCGCCGAATAATGATGCGAGGTAATGAGACCGAGCGCGACATCGCCGATGTTGTTGAGAATATCGTCGTCGGTCATGTCGCCGGTGCCGATCAGCTTGATGCCGGATTTGTCGAGGCCACGCTCCACGAATTGCTTCATGAAGATCGAGCCGACGCCCGCCGGAACGAAAACGAACAGACCCTCCGGCTTGGCGTCACGGACGCGCTGCAGGAACGGCGCGAAATCCGGATTGGCGAGCGGCACGCGGAGCTGCTCGATAATCTCCCCGCCCGACGCCTTGAAGCGCTCGCTGAAAGCCTTTTCGATGTCGATGCCGGGCGCGAAGTCGGAGACCAGCGTGACGACGCGCTTCAGTCCGCTCTTGGGAGCCCAGTCGGCGATGCCGACGGTGATCTGATTGGTGACCATGCTGGTGCGCACGATATAAGGCGAACGATCCGGAATGATCGCGGTCGCGGCGCCCATGATGATCTGGGGGATCTTGGCCTCCGCGGAAAGCGGCGCCGTCGCCAGCGCAAGCGGGGTGAGGCCGAAGCCGGCCAGCACGCTCACCTTTTCGTTGACGATCAATTCCTGCGCGATGCGCTTGGTCGCGTCCGCGACATTGCCGTCATCGCGAACAATCAATTCGATCTTCTTGCCCGCGGCCTTGTCGCCGTGCTGCTGCATGTAAAGGCGAACGCCGCCTTCGATCTGGCGGCCGGTCGGCGCGAAAGGACCGGTCAGCGGCAGGATCAGTCCGACTTTCACGGTTTCTTGCGCGTAAACAGGCGCACCGGAAACCATCAGCGCGAGCGCGGCTGTGGCAAAGCGAAGCCAAGTGACACGAAGCTTTGCGGTCATTGGAGCGTCTCCCTTAGGCCGGCCATTCAATGTGGCGGGCCGTTTTGTTACCCGCACAACGAAGCGGCATCGCAACACTTCGTCAACCGGTAAATAGGACGGCTGCCGTGGCCGTGTGGGCGGTGTCCCACGCACGGGAAACGGCATGGCAATCAATGCCGTGGCTGTCCCCGGCGCGGACCGGCATCCGTCACGCCGAGATAGGTTTCGAGAGTGGCGCGGTCCGCTTTCAGCGCGGCGCTGCCGGCCTCGTGCACGACCAGGCCGCGTTCGAGAATGACGGCGCGGTCGGTGACGCCAAGGATTTTCTGCGCATTTTGCTCCACTAACAATGCCGAGATGCCCTCCTCGCGGATGATGCGGCGCAAAGCCGCCAGCAATTCCTCGACCAGGATCGGCGCCAGGCCTTCCAACGGCTCGTCGAGCAGCATGATGCGCGGATTGAGCGCGAGCGCGCGGGCGATCGCCAGCATCTGCTGTTCGCCGCCGGACAATTGATTGCCCAAATTGCGGCGGCGTTCCTTCAGCCGGGGAAACAGCGCGTAGATTTTATCGAGGCCCCAGGGCCCCGGCCGCGCGACCGCCGTGATATTTTCCTCGACGGTCAGCGACTTGAAGATGTTGCGCTCCTGCGGCACCCAGCCAACGCCGGCGCTCGCGCGCTGATCGGAGCGCAGGCTCGTGAGCTCCTTGCCGTCGAGCATGATGCTGCCGCCGCGATAGCGCGTCGCGCCGACGATGGTGTTGATCAGCGTGGTCTTGCCCATGCCGTTGCGGCCGAGCAAGGCGAGCGCCTGGCCCTGCGGAATGGAAAGCGAAACCCCCGACAACACGGTCGCCTCGCCGTAGCCGGCGGACAGGTTTTCGATAGCGAGAAGATCAGACATGCGCTTCCTCGCCGAGATAGACCGCCTTCACGCGCGGATCGCGCGCGACCTCGTCGGGCTTGCCTTCCACGAACAGCGCGCCGTTGACCAATACCGAAATGCGGTCGGCGAAGGAGAAGACGAGGTCCATGTCGTGCTCGATCAATAATACAGTCACGTCCTTCGGCAGCGCGGCCACCGTCGACAGAATGTCGTGGCGCTCGTCCTCGGGAACGCCGGCGGCGGGCTCGTCGAGCAAGAGCACGCGCGGCTTGCAGGCAATGGCGACCGCGATTTCAAGGAGACGCTGCTTGCCGTAAGGCAGGATCGCGGTGCGCTCCTCCATCACGTCGACGAGATGGAATTGCTCCAGGAGCGCGATCACCTCATCGACGACCTGCGACTTGGTTCCAACGATACGCCACCAATCGTGGCCCGAACCCAGACGCTCGGAGACCGCGAGGCCGAGCGTATCGAGCGGCGTGAGATCCGGGAACAGCTGGTTGATCTGGAACGTGCGCGCGATGCCGAGCCGCACCCGGCCATGGGCGCTGACGCCGGTGATGTCGTTGTCGTCGAGCAGGATTTTTCCGGCGGTCGGCGCCAATACGCCGGTGAGCAGATTGATGATGGTGGTTTTGCCAGCGCCGTTCGGGCCGATCAGCGCGTGGCGCGCGCCCTTCTCCACCCTGAGCGAGACATCGTTGGTCGCGACGATGCCGCCGAAGCGTTTTTCCAGATTCACCGTTTCAAGGACGATCGGCATGGTCAGGCTCCGTCCTTGCGGTAACGCCGCCAGTCGAGCCGTCCGCCGAGCTTGCGGAATGGAAGCGTCCAGCTCGTGATGCGTTCGCGGCCGATCATCACGATGACGACGAGGAGCAGTCCGATCCAGAACGGCCAATATTGCGGCGTGAGCACCGAGAGATAATCGTGCATGAACTTGAACACGAAGGCGCCGATCAATCCGCCATAGAGATAGCCGGTGCCGCCGATGATGAGCACCAGCAGAAGATCGGCCGAGCGGTCGAAATCGAAATAGGCCAACGAAGCGAAGGCCTGAGTTTGCGCAAGGAGTGCGCCCGCGACGCCGGCGTAACCCGCCGCGATGGTGTAGATCGCGACCAGCCGGAAATTCACGTTGATGCCGATGGCCGAGGCGCGCAGCGGATTGTTCTTGATCGAGAGCAGCGACAGACCGAACGGCGAATTGACGATGCGCCGCGCCAGCAGGAACATGACGAACAGCACGGTCAGGCAATAGACGTATCCATTGTGGCCGAACATGTCGAAACGAAACAGGCCGAGAATCGGCTGCATGGTGACGCCCTGCAGGCCGTCCGCGCCGCCGGTGAGCCAGCCATTCTGGTTGGCGAGTTCGCGAAACACGAAAGCGACGCCGAGCGTGACCATGATGCGCGTCAAGTCGGTCCCGCGCAGCACCAGAAAGCTCGTCACGAACCCGACCGCGCTCGCGGCAAGGCCCGACACGATCAGCGCCAAGACCGGCTCGTTGACGAGCTCATGCTTGGCGAGCAAGGCCGCGGCATAGGCGCCGACCCCGAAGAACGCGGCATGGCCGAGCGACACGATGCCGGCATAGCCGAGGATGAGATCGAGCGAGAGCGCGAACAGCGCGAGCAGAGCGATTTCGGTGAGGATCAGATACTTGCCCGGGAACAGCCAGATCGAGGAAAAGGCCGCGACCCAGAACAGGATTTCGAGTGGATGCCAGTGCGCGCGCGCCGCGAGCGCCCGGGACACCACCGAATTCGTCAGAGGCGTTTTCATCGCGGTCACCGCCCCACCGGGCGCGAGAACAGCCCCTGCGGCCGCCAGATCAGCACCACGATCATGATCGTGTAGATGACGAAGGATCCGAGCGAGGGCACATAATATTTACCCGCCACGTCGCCGATGCCGAGCAGAAGCGCCGCGAGGAACGGTCCGGTAATGCTCGACGTGCCGCCCACGGTCACCACGATCAGAAAATAGATCATGAATTTGAGCGGAAAGCTTGGATCGAGGCCGATGATTTCGGTACCGAGCGCGCCGCCCAATCCGGCCAGGCCGGAGCCGAACGCAAACGTTAGCGCGAACACGCGATTGACATTGATGCCAAGACCGCGTGCGACGCGCGCATCGTCGACCGCCGCGCGCAGGCGGCTGCCGAAACGCGTGTACGACAGGATGAGTTGCAGCGCTATCGTGAGCAGGCCGCAAATGACAATAATGAGCAGGCGATAGCGTCCGATGCCGACGCCGAACACGATATCCTGTCCCTGCAGCCAGCCCGGCAATTGGATGAAGACCTGACTCGATCCCATGACGTAATCGACCGCGGCGACCGACATGAAGACAAGGCCGATGGTGAACAACACCTGATCGAGATGCGGCTTGCGATAGACGTGCACATAGAGCGTGCGCTCAAGGATGAATCCGATCAGCGCGCTGAACAGAAAGGCGAGCGGCAAGGCCGCGAAGAACGGCACGCCCAGCCGGTTGACGAGAATGACAGCGCAATATCCGCCAGCCATCGCGAAAGCGCCATGCGCCAGATTGACGAAATTCATCAATCCGAGCGTCACCGCGAGCCCGCATGCCAGCACGAATAGCAGCATGCCGTAAGCCACACCGTCGAACAGGATCGTCAGCATCGATTAAGCTTCACGTTTGCCCCGCCCCTGAAATCGGGCGCCCCGGCGGAAACACGATTTGCAAGACCATCCGCCCCCGGTCTTGCAACGGATATTGCAGCTTAGGATATTGCAGCTCGGCCCCGCAGATATAAAGACGCGCGGCGGCATGACGCCG
>CAMDXM010000138.1 GCA_945878025.1 Pseudorhodoplanes sinuspersici | reverse complement strand
TTTGTGGCGCGATCTGATCGCGAGCCTTTTCGGCTGTATCGTCTCCCTCCGACGCCGATAGGCTGAACCACATGTAAGCTGAAACTAGGTCACGGGTGACACCCTCGCCGGCAAAATACATTGACCCGAGAAGGTACTGCCCATTCTTTTCGTGCTGGTTCGCGGCCCTCTGTAACCACTTCAACGCTTCCGAAAAATTCTGCGGCAGGCCCTGGCCTCCGCGATAAAAATAGCCAAGCCAGAATTGGGAGCGCGCTTCGCCCCGTTCGGCAAGCGGATGAAGGAACCGCGCGGCATTCGCGTAATCGCCACGCTCAAGGGCCATCATTCCCTGATTGAATGCGCGAACATGGGGGACGTCTCCCAGTTCGTTTGCCGCCGCCACCAGGATGACTTGGCCCAACGCATTTCCCAGTTTTTCAAGAGAACTCACGGTCCCTTCCTTGGGCGGGCCATTTTTCTCCAACGCGGCCAATTCCAAGGTCAACGCGCGCAGCTTTGCGGCTTCGTTTTCCTTTTCACGCTTTTCGAACTGCGTTGGGTTGATCTTTCCCTGTAGAAAGTCGTCGTAGATTTCTGCGTGGACCCGGTAGATCGCAGCAAGATTCGAGAAGTCCTTTCTCTCGAACAGCAAGGCCAGGGCGCGGTAACAGAAGGCAGCGTGCTTGAAGAACGTCGTTACGTGTTCCTCTTTCTCTTTCTCATCCGGGGCTTTGAGCGACTTGTAGTCGCGCGCGGTCGCTTCAAGATCGCCCGCCACCGCAGTCTCAGCGTGTTTGATCCCCCGCAAAGTCTCGGACGGGCTGAGATCTCTCAGCTCGGGAATGACTCTTGCAACGATTGCGTCCTGTGCCATGGCCGGAGACACCGATATAAAGAGATAAACGGGAACGAACACGCGATACAGTATGGCACGCCCCAGCCGTTGAAGCCGCCCCGATCGTTGTTCACCCCAGCGACTTCGGCCGCACCGCGCGCCAGACGCCGAGCAGCAATCCGATCCCGCTGCCGATCGGGATCGACATCACGACGTTCGCGAACGCCTCCATGGCGCAGCCGCCGGAATCTCCGGCGCGTCCGCAACTCGGCGTCGCATTGTATTGCACGATCACGAACAGGAGCGTCAGCCCGGCCGCGACCAGCGCGCCGAGCAACATGTAGCCGATGGCGTATCCGACGATGCGTCCCGCTGGCATGCGGACAAGGATACAAGATCGCGCCGCCCTGTCATAGGGCGGGGTCCAATTCGCATTCGCCGCTTACAGCACCTCGAACCGCGCGAACACGTCGGCGAGCTTCTCGCCGCGGCGCAGCGCCGCTTCGGTTTCGTTCTCCTTCGCGATCTTGTCGAAGGCGAGAGTGAGCACTTTTTCTTCGATCGCGCGCGGAATGGCGACAATGCTGGTTTCTTGCACGCATATTACAACTGGCGTCGTGAGAGTCGCGCCGTCCGGCACGACGTTGACGTGACCGCACGGCGATGCGAGGTCGGCTTTGCGGGGTTAGGCGTGATGCAGGATCCTCAAAATCTCGGCCTTTGACCCTTGGCCGAAGCAGAACCGGCATCGCCATGAAGCCTGGACACGGCTGGCGCTAAGCTGTTGCTATACAGATCGCGTTTGGCAATTTGCGGAGGTCGCCGATGACGATCATCGATTCCCAGGTCCACGCTTACGAGGCGAACACGCCAAAGCGGCCTTGGCACAGCGTGCCGAACTGGCCCGATCATGTGACCGGCGACGAGATGGTGGCGGCGATGGACAAGGTCGGCGTTGATGGCGCGATCGTCGTCTCCCCGTTTTCCATGTATCGCTACGACGCGAGTTATGCGGTGGAAGTGCAACGGGCTCATCCCGCCAGGCTCGCGATCGTCAAGCCGGTCGACCCGGACGATCCGGCGGTGGGCGACGTCATCGCAGACTGGAAGCGGACACCGGGCACGGTCGGAATTCGCGTCATGATGACGAAGGAGGAGAGACGCGAGCCGGATGACTCCGGCCTCGACCGGATACTGCGCGCGGCCGTCAAACACGATTTCCCCGTCAACATCCTTTGCTGGGGCAATGTCGACGCGGGAATCGCGGTGATCGACCGCCATCCCGATACACGCTTCATCATCGATCATTTAGCGATCCTGCAGCCCCCCACGCCGCCGGCTCCGCCGCAGCCATGGGCAGACCTGCCGAAGGTGCTGGACCTTGCGAAGCGTGAGAACGCAGTGATCAAGGTGAGCGGGGCCTGCACGCTGTCAAGAGAACCGTATCCGTTCCCGGACATCTGGGATCCGCTCGCCCGCGTGTTCGATGCCTGGGGTTTCGACCGCTGTCTGTGGGGCACGGACTGGACGCGCGCATTCGCCGTCGTCAACTACGAGCAGGCCGTGGAGCCCTTCCGCAAGACCGGCCGCCTGAGCGACAGTGAGCGAACGATGCTGATGGGCGGCGCGTGCGCCAAAACATATCGTTGGTCACCGAAGAAAGCCTAGGTTGGTCGCCACTCCCACGCAGGAATTCGGTGCTTTCCCCCATGTCGGTCATTGACCCGACCCTGCTTTCCAGCCGTCCTACGGGCGGGTCATGACGCCAGAGGGCGCGCTATGAAAGTCGTGCACGATCTTGTCGCATATTTCGACCGGAGCGGAAAACTGTCCCGGCGGCAATTGCGCAGGTTGCTCGAACAAAACTCCATCGCCTCCGACGCGCCCAAAAATATGCACGGTCTCTGCGAGACAATTGGCGACAATTACTATTTCCTCGTCACGGGCGTAACCGAGGGGCAATTGTGGGGCACCGATATCTACAGTGGCGATTCGACGATTGGGGCCGCGGCCGTCCACACCGGCCTGTTGAAGTCCTCAGAGACGGCCGTCCTCAGGGTGACAGTGGTCACGCCACCAGAGAAATTTCCGGGCACCGTCCGGAATGGCGTAACCAGCACCGAATACGGGCACTATCAGTACGCGTGGAGACTATCGAAGATTTGATCGGATTTGGCGGCGCCGGATTGCGCGTTGGCGGCAGTCACACCGACAAGCAATCCAAGTCCGGCCCATGCCGCGACCCCGATCGCGAACAACGCTGCATGCAATCGGGTCTGTGACATCGTACGGCCGTCAGCTGCAATTCGTTACCTGGCTGGAGCACAGCCGCCGCCACCAGCCGCGCACGCCGTCGTGACTTTCGACCAGCGTCCAGAAGCCGCTGCAGGCGAGGATGCGCTTTGGCCCGCCGTCGGCGCTGATCGTGCTGCCGAAGGAGTTTTTCGCCGGCGTCCATTGCGCGTCGACATGCGGTGCCTGGAACAGCCCGCCCATTTTGGTGTCGCCATTGGCATATTGCGCGCCGATCTTGTTGCCGGCCACCCAGCCGCGCCCGGCATAGGGCTTCGGCGCGTTCTTCGGATAGGCGCTTTCCTGTTCGTATTCCTTGCCCGGCGGTGTCGCGCCTTCGATCAGGAACCAGCCGTCCTTGTAACCGATGACGCGAAACTCTGTGAGCCAGCCGCCGTCCGGCGTGTTCTCGCTCTTGTTCTTCGCCTTGAATTTGAACGGCGGCGGCAGCGTGCCGAGCACTTTCGATTGTGCATTCGGCTCCGCGCGCACATTGAGCCCTTTCGGATCCTTGTCTTCGGACCACGCGCCGAAATCGCACGGCGCCGTTCCGGCCGGAAGCGAGTTGGCCTTCGCCGCAAGTTCGATATGCAGCTTCAGATATTCGGCTTCGTCGCTGGAGGCGCTGTGCACTTTTGCGCGCGCCTTCAACTCGTCCGCGGATTCCGGCTTGCGCTCACTCAAAGTTCCGGAGAGGGCCTTGAGCGAACCGGCGCTGCCGGCGAGTTTCACGGTCAGCGCATAGCCCCGGCCGAATGCGCTGGCCGGCATTTTGGGATCGTCGGAGCCCGAGCGGAAAACGGCGAGCGAGCCCGTCATGCCCGCGATGTCGGTGCGATAAACCGAGCCCGCGACATAGCCGGGCGGAATAAAGGCCTGCGCGCTTTGCGCCCAGGATGAATCCGGCGCATCGGGCTGCTGCGCAAACGCGCCGCCGGTCATGACGCCGCCGGTCATGACGATGACGCATGCGATCAGGGCCGCCTGGGATTGCGCGATCGGTGAATGCCGCATGGTGCGCTTGATCCATGTCAATGGTGAGGTTGCATAACGCTTGTATGAAATCAGACGGGAGAGATGGTCAAGCGGAGGCAATCATGATTTCGTCACGAGTTGCGTTTCTGGCGGTTGGGCTGATTTTTGCCGCGGCCGCTCACGCGATTCCGGCGTCGGCGCAGCCGGGCCCCGGACCCGGCATGATGGGCGCAGGCTGGAATATGGGCCCCGGAATGATGATGGGGCCGGGGCGCTGGAGCGAGCACGGCATGCGCTCTTTCTGCAGTCCGCAGGCGGCCGGCTTCGGCGCGTGGCGGCTCGAACAGATCGACCGGGTCGTCAAACCCGACGAGAAGCAGCGCAAGGCATTCGACGATTTGCGCGCGGCGTCCGACAAGGCGGCGCAATCGCTGTCCACCACTTGCCCGAAAGACGTTCCGCAGACGGTTTCGGAACGCCTCGCTTTCATGGAAACGCGGATGGCGGCGATGCTCGATGCGGTGAAAACCGTGCGTCCGGCCTTCGACGCTTTCTACGGAACGCTGACGGCGGAGCAGAAGACGCGGCTCGATGCCAGCCGGCCGAATCGCTGGGGCTGGCATCGCTGGCGTTCCAACGACCGGTGAGGCGGTTGCCGCTTCGCTCACAGACACAGATCGTAAAAGGAGAATGCAATGACCGAGAATGTTGGCGGCATCGACCGCATCGCGCGAATTGTCGTCGGTCTTTTGCTGATCGCGTATGCGATCCCGCTCTGGTTTCCGGCGACCGGCTGGAACTGGGTCGGCTGGATCGGAATCGTGCCGCTATTGACCGCCGTGTTCGGCTATTGCCCGGCGTACAGCCTGCTCGGCATTTCGAGTTGTCCCCGCCGCGCGCGGTGATCGGATGAGGCGCGGCGCTAATTCGCGCTGAGCAGATCAATCTTGTTTGCCGAAGCGGCATGCTCCGCTGCTTTAGCCGGCTGTTTTGCGATCACGTTCATCGTAAGGCTGGAAACTCCGTGGGGCATGGGCTCCCCGGCGCGACCTTTGCACGTGCGGCCTTTGCAAAGGCCGGGCAAAGGATGGGGCGGTCAGGGGGATTTCAGGCCGCCATAGAGTCCAAGGGCGAACGCGATCGCCGCCCAGACCGGGATTGAAACGATCGCGACGCTGCCGGCCCACATTTCGCAGCCGCCGGAACTGCCCGCCCCGCAATTCGAGGTCAGGCTGGCGGCAATCATCGCCAGAAAAAACGTGACCATCGGCAGGAAAATCGCGCCGAACAAGGCGGTCAATAACGCGGTCCCGATCAGCCTGAATCCGGCTGAAATCCTGGAGCGCCATTGGGTGAAATCGCCGCCGTCGCCAGGCTGCTTTGTCATTCTTTCACGCCGCCCTGAGGCTCAAACGCCCGCCCCGCGCATGAAGCGGCAGGTGAATCGACGTTATCACGCTACCAGCCCCGCGCGGCCAAGATGAAACATGTCTGAAAATTGATTTGTGCGCAAAGCTGGAATTGAAAGGCTGGTCCCGGCATTATCAGGGCCAGCCTGAACCGGGGCAACGGTGAATGGAACTCCAGCTTGCTCAATCGGCTGACTTGAAACGTCCGGCGACGGCGGACGCTTTGAAACTCGGCGCCGCCCTGGCGGCGGCCGCGATTTGTTACTTTGCGCTCGCCCGGTTCGGGCTGATGCTTGCGCTGATCAACCCGAGCGCCACGCCGATCTGGCCGGCCACCGGATTCGCGGTCGCCGTCATTCTCGTGTGGGGCTATCGCCTGATACCGGCGATTTTTGCCGGCGCATTCGCGGCCAACGCGCTCACGGCCGGATCGCTTGCGACCTCGGCCGCCATTGCCGCGGGCAACAGCCTCGAAGCCCTCATCATCGTCTGGATGGTCAATCGCTGGTCGCACGGACGCGACACTTTTGCGCGGCCCATGGGCGTGGCGCTGTTTGCGTCGATCGCGCTGACGCCCGGCACGATGGTGAGCGCGACCATCGGTGTCGGCGCGCTCAGTATCGCCGGCTTCGCGCCATGGGACAATTTCGCGGCGATCTGGATGACGTGGTGGCTCGGGGACGTCACCGGCGCGCTTCTGTTCGCGCCGTTCGTCGTCTTGTGGGTGGATGAAGGACGCGGAATCTTCCGGACTGGACCGCTGCAATCGATCGCCATTTACGGCGCCGCCGCCACGATCGGACTCGCGGCATTTTCTCCGCTCTTCGAGTATCTGCCCTATCGCAATCCGCTTGCGTTCCTGGCTTTGATTCCGCTGGTCTGGGCCGCGTTGCGCGGCAATCGGCGCGATACCGCGACCGCGAGCCTGATTTTGGCGGCCTTCGCCATCTGGGGCACACGAGCGGGCGTGGGTCCCTTCGCGTCGCCCGATCTCAATTACTCCTTCCTGATGTTCCTGATGTTCCTGATCAGCGTTTCGATGCCAAGCCTCGCGCTCAGCGCCGACGCGGCCATCCGTCAGCGGACGGAGGAGGACTTGCGCGACGCACAGGCGGTCCTGAGTGAAACGATCGCGCAGCGCGACGCGGCGCTCAACCAGGCGGAGGTCGCGCTCCAATCCGAGATCGCGCACCGGCGGCAACTGGAATTGCAATCCTCGCAGACCGAAGTCGCGCTCGCCGACAGCGAGCGCAATTTCCGCCTGCTGGTCGAAAGCATGACCGATTACGCGCTGATCATGCTGGATCCGCGAGGCCGCGTCACGAGCTGGAATGCCGGAGCGCAGCGGATCAAGGGCTACAAGGCGGATGAAATCATCGGCGCCCATTTCGGCGCGTTCCAGGTCGAGATCGACCGCAATTCGGGTCTTCCCGAAAGGCTGCTGGCCACCGCCGCGCGCGAAGGCAAATACGAAAGCGAAGGCTGGCGCGTGCGCAAGGATGGCACGCAATTCTGGGCCAGCATCGTCATTTACAGCATCCGCGCCGACGACGGCAGACTGATCGGCTTTGCCAAGGTGATCCGCGACATCACCGAGCGGCGCGAGGCGCAGGCCGCGATCGAGCGGGCGCGCCAGCAAATGGCGACGACCCAGAAAATGGAGGCGATCGGACAATTGACCGGAGGTGTCGCGCACGATTTCAACAATCTGCTGATGATCGTCAGCGGCCATGTCGAGATTCTGCACCGGCGCCTGGCCGATCCGAAGCTGATGCAGGCTATCGAAGCGATCCAGACCGCTTCCAAACATGGTGAAAGGCTGACGCGGCAATTGCTGTCATTCTCCCGCCAGCAAAGCCTCGATCCGGACGTCATCGATTTGCGGGCGCGCCTCGAATCGATCCGCCCGATGCTGACGAGTTCGTTGCGGGAAAATATCCGCTTTGTCGACGCCGTCGCGCCCGACATCTGGCGCATCGAGGTCGATGCCGCGGAATTCGAACTCGCGCTGTTGAATGTCGCGGTGAATGCGCGCGACGCCATGCCCAATGGCGGCATCTTCTCGATGACCGCGACCAACGCCGCGCGCGCACCGGATACTCCGACCGGTCCGCTGCGCGGCCAGTTCGTCGCCATCGCGCTGAAGGACACCGGCAACGGCATTCCGGCGGACGTTTTGGGAAAGGTGTTCGATCCGTTTTTCACCACCAAGGCGGTCGGCAAGGGAACCGGTCTCGGCCTGTCGCAGGTCTACGGCTTCGCGCATCAATCGGGCGGCACCGTTACGGTCGAGAGCAGATCCGGCCTCGGCACGACGGTGACGATCTATCTGCCGCGCACCGACAGGGCTCTCGCTGAAACCGGCCGCAAGCCGCAAGCGGAAAGCAGCGCGGCGAAACCGGTGCGCCGTTCCGGCCGGATCCTCGTCGTGGAAGACAACAGCAGTGTCGCCCAGGTGACGCAATCGCTGCTCGAACAGATCGGCTACGAAACCGTCCGCACCGATTCCGCGAGCGAGGCGCTCAAGCTTCTGGACAGCGGCCAGCGATTCGATCTCGTGTTCAGCGACATCGTCATGCCCGGCACGATCAACGGCATTGGGCTTGCCGAGCGCATCAAGGAGCGCCATCGCGGCATCCCGGTCCTGCTGACCACGGGCTATAGCGAAGGATTGAAACTCGCCGGATCCAATTACGACGTGATCCGCAAGCCGTTCGTCGTTTCAACGCTCGAACAGGCGGTGCAGGCGGCGATCGCCGCCAAGGCGGCCAAGGAAAAGCCAAGCGCCGCCGCCCAAAAGCCGGGCGGCACGACGGCGCATTAGTGCTTCTTGCTTCTCCCTCCCCTTTCAGGGGGGGCGATTATCCGGTACTTGACTGGTGGGGTAAAATCCCCTATATTGGGTTCATAAGGAGAACCCAGATGGCCCGCCGCCCGAAGCCCATTCAGATGATGACCGCCTCGCAATTTGAGGCGCTTTTCCCGGATGAAGAGGCTTGCTCCAAGTACCTTGTGGCTCGCCGCTGGCCTACGGGCGTGCACTGCCCGCGGTGCGGCAATGACAAGGTGCATCCGGTCAAGACGATGCCGTTTAAGTGGCAGTGCTACGCCTGCACGCCGAACAGCGGTTATCGGTTCTCGCATATTGCCGGAACGATCTTTGAGAACACGAACAAGCCGCTTCGCGACTGGTTCCGCGTCACTCACTTGATGCTGACCAGCAAAAAGGGAATGAGCGCGCTTCAGATTCAGCGCTTCATGGGCTTTGGCTCTTACGGGACGGCTTGGGGCATGTGCCACAAAATCCGCGCGGCGCTGATCGCGCCGGAAGAAAAACTTGGCGGCATTGTCGAGGTTGACGAAACCTACGTGGGCGGGAAGGCTGCCAACAAACACCGCAGCAAGCGCGACGGCGGTTCGGGCGGTATCGGCTCCGGCAAGATTGCGGTCATCGGCGCGATCAAGCGCAAGGGCAATGTTGTTCTCCGCGTGATCGAGAACACGGATACCGCAACGCTTGATGGCTTCGTGAATGAAGCGGTATCGAACAAGGTTAGCTTGCTCTGCACCGACGAACATTCCGGCTATCGCAACCTTGGCCGCAAATTCCCGCACGAGGTCATTCGCAAGAGCGGCGGCGACTACGTTGTCGGCGCGGTCCACACGAACACGATTGAGGGTTTCTGGTCGTTGATGAAGCGCGGCGTTGTTGGCTCGTTCCACAAGGTCAGCAAGAAATACATGCGGCTCTATGTTGCGGAGTTCCAATTCCGCTACAATAACCGGCATAATCCCGATATTTTCGGGACTGCGATAGCAGGATGCTGAGGCGCGATAACAACCGCAGCGTAACGCGGAAGCGCACTCAGCGGGGAATAGGTGGGTAGTCATCTTGATCACCGCCGTGACCGCATGATGAGGTACATGCCAATACTGACGACTATTAGAGTGAGGACAGAAATGCCGCCTACGATCCAGATGAAAAAACCTAGCTGATAGGTGCGCCGTTCGATGTCGTGGTTGCCGTCCCCTGAGTACGCCGATTGGTGGTACGACCTTTCGTGGAAGGGCATAATTGGATTCGGAACGGTGGCGGCAATCGCAACGGCCGGAACTGTCGTATTCACGATGCTGCAATTCTGGTCGGACAGCGTCAGAGACGAGAAGTCAGAGCGCCGCAACAAAGCGATGGAAGTGCAATTAAGTGAGGCAAACGCCAGGGCGCTGGAAGCCCAACTTGCGCTAGAAAAATATAAGGCACCGCGCAAAATCGACGGGCCTGCATTTGTGGCCGCGCTAGAAGGTAAACCAAAGGCCCCCGTCGAGATCGTTTTCGTTCGCGACAATCCCGAATGTTGGCAACTCGCAATGCAAATTCGCGATTGGCTCAAGACCGCAAATTGGGAGCACACGCAACCGGCGGCAATTTCCGGCGCGGATGAACCGCGCTTTGACTCGTATCCTTCCGCAATGCAGGCGGGTGGCCAGCCAAGTGGCGTAGTGATTGTGCAACGCGCAACAAGCCAAGCCGACTTTGAGCGTGAGCGTTGGAAATCATTTGACGGTCCATTGGACACGCCGGGGAAGGCTCTCGCCCATGCGCTTATGTTATCTCTCGGTACAATCGGCAATTCGATGGGATACGAGACTGGCACCATCGGAAAGCTAAGGGTCGTAGTCGGCCCCAAGCCATAGACAGCCCCACAGATCAGAGCAGCCCTAGCCACCACGCCAAGGCGACTAGCTGCCAGCCCGCCACCTTGATCCATAGACGAATATCCCGCCCCCGACGATTCCACCGGAGGGCGAGGGATATGTGCATGAGAAGGTTTTTCTACCCGCTTCCGTAGCCAGTCAAGTATCGCATAATCGCCTTTCAGGGGAGGGAGAAGAAAGGCCGATCACGCCGCGCGGCGCTTGTGCTTGCCCTCGAATTGCGGGGCCACCTCGCGCATGAAGCGATCCATCTCTTCTTTCACTTGCGCGTGCGGCTTAAGCCCGACATTGAAATAAAGGATCACTTCCTCAAAGCCCGCGGCTTCGACCTTCTTCAGCGTCTCGGTGATGCGCGCGGGCGAGCCGACCAGCACCGAATTCTCGGTCAGGTCTTCGGGTCTGACTTTCTGCAGCCGCTCCACCATGTCGATGAAATAGCGGTAGCTCGGCGGCGCGGTGCGCGGATCGCCGGGAAACGCCGGGATCACGCATTCCTTGTAGTAGCGGACCTGGCGTGCGCGCTGCGCGTCTTCCTGCTGCTTGTTGTCGGCGAAATGCGTGAAATAGCTGCACATCAGCCGTCCCGGCTTGTTGCCGTATTTGACGCAGCTCTCGTGATAGAGGTCGGCCACCTGCTTCAATCCGCCGAAGCTCATGGCGGCCGCAAAAGGCGCGACCACGAGCCCGCAGCCGAGCCGCG
>CAMDXM010000137.1 GCA_945878025.1 Pseudorhodoplanes sinuspersici | reverse complement strand
CGGTGTTGATGACCGACTGGGCGTGCCCCTTGGAGCGGCGCACGATCGCATGGATGCGTGCGACGAGTTCGTCTTTGTGGAACGGCTTGGTGAGATAATCGTCGGCGCCGGCTTCGAGGCCGATCACAACGTCGCTGGTATCGGCCTTGGCGGTGACCAGGATTACGGGGAGGAAACGCGCCGACGCGTCTTGCTTGAGTTGCTTGAGCACCGTGATGCCATCGATCTTCGGCATCATGATATCGAGCAGCACGAGGTCGGGTTCGCTCTCGCGGATCAACTGCAGGGCGCGCTCTCCATCCGGCGCGGTGATCACCTCGTAGCCCTGCGCTTCGAGGCGGACCTGAAGGATTTCCAGATTCGACGCGACATCATCGACGGCGAGAATTCGCGGTGGCGTTCGCAAGCCTGGCTCCCTGATATCAACGATTACGCCGATGCCCGCGGGTCCTGATCGTTCACGCGTACCGGAAGGATGATGCTGAAGGTCGATCCTTTGCCGAGCGTCGAATCCAGACCGATCCTGCCACCATGCATATCAATCAGCCGCCGCGAGATCGACAGCCCAAGTCCGGTGCCGCCCTTCTGACGCGTGGAACTGTCGTCAACCTGCTGGAACTCCTCAAAGATTCTGGCCTGATCGGCCGGCGCGATCCCCGGCCCGGTGTCCCGAACCATGATGTTGAACTCGCCGTTCACTGCTTTGACGCCGACCTCGACACTGCCGCTGTCAGTGAACTTGATGGCGTTGCTGACGAGGTTGAGGAGCACCTGCGTGAGACGCCGCTCGTCGCCGCGGCCCACCGGCAGGCCTTCAGGAACGCTGGTTTTGATCTTGATGCCTTTCGCCTCAGCGAGCGAACCTGTCGCAGACACCACCGATTGCACGACGGTTTCCACGGAATAGTCGTCGAGCGTCAACGAGAGCTGGCCGGCCTCCATCTTGGAAATATCGAGGACGTCATTGATCAGGCCGAGAAGGTGCTTTCCGTTGGCCTGTATGCGGCTCAGGACCTGCAAGGCTTTTGCTGGAAGTTGTCCGTAAAGTCCGTCGGCCAGCAACTCGGAATAGCCGAGTACGGCATTCAATGGCGTGCGCAGTTCGTGATTCATGTTGGCGATAAATTGGGACTTGTGCGCACTCGCGATCGCGAGCCCGCGTCCCTTCTGATCGACTTCCAGAAACCGCTGCGCGTTGTTCATCGCCAGGACTGACTGATGCGCGAAGGTTTGCATCAGACCGATCGTTCTTTCCGGAAAATCTCCGACGGCGCGACGCTGCAGCACCAAAGCGCCGACGATCACGTCCTGTCCGAGGAGCGGAATAACAAGAACGGAATTGAACCCGGTTGCGAGGGTCAGCTTTTTCAGCGGATCGTCCGCCGCGCGCGCAAGGTCCGGCAACGAAATCGCCTTTCCTTGCTTGGCCGAAAGACCGAGCACGCTTTTGTCGAGTGTGATCCGCGCGGCACGCAACTCGTTCTGGAACGACGGATCGAGCCCGTGGGCTTCGGCAAGTTCGAAAGCATCTCGTTGCGGGTCATAGCGGAAGATCTCGCCGGCATCCGCGCGCGAAAATTCCACCGCGCGGGTCACGATTGCCGCCAGTACCGCCTCAGGGTCGAGCGACGAGGCAACCGCGCGGCCAATCTCTTCGAGAGCCTTCAATTCGCTGATCGATTGGGCAAGGTCGCTTGTGCGCTCGGCAACTTTTTGCTCCAGCCGGCTATACGACCCCTGCAGTTGATCGGCCATTCGGTTGAACTGCTCGGCCAATTCCTCGATCTCGTCGCCCGTATGAACGTCGATGCGGTGGCCGAAATCGCTCGCCTCCAGCTGCCGTGCGCCAACCTGCAGCGCCTTGATCGGTGTAACCAATTGGCGCGCCAGTAACGTGCCTGCGAGCACAGCCAGAAGAATGCCCCCCGCCAATAACCATGCGGTCCGGTACAGGAGACCATAGACGGGCTGCAGCGCCTGGCTCAACGGTTGCTCGAAAAAGACATACCAATTCGTCCGCGCAATGAATGCCCCCGCCGTCAGAACCGACCGCCCTGTGGAATCTTTTCCGAAAAAATTGACCGGCTCGGATTTGATCATGGCGACCACTTGGGGAAGTTCGACAAGATCGGCGCCCAATCGCACGTCAGGATCGGAATGCGCGATCAATCGCCCTTTAGGGCCGACCACGAGGGCTTCGACATCCGCGCCGATCCGGCTCCGATCGATCAAAGGCGAAACGAACTTGAGATTGACTTCCGCAACGGTCGATCCCGCATTGCGGCCGGAATGCGCCATTGCAATCGCCATAAACGGATCCGGACCGTCGAAATAAATCGGAGACAGCCAGACCGGCTGGGTCCGCGTTTCCTTGAATCTCGGATCGCCCGAAAAATCGGCCCCACCCGTAACAGCAGGTTCGCCGCGCGTCAGTCTGAGTTGCTCCCTGCCCTCGCCATCGAGATAGATCAGCCTGTCGATTGCAGGCACCTGCTGCAGCAGCTGCGCATAATCCGTGCGCCGCTGCTCGATTGTGGTACTGCTGGCGCGGGTCGCCCAACTGATCTGACGCTCTATTTCGGAGATGAATTGCTCAATCCGGCCGGCGGCCGCCTTGGCGTCTGCCGCCTGGCTTTTCGCCAATTGCTCTGTGGTGTCGCGGTAGGCGAACCACCCTTCAAGGGCGCCATTCACGGCCACCACCAGCACGATCAGCGTGACGAAGGAAACAACGAATTTGCCGAAGAAACTTTTCCGGCGAATCCAGGCCTTGCGTGTTATCTCCTGCTCCATTCACATTGCTCGCGCGCATCGAAAGCCGATAACAAAAGAGAACCTGAGGCTATAGCAGCCGGCTACGTAGGCGAGCGTTCAGCGCTCCGTCCGCGCGGCGTCGGCGATCGGTTTTACCCTGTCGCCATCGCGCAGTGAACTGCCGGCATTGGCGACCACGATGTCGCCTTCCCTCAGGCCGTCACGAATTTCAGTGTCGTTGTCGGAATGAAATCCGATCTGGACCTTTCGCGTCTGGACGAGGTTTTCGTTGACCACCTGCACGCTCGTTCCTTCAGTGCGGTAGGTGACGGCCGATCGTGGGACCGATATGCCGCAGCTGCGGTTTGCATCGATCGTCGCGCGCGCGAACATTCCCAGCCTGAGTCCGGACGCGCTCTCCAACGACAGCCGCGCGCGGCCAAGTTGCGTCCGCTGATCGACTGAGGCCGGAGCGAGACGGACCTGGCCCGACAGCTCGCGCCCTTCCTCCACTTGAACGCGGGCGCCTTGTCCGGGCGAGAGCACGGGTACGTGGATACTCGGAATGTCGGCTTCGAGTTCGATCTCGCCGTCAACGGCGATGCGGAACAGCGGCTCGCCCGGCCCAGGAGACGCCGTCGCGGCGATCCCGGCCGTACTTCGCGTCACCAGACCCGCCGCCGGCGCCTTCAACGTGGTGGCGCCCCCATCGCCCGAGATGGGGGTCAACCGGACGAGCGTTTGGCCGGCGCTCACGCGGTCGCCCTCGGCCGCCTGGATTTCAGAGATCTTGTATCCGGGCGTATCGAAGGTCACGACCGCTTCTCTGCGGGCGACAAGAAAGCCGGTGACGCGAATGGCCGAGGAAAAGCAGGCGTTGACCGCGCGCACCACGGTGACCTGCGCGGCGGGCAATGACTCGGGATCGACCGCGTGAAGCGTCCCGATGCCAGCGAGGCTTGCTCCGGCAACAGCGGCGACAACGGCAGGAACGAAGAGCTTCATTTTCCAGACCCTGAGATTTCTGCGCTCGTCGTCCGCAACTATTCCAACTCCCGCACGACCCGAAATCCATTGGCCGAATATCGCACATCGGAGTCATACCTGAAACGCGACGATGACCGCAGATACCGCGGCTGACTGTCGAACGCGCCGCCACGCAAGACCCGCAGGTTGCATTGACCGGCGAGCCATGCCGAGCCGTTTACCGGAGCGCCGCGATAATTATCGTTCCAGCAATCCTCGACCCATTCAGCGACGTTGCCCGCAGTGTCAAAAAGCCCGAATGGATTGGCCTTGAAGGAACCGGCGGGCATCGTCTTCTGCGCGTCACCGGTCTTGCACTCCGGGCAATTCGCCTGACGTGCACCCAGATCTCCGCCCCACCAATACGCGGTCTCCGTTCCAGCCTTGGCGGCATATTCCCATTCCGCTTCCGTCGGGAGGCGATAGGTCTTTCCCGTCTTCTGCGACAACCAGGTCAGGAAAGCCTTTGCGTCGACCCAGCTGACATTGATTACCGGCCGCTCGCCTCGCCCCCAATCCCGATCATTGGGGCGATTTTTGCATCCCCCGGCATCGACGCAACGATCCCACTCATCGAAAGTCACTTCACGGCGGCCGATGGCGAAAGATTTCGCGATCGTCACACGATGAATCGGATTTTCATATTCCAATGACGATCCCATGTTGAACGATCCCGCGGGTACGACCACGATTTCGGGGCAATCGTTGCAGTCGCGGAAGATGTCTCCGGTCTTTGTGCCGCCCCGCTGACTCGGCGGCGGCGCCGGCTGAGGTTGCGGGCGGATCAGAGATTGAGATGGCGGTGGTGGTGGCGGTGGAGAGGGCTGCGGCGCCAATGGCGCGGACGGACGGGTGGGACTTGCCGCTCCCGAGCGGGCTCCGAAATAGAAGACATCCGAAAGAGACGAAGCCACCCAAGGCACCTGCTCACTGTTGGACGCGCGCGACACCCCGATGCGCGCACGGTTGAAGACCTCTTCGGCGGTCAGATTCGGAGATCGCAGTTCCTTGATCAGTTCGCCGACAAACAGACTGTTCGCCCCGGTGCTCTCATTGATCATCTTGCCCGGCGCCGCTGAAAAGATGGCAAGCGTCCCATCGGGCGCATCAAGCGCAGCGAGACCGGCCGGCGAGGACCGGAAGCGGCGCTCGAACGGATTTCGGCGGGCGGCATCGAGGATGACGATTTTGACCTTTGCGCCCTTGCGGTGCATCTCGGCGAGGACCGCATCGACGCTGATCCCATCCCGACGCACGTCGGCTTCGGTCCAGAGCTGGGCGTTGACCGGGACGAGGTAGGTCTGTCTGCCGGCCTGGATGCCATATCCGTTGAAATAGAAGAGAGCCGCCGACCCGCTCCGGATCTTGCCGGTAAATGCATCGATCGCGCGCTGCATCTCCTCCTTGCCGACATTCTCCTTGACGTCCACTTCAAACTCGCTGCGGCGGAGTTCGTCCGCGACGGTTCGCGCGTCCCTGAGCGTGGTGGATAGCGGCGTGGAGGCGTCGGGGTAGTTTGCATTTCCAATGACGAGCGCCACGCGCGCGCCTCTGTCCTGCGGCACAGCCGATGTCACTGGCATTGTGGACAGGACGGCAAGGCACAGGCACCAGAGGAGCCGCGTTTTCATCCCATGTGTCCTGGAAAAATGCAATTCATGATTACGCGCGTTCCGCCTCACTCACACGCAGCCGTCATTCCAGAATACAGGTTCAACCTGTATCCAAATTTAGAAAAAAGTGATCTCCCGCATGGGCCGCATTTCCGTCGATAAGTCGATAATATGGATTTGTAGACGAATTGCCAGTTTCCGACAACAAGGGCGGCGAGGCCGCGACAGTCGCAATGTCGCGACAATTGGCCAATTGCTAGCCGAATGCGTCCGCCGTGGAGGCGCAATCGGACGGCAGCGCCTGCGCGACGCTTCCCACCCGGACCGCCTTCACCTAGAATATTTAGTCCTTTGGACGCGCAGGGCGGGTCGGCGGTTCATCCTCGAAAGCGGCGCCACGAGCGAAGAGGCGGACATGTGTGTGTTCAGCAACGTTGGAACCTGGCGCAGCACGGTTGCGGCGGTCCTTTTCCTGTCGGCCAGCGCGGCCGCTCTTGCTCAAGACAAGAAAACCGGTGGTCCGACCCCTTCGATGCCGGGAGCGGAGGTCTATTTCTTCAACTTGAAGGATGGGGCCGCCGTTCCACCCAAACTGAAAATCAATTTCGGCTTGCGCAACATGGGCGTCGCGCCGGCGGGATCGGATCGCGAGAATTCAGGGCATCATCACATCATCGTCGATGTCGAGACGCCGCCGCTCGATCAACCGATACCGAATGACTTCAATCACCTGCATTTCGGCGCCGGCCAGACCGAGGCCGAGATTGTACTCAAGCCCGGCGAGCACACATTGCAGCTCATCATGGGAGACAAGAACCACATTCCGCACACGCCGCCGGTCATGTCGCCGCGCATCCGCGTGCGCGTTGCTGAAGCGATGGCCCGCAAGCCCGCGCCGAGGGACGCCCGTGTTTATTTTGTCGGCCTGGAAAACGGCACCGTCATTCGTCCGCAAGTGACCCTTCACTTTGGCCTCATCAAAATGGGCGTCGCACCGGCCGGCATCGACAATCCCAATACCGGGCACCATCACCTCCTGATCGACACCAAACTGCCTCCGCTCGATCAGCCCATTCCGAACGACTTCAATCATCTGCATTTCGGGGCGGGCCAGACAGAAGCAACGGTCACCCTGCCATTGGGAAAACACACGCTGCAGCTTCTATTCGCCGACGAAAATCATGTTCCGCATGATCCGGTGGTGACGTCGGCGTCGATCGAAGTCACCGTGACCCAGACTGAGCCGAGCTCCAGCCAGCCTCGCCGAACCTATCGCCGCAGTGACTCGCGCCAGAACTGGAACCAGCGCTATCGGTAGTCGCTGCGCTGATTGCCTCGTCGCTCCTGACCGACTCAAAACGGCCCCCGCCGATGCAGCGGATGCAATCGTAATTCTGTTACCGAGACTGCGCCGCCTTCTGGCCGGGATCGGATTCGTCCGCCGGCCCGACGAAGCGTCCAAAGATGCGCTCGAGGAGACGACCGGCGTCATGCATGATCGTGAAAAATGCCGGCACGAAAAGTAGCGACAGAAGGGTCGCCACAATAAGCCCGCCGATGACTGCGGTCGCCATCGGAGATCGGAACTCCCCGCCCGCGCCCAGTGCCAGCGCGCTTGGCGCCATGCCTGCGATCATCGCTATTGTCGTCATCACGATCGGCCGCGAGCGTTTCTGCCCGGCCTCGATGATTGCAGCTGTCGCATCGAGGCCTCTGTGCATGGCGTCGACCGCGAAATCGACGAGCATGATTGCGTTCTTTGTGACGATGCCGAGCAGCATCAGAAGACCGATGACCACCGGCAGCGTCACCGGCGACGATGTGATGAGAAGCGCCAAAATTGCGCCCGCGATCGACAACGGAAGCGAGAACAAGATGGTTATGGGTTGCAGCAGGCTCGCGAACAGCAAGGCAAGCACCACATAGACCATCAGGAGGCCATTTCGCATGGCCGAGCCGAATCCGCCGAACAGCTCGGCCTGCAACTCGGCATCGCCACCCTCGTTGACCGTGATGCCGGGCGGAAGATGCGTCATCACCGACAGCGCCTGGATGGCTTTGGTCGCCTCGCTGAGCGCCGCGCCTCCAACAAGGTCGGCTTCAACCCGCGCCTGCCGCTGGCGGTCATAGCGCGCGATACTGACAGGGCCTTCACCGAAGCTGATGTCGGCCAGCGCGATCAGCGGCACACCGACGCCGCGTTGCGACGGCACGCGAAGCTGTTCGAGAACCTGCCGGTCGGCGCGCGCCTTTTCCTCCAGCAGCACCCGGATCGGGATGCTCCGATCGCCGGCGTCGAACCTTGCAAGCGCCGGACCGACATCGCCGATGGTCGCGACCCGGATCGTTTCCGACAAACTTTCCGTCGATACGCCCAGTCGCACAGCCAAGTCACGGCGCGGGTAGATTCTCAACTCCGGCCGGTCGAGCGCCGCGCCCGACAGGATGTTCGTGACCATCGGGAGCCGGCGCATTTGAGCTGCGAGCTCGGCTGCGACGTTAGCCACGGTCGCATCGTCTTGTCCCGTGACGATCAGCGTAACATTGCGCTGGCCATTCTCATCGAGAAACCAGTAGCGGATATCCGGTATGTCGGCGACAATCTGACCGATTTCATGTTCGAGTTGTTGCTGCGAGATCGGCCGTTTCGATTTCGGGACGGAATTGATCATCAGCGAAGCATTGCGCACCGCCACCGAACCATTCGGAATGCGTCCGCCATCGGCGAAGATACTGACGATGTCGGGCCGCGCGCGCAGGCGGGACGCGATAACGTCAGTCACCGCTTCGGTGTCGGAGAGTTGCGAACCGGGCGGCAGTTCGATGGCAAGGAGCGAGCGTGAAATGTCGGCGACGGGCAGAAAGCCGGACGGCAGAAAGCGCGTGCCGGCGAGGCAAGCCGCGAAGAAGAGCAATCCGATGATGACCGTTGTGAAACGATACCGGACGCACCAGGTGACGACACGCGTGTAGCCGATCATGATCCGGCCGTCGGCCTTTTCCTTGTGCTGATGCGGCCTGAGGAAATAGGCAGCGAGCATCGGCGTTATCATTCGAGCGCAAAGCAGAGAAAAGAGGACCTGCACCGAAACCGTGATGCCGAATTGCTTGAAGAACTGACCGGGGATCGAGGGCATGAAACTTGCGGGGACGAACACCGCGACGATCGTCAGGCTGATCGCGATGACCGCAAGCCCGATTTCGTCGGCGGCTTCAAGCGCCGCGCGATAGGGCGACTTACCCATCCGGATATGACGCACGATGTTCTCGATCTCGACGATCGCATCGTCCACGAGAATGCCGGTGCTGAGCGTGATCGCCAGCAAACTCACCATATTGAGCGAAAAGCCAAGAGCCTCCATGACCCAGAAGGCCGGAAAAATCGACAACGGCAAGGTGATCGCCGCAATGATTGTCGCGCGAATGTCGCGCAAAAACAGAAAGACCACGATGACGGCCAGCGCGGCGCCCTCGTAAAGTGTATGCAGCGCAGATTCATAGTTTCCGAGCGTTTGCGGCACCGAAGTGTCGATCAGCCTGAGGTCGACATCCGGATTGGCTTTCTTGATGACTTGAACGAGATTGGCAACCGACTTTGCCACGTCCACATCGCTTGCGCCTTTTGCGCGCAGAATGCTGAAACCGACCACCGGCGCGCCATTGAACCGCGCAAATGTGCGCGGCTCGGCGACCGTGTCGGTCACGAGACCGAGATCGTCGAGCCGCACCTCGCCGCCGGTCGGAAGACCTATTCTGGTTGCGGCGAGATCGGCAAGCGTCTTGGCCCCTGCCAGCGTGCGAATCGCCTGGTCGCGCCCGCCTACCTCCGCGCGCCCGCCGGCGAGATCGACATTGCTGCCGCGAAGCTGCCGGCTCACATCGAGCGCGGTCAGACCGACGGCCTGCAGCCGGACCGGATCCAGGCCGACGCGGATTTCCCGCTCAACGGTTCCGATGCGGTCTATGCTGCCGACGCCGCGCAGACCTTGCAGTTTGCGCACGACCACGTCCTCGACGAACCAGGACAGCTGCTCGGGCGTTTTTCCGGGCGCGATCGCGGCATAAGTGAGGATCGGGAGTCCCGCGATATCGACACGCTGAACCAACGGTTCGTCGATACCGCGCGGCAGATACGCGCGGGCGCGCGTGACGGCGTCCTTGACGTCGTTGATCGCGCGATCGGTATTAGTCTCCAGCCGGAACAAGATGGTCGTGTTCGATATGCCGTCCGTGACCTGGGACGTGATATGGTGGGCGCCAGCGACGCTCGAGACGGCGTCCTCGATGGCCTTGGTGACCTTCGATTCAAGCTCGGCGGGACTGGCGCCGAATTGCGCGATCGTGACGGAAATAACGGGAGCATCGACATTTGGCATGCGGGTGATCGGCAGCCTGCTGAAGCTGATGAAGCCGAGCGCGACAATGACGATCGCCATGACAATGGGCGGAAGCGGATGGCGTATCGACCATGCTGAAATATTGACCGCCATGAGCGCCCTCCTGTTGGGTCGGATGGATCGGGGGCCATCCGAACGCGGTCACCGCCACGCATCCGTTACAAGCTATCTCATTTGCCCCAGCAGCGGAACCTTCCGATGCCGCGGCAGCGGAACCTTCCGACAGCACCCGCGCCGGTGATTATCCGCCGCCCGGGGCATGGCATTACTCATCAGCGTCTGCGTCGGGCGCAAGGGTCTGGGCCTATTTGAATTTGTCGCAAATTCGTGGATGAATATCGGCATCGTTGCATGGACAAGGCTATCATGCCTGTGCGTGAATAGGGCTGCGATCAAAACGTTCGATCGATGATCTGCTCCCCTCGCAACGTCTGGCACTTCGACCGCAACAGATCGAGAGCATGGGTTGCAAATGAAGTCTCCCCGCGTTGTGCGCGCTCAGGATTCAGCTCGGGCGCAGCTTGAAAATTCGCAACAAGATGATGCGCCGACGTCTGCCGACGTCGTGCATCCGATGCCGCGTCGGCAGGTTTCTCACACGCTGACCGACGTTGAGGTGGCGCTGCCACGGTCGCGGCGCGTTACGTTCAAGGCCAGTGTCTTCTACGCAATCAGCCGGTTGTTTGTCTGGCTCTGGGGATTTCTGCGGTTCTATTCCGGTAATATCGCCGACGGCCTTAGGGGCCGAAACGGCATCCAGTCGCGCGCCGTGCGTCTGCGTCGCGCATTCGAGCGCGGAGGCCCGACTTTCGCCAAGCTTGCACAGCAATTGTCCATGCGCGCGGATATGCTGCCCTATGCCTATTGCGCCGAGCTCAGCAAGATGCTCGATCGCGCAGCGGCTTTTCCGACCGAGCAGGCCATCGCGATCGTCGAGCGCAATCTCGGGCGGCCGCTCAGCGACGTGTTCAAGGTCTTCGATCCCAACCCGATCGGCTCCGCGTCGCTCGCTTGCGTGTATCAGGCCCAGTTGAAAAACGGCGAGCGTGTCGCGGTAAAGGTCAGACGGCCCGGCATTGGACCGTTGATTGCCGCCGATCTGCGGGCGATGGACTGGATTTTGATCCTGGGCGAAACACTCAC
>CAMDXM010000136.1 GCA_945878025.1 Pseudorhodoplanes sinuspersici | reverse complement strand
GGCCGGCGCTCCGACAAAAAGCCGCTCGCGATTTTGCGCGATGCGGTCGCGATCGACCGGCGTGTAGGGAAAGGAAAGCGCCGCGTCCGGGCTTTCGAGCGGAAGATAATCGCCCCTGGCGCGGCGCACGATATTGAGATCGGCGGTCGCGGCGATGCGTTCGGCGGCGGCCGCGCTGTGTGCGCAGATCGCGGCGACCGTGAGAATGGCATAGGGCTTCGCCAGCAATTGCGACGGCCGGAAATTATCGCGATAGGTCCGCATGGCGTCGGCCGCGTCGTGGCTCGCAAAATGATGCGCGAAGGAAAATCCCGCGCCGATCGAGGCCGCGAGCTTTGCGCTATAATCGCTCGATCCCAGGAGAAACAGCGGCGGCAGCGCGACATCGGACGGCATCGCGCGCACTTTCGAGAACGGATGGCTGTCCGGAAAGCCCCTGGCCTCCATCAGCAGCAATTCCTGCAGGCGCTCGAGAAAATCGTCGTCGTCGCGGATGTCCTGACGCCGCCGCAACGCCACCGAAGTGATCTGGTCGGTGCCCGGCGCGCGCCCGATGCCAAGATCGATGCGTCCCGGAAACAAGGCCTCCAGCACCTTGAAACGTTCCGCGACGGTGAGCGGAGCATGATTGGGCAGCATCACGCCGCCGGAGCCGACGCGGATGCGCGAGGTCGCGGCCGCGATCTGGCCGATCATGATATCGGGGGCGGAGCTTGCGATATTCGACAGATTGTGATGCTCGGCGACCCAATAGCGCGTGTAGCCGAGCGCCTCGGCGTGACGCGCGAGATCGAGGCTGTTGCGCAACGCCTGCGAGGGCGGCGTTGCCGTCGTCACGGGTGAAAGATCGAGAACCGAAAGCGGCGGCATGGTCATCCGTGCGTGGCAGAGCCGGACGGGTTTACGCAATCCCGCGGACGGCCCATGCGGCGCGGCTTAATTGGTGACAGGCACCGTCAAATATAAGGGGTAGCCGGAGCCGGCCGGCGGCTCGGTCGGATTCTCGGCGGGGCGCTCGGCTTTTCTTCGCTGCGAAACCGCCGCGACCGGTTTTTTCTTTGCCGGCTGCGGCGTTTTTTTCGCAGCCGCGCGCCCGGTTTTCTCCGTGCCGGCATCGCCCGGAATGTCGCTCCGATTGACGGCGGCATGTTCCGGCGAAGCCGCGAGACCGGTCGAGCCGGCCGCATCCTGCGGGGCGGTCGCCGGCGTATCGGGCTGCGTTATGTCGGGGACGGCGCTGACGTCGCCGCCCTCGATGCCCTCCGGCTCGCCGGGAACGGCCGGCGAATAATTCACGATCCTCGCAAGATCGCGCAAGGCGGCCGCGCGGCCCGGCTCCAGCGACGGCCACGCGGTCGATATGCGCGCGATCGGCGTATCCTCGGTCATGGCGCGGCCGTCGGTGCGCGCAGCGATCTGATCGTGCGTGATGCGAAGCGAGACATAGAGGCTCGCCATCGCCGCCAGGAAAAAAGCGGCGACGGTCGCGGAGATTAGCAGCCGCAGATCGGAAAACATTTCCTGAATCCGGAATCCATTTCAGTTCGCCGGGTAAGGCGCCGCACGCAACCAGCACGGAGTGGTAAATCAGGCGAGGCGTTGATATCGCCGCTTCGCTTGAGGATCGACACGGAGCCGCCACAACAAAGCCGCGTCCACCGCCCTCTTAATGCGCAGTTTTGCTGATTCGTCACTATCGGTCACGCGCGAAGCGTCGCTTCGCGCGGCGTGTGTGACGTGAAAGACGATTAGCGCGTGATGGGAACTGCGCTGGAAGCGGATGCCGGCGCGCCTCCCGGCAAAACCACTACGCGAGTACCGACCTTCACGCGCGCGTAGAGATCTTCGACATCCTCATTCAGCATCCGGATACAGCCGGACGAAACGAATTTTCCGATCGTCGAAGGCTGATTGGTTCCGTGGATGCGATAGATCGTCTTGCCGAGATAGAGCGCGCGCGCGCCGAGCGGATTGCCGTCGCCGCCCGCCATGAATCGCGGAAGATAGGGCTGCCGCTCGATCATCTCCGCGGGCGGATGCCAGTCCGGCCATTCGGCCATGCGGCTGACTTTTTCCGCGCCGGCCCATGTGAAGCCTTCGCGTCCGACGCCGATGCCGTAGCGGATCGCGGTACCGTCGCCCTGCAGGAAATAAAGATACGTGCTGTTGGTATCGATGATGATGGTGCCGGCCGGTTCCTTCGACGCGTAGGGAACGATCCGCCGCTTGAATTGCTGCGGCAATTCCTTCGGATCGACGTCGGGCTGTTCTTCCGCCGGCAACGCGGCGACGGTATTCGGCCGGCCTTGTTGCTGCGGAGGTTGCGCCTGCTGCGGCTGCGGCTGCGGCGCGAAAATATTCGGGAATGGCGGAAATGCCTGGCGCGGCGCGACCGCGGCCGGAGGACGCGGCGCATCGAGGTTCGGCTGCAGCGGCGTCGGCGCATCATCCGGACGCGCGGCATATCCCGCATCGGCCGGCCTGCGATCGCCATAATGCCCGTAGGGTTGCGGCGCCGCGGCGTTGGCATTCGAATTATAATTGGCGTCGTAATTCGGAGACGGGCTCGCGCCCGGCGCGGGGCCGATCTGGCGGCCAGAACGCGGATCGTAGGGGCGCTGATCGTATGGCCGCGGGTCGGACGGATTGCGCGGCTCATAGGCCTGCTGGTCGCGGCGCGGATCGTAAGGATAGGGCGCCGCCGCGTCGCGGCCGCCGGGAACCGGCTCGTAGCGCCGCGCTTCGCCAGCGCGCGGTTCCACGTCGTCGAGATCGTCGTCCGGATCGGCTCGCACCACGCCGTCCCGATCGGGCGCGCCGCGATAACCGCCCTGCGGATAGCTGTAGGGAGGCGGCACGAACTGCGCCGACGCCGCGCTTGCGAAAACCGCCGCAAGCGCCGCCAAGGCCGCAGAGCCGAAAAAATGACGAAAATACATGGTTTCCCGCCGGACAGAGCTAACCCGTTGCATGCCTGCAAGATTAGGCAGGATGAAGGCGGAAATGGCGGTCCGCCCGTGCAATATCAAGCCGCCGCAGAGCGTCTGGCCGCAAATTCGCATGTTGGGACACCGTGCCGCAAGGCCGCGAGGATGCGCCGGAAGGGCTTGCGGACTTAGTTGAGGGCCATCGCTGGCCATGCTGCGGGGCATTGGATTTATTCGCCGGCTTTAGACAAGGATTTGGGACACGGATCTGGAATTCATTTCGATGACACGGAATCGGACGATCATTCTCTGCGCCGCCCTGGCCTTCGCGGTGGCGGCCGCCGTCATGGCGGCGCCGCGCGCCGCGGGAAGCATTCGCGGATTGTTCGCGCGCAGTATTTTCGCACCCAAATCTTACGATTGGGTGTCGCGGACGATGGCCGCCTGCGAGGAAGACGCCGTTACGCGGCCGACCACGGTCAATTTTCTTGTCGTGCCGCTCGAGCGGTCGCGACGCTACGGCAAGGAGCTGGAATCCCGGGCGCTCGAATCCTTCGGCCGCACGACATTGTTCGGTTCGCAGGATGCGCTCGACGGCCTCAAATCCGGCGCGCTGCGCATTTCAGCCAAGAATTATGTCCTGCTGACGCTCGATACGTCCAACAACGCGACACACCGGTGGAATTCCGCATCCGGCGTTTCGCGCCTCACGACGACCGAGATCGCCTCGGATGGGCCGTTCAAGGTCAGAATTCAGACCGCTCCCGACGACGTGTCGGCGGATTGGAGCAAGGTGACCGCCGATGGCCGGGGCACTTGCCACTGGGCTTTCGCCTTGCTGCGCGACTGAAACCGGATCTGAGGATGTCCGAATTTCGCCCCTACCCATATCCGCCGGCCGCGACTAGATTTGGTTCGGACATGTCTATCAGGGAACAGAATGATGCCGTCGGTGAGTGATTGGAAAGTCGCGGAAGCCGCCCAGCCCAAGCGCGAGGATTACGGTTACGATCTCGAAGCGGCCTTGGCTTCGATGGTGAGCATCCGCTCGATCATCCCCGGCGACGCCTTCACCGCGCAGACGCTCGGCACCGAACGCACCGGACACGGCGTGCTGATCGGCAAGGGTCTGGTCCTGACCATCGGCTACCTGATCACCGAAGCCGAGCGGATCTGGCTGACCTTGTCCGATGGCAATGCGGTCGAAGGCCATGCGCTCGCCTACGATTACGATACCGGCTTCGGGCTCGTTCAGGTTCTCTCGAAGATTGATCTGCCGCATCTCGCCATCGGGCAATCGCGCGGCGTCAAGCTCGACGATCATGTGGTGATGGGCGCCGGCGGCGGCCGGCAGCGCTCGGTCGCGGCGCGCGTCGCCGGACGGCAGGAATTCGCCGGCTATTGGGAATATGTCCTGGACGAAGCCATCTTCACCGCGCCCTCGCATCCGAACTGGGGCGGCACGGCGATGATCGGATCGAAAGGCGAATTGCTCGGCATCGGTTCGCTGCAGCTCGAACAGGGCAGTCCGAAATCCAAGGGCGGCCATCTCAATCTCGTGGTGCCGATCGATCTGTTGCCGCCCATTCTCGACGACCTGATGCGATCTGGACGCGCCAACAAGCCCGCCCGCCCCTGGCTCGGCGTGTTCTCGACCGAAGTCGAGGACAAGGTCGTGATCGTGGGCACCGCCGAGCGCGGGCCGGCGCATCGCGCGGACCTGCAGGCCGGCGACGTCGTGCTCGCGGTCGCCGACAGCGAAGTGAGCGATCTTGCCGGCTTTTACCGGATGATGTGGTCATTGGGCAAAGCCGGCGTCGAGGTGCCGCTCACGATCTTCCGCGACGGCGACACCTTCGACGTGACGATCAATTCGACCGACCGCGCCAAGCTCCTGAAAATGCCAAGGGTGCATTGAGAGTGCATTGAGAGCGTGCATTGAGCGTCGCGTCATCCGATCTGGCCGTGTAGTCTCTTCTCATGATCGGCATCGATTGGGGCACTTCGAGTTTTCGCGCGTTCCGGCTCGCCGATGATGGCGCGGTGCTGGATCGCCGTCAGGCGTCGCGCGGCATCATGTCCGTCAGCGACGGAAAATTCGCCGATGTGGTGCAAGAATTCGCCGGCGACTGGCTGAAAGCCGGCGAGGCGCGCATTCTTCTGTCGGGCATGATCGGAAGCCGGCAAGGCTGGCGGGAATCGCAGGCGCTGCAATGCCCTGCCGGCGTTGAAAATCTCGCGCAGGCGCTCACGCCCGTTCCCTTCGATGGCGCAACGATTTTCATCGTGCCGGGTCTCACCACGCGCGATGCGCACGGCACGCCTGAATTCATGCGTGGGGAGGAGACGCAAATCGCGGGTCTGTTGCCGTCAATCGGCGGCGAGGGCCTTGTTTGTCTGCCCGGCACGCATTCGAAATGGGCGCGCATCGCGGATAGCCGCATCGCGTCCTTCACCACGCACATGACCGGCGAGGCTTTCGCCGCCTTGTCCCAGCACACAATTCTGGGCCGACTGATGCAGGGCGATGAATCCGACGAACAGGCCTTCGATCGCGGCGTTGCGCGCTCGGTGGATTCCGGCGGCCTCCTGCATCATCTGTTCGGCGCGCGGACGCTGGTGCTCGCGGCGCAGCTCGCTGAAACCGGCACGCGCTCATATCTCTCCGGGCTCCTGATCGGGCACGAGATCCGCGCCGCCTTGACAGGGCCTTCCGATCAATCGATCCATCTCGCCGGCGAAGCGACATTATGCGCGCTCTATGCCCGCGCGCTCGCGGCCGCCGGGCGCAAGACAATGATCGCGTCGGACGACGCGGCGGTGCTCGGTCTCGCGCGTATCGGAGGCCTCGTAAAATGGACGTGAAAAATCCGGACATGAAGAGCTGGCTCGCGCGCTCGCCGATTGTCGCGATCCTGCGCGGCGTCAAGCCGGATGAAGCCGAGGCGATTGCCGATGTGCTGGCCGAGAGCGGAATCCTCGTGGTCGAAGTGCCGCTCAATTCGCCGCAGCCCTTCGACAGCATCGAACGCGTTGCGCGCCGCTTCGGCGGCAAGATGCTTGTCGGCGCGGGAACGGTGATGAGCAATGACGCCGTGCAGCGCGTGGCAGACAGCGGCGGCCGCCTGATCGTGACGCCGCATGCGGCCGTGAACGTGACCGAGAAAGCCAAGACCCTGGGCCTGTTCGCCGTGCCGGGCTTCTTCACGCCGACGGAGGCCTTCGCGCTGCTCGACGCCGGCGCGGATGCGCTCAAACTGTTTCCCGCCGAAGGCGCGAGCCCGCAGGTTCTGTCCGCGATGCGCGCCGTCTTTCCGCCGGACACCGCCGTTCTCGCCGTCGGCGGCGTCAGCCCGTCGAACCTCGCGGCCTGGCGCAAGGCGGGCGCAGCGGGCTACGGGATCGGATCGAGCATCTACAAGCCGGGCGACGACGCGACCGCCGTTCGCGTGAAAGCGAAGGCGCTCGTGGCGGCGGTGAAGGCGTCGGAACAATGCGCGTGAATTGACGACGGCCGTCGCTGCGCGCAGCTAACCGGTCGCAACCGGAAGACCGGCAGCGCGCCATTCAGGAAGACCATCTTCGAGCCGACGTACCTTGAATCCCCGGGCGCGAAGGGTCGCGACTGCCTCGTAGGACAGAACGCAATAGGCGCCGCGACAATAGGCAACGATCTCCTGCGCGGGGTCGAACTCGGCGAGCCGCGCTTCAAGCTCGCGCAACGGGATATTCACCGCACCAGGCACGTGTCCCAACGCAAACTCATCCGCGGGCCGCACGTCGAGAATGGTGACCGCGCCCGCGCGCTGCATGAGTTCTTTGCGCGAAACGGCTTCAAGGCTGTCGCGGTGGTTGAAATAGCTCCGGATGACCTGATCGACTTCGGCGATGTTCCGCTCGGCAATCCGCCGCAAGCCCGAGAGGAGACCGAGCACCGCGTCGTCGGCGAGCGCGTAGAAAACAAACTTGCCTTCGCGTCTTGAAGCCACGATCCCCGCGCGCCGCATCCGCTGCAGGTGCTGCGATGCATTGGCGACGGCAAGGCCGGTTCGCTCGGCCAGCACTTCAACGCTCCGCTCGCCTTGCGCTAATTGCTCAAGAAGTTCGAGCCGGTGCGCGTGCGCCAGCGATTTGGCGACGGCGGCGAAATGACCAAAGAGCGCGGTTTTCGGGCTGCGGCTTGACATCGATCCATTCACGTCATTACATCATTCAATGGAATAATTGAATATTGATAAAATAGCATATTGTCAATGAGTTGAAGTGGTTCAACCATGCCGGATGCAGTGTTTGCTCATGAGCCGTTTATTCGCCTCGGCATCTTTGCGGGTGTCTTTCTCATCATTGCGATGTGGGAGCTGCTCGGTCCGCGGCGCGAACAGGTGATCGGCCGCGGCGTGCGATGGCCCAGCAATCTCGGCGTAGTGGTGGCCGATACGCTTCTTGTGCGCCTCGTGTTCCCGGCGACCGCCGTCGGCGCTGCGCTCTTTGCTGAGACACACGGATGGGGCCTGTTCAACACGCTGGCGCTTCCGGCGTGGATTGGCGTCCTTTCCTCGATCATCCTTCTCGATCTTGCGATCTATCTCCAGCACGTCCTGTTTCATGCGGCGCCGGCCTTGTGGCGGCTGCATCGCATGCATCATGCCGATCTCGAATTCGACGTGACGACCGGGCTGCGCTTCCATCCGATCGAAATCGTGCTGTCGATGGTGATCAAGCTCGGCGTGGTCGCGGCACTCGGGACGCCGGCGATCTCCGTCCTGATCTTCGAAGCGCTGCTCAATGCGACCTCGATGTTCAACCACAGCAATGTCCGCATTCCTCTCGGGGTCGATCGCGTGCTGCGCTGGCTTGTGGTGACGCCGGATATGCACCGCGTGCATCATTCGATCCTGCCGTGCGAGACCAACAGCAATTTCGGATTCAATCTGCCCTGGTGGGACCGCCTGTTCGGAACCTATCGGGCGCAGCCGTCGCGCGGTCACGATGCGATGACCATCGGCATCGAACAGTTCCGGGAGCCGCGCGAACTTCGTCTTGACCGGATGCTGCTCCAGCCGTTCCGCGGCGATGCCAGCGGATACCCGCTCGGGCAGAGAGACGCCGAGCAATGATCCGCCGCCACGGGAGCGCCACATGAAAATCCTCTTCATCGTCAACGATCCGCCCTACGGCACCGAACGCGTCTATAACGCGCTCCGGCTCGCGCAGGCCGTCATCAAGAAGGAAGCGGAGGTCACCGTCTTTTTGATGGCGGATTCGGTGCTGGCCGCGAAGGCCGGTCAGAAGACGCCGGATGGCTATTACAACATCGAGCGCATGCTGCGGCGCGTGAAGGCCGGCAACGGAAAGGTGCTCCTGTGCGGAACGTGCATGGATGCGCGCGGCCTCGACGATGCGGGACTGATGGAGGGTGCGCAACGCAGCACGATGGACGAGCTTGCGGCCGCAACGATCGACGCCGACAAGGTTTTGGTGTTCTGATCATGCGGCGATGGCTCTCGACGGAAGCCGGACGCTTGGGTACCGCAACATCACGGCCATCGATATGAAGAAACCTGGGCCTGCGCCCATTCTCTCGGACAAGTTTTACGATGCGGAATCCGTGTTCACGCCGGAAAGTCTGCTGCGCGAGGCGCGGCGGCAGAAGGGGCTTGCCGCCGCCGCCGTTCCGGACATCTGCATTCTCGATCCGGATGGAGACATCGTCCGGTATCTGCGTGCTTCGGGACGCGCGCACCGCCATTCCGGCTGGGCCTGCTATCACACCGAACTCGACGTGTTCTCCGCCGACGGTCGCGAATACGGAATTGTCGGCTGTGCCGTCGGCGCGCCGTTCGCAGTGCTGGTTGCCGAGGAGATGTTTGCCGCCGGTTGCCGCCTGCTCATCAGCATGACCTCGTCCGGACAGCTGACGCAATTGCGGCCTCCGCCGTATTTCATCCTGATCGACCGCGCGCTGCGCGACGAGGGCACGAGCTACCATTATCTGCCTCCGTCGGAATCGAGCGTCGCCGACCCTCAACTCGTCGGCCTGATGGCGGGCGCCTTCGCCGATCTTGGAATCGCGGTGGAACAGGGCGCGACCTGGACGACCGATGCGCCGTTTCGTGAAACCGCGGACATCATCGCGGCCAGAAAAGCGGCGGGCCTCCTGGCGGTCGAGATGGAAGCGGCGGCGTTGTATGCCTTCGCGAAGGCGCGCCGGAAACCGGTGCTGTGTTTTGCGCATGTCACCAACCAGATGGCGGTGACGGAGGGCGATTTCGAAAAAGGCGAAGCCGGCGGGGCGATGGATGCGCTTGCGGTGATTTCCGCGGCGGCGCGGCGCTGGTCTCAATCTGCAAAATAGAGCCAGGACATCATGGCGTTCGCAAACCGGTCCCGCAGTCGCCGATGTAGGTTATTGAACCTGCTGGCGCACCCGACAGGAGTCGAACCTGTGACCTTTGCCTTCGGAGGGCAACGCTCTATCCAGCTGAGCTACGGGTGCGTTGGGCTCATATAGCCGATCCGGCCCCGCTGCGGCAATGCGCGTTTCTTCTCGCTATCGCGCCTTGGATATCACTCTCGTTTCGTCATGGCCGCACTTGTTGCGGCCATCCACGTCTTGCTTTCTCGTTGCGGCAACCAAAGACGTGGATGGCCGGGACAAACCCGGCCATGACGATGAGGATCGAGCGCGTCCTATCGTTCACGCTTCGCGTCCCGGCCGGACGATCAGCGCGTCAGCACGATAAAATCAGTGCCTTCGCCGGTTTCGTCGCCAAGACCAGTATCCGCGATCACGAGCGACGTGCCTGGACCCATCAGCGCTTCGATGCGCGCGACGGCGTCCTTCGGAATCTCGATGCGGTCGAGCACCGAAGCGGCGTCCGGCGTCACCGGTTCATATGGGGCCGCGGCTGGAAGAGCGCGGGTGTTGCGCGCAATGTTGCGTCCGTACTGGCCCACCACGCGGTCAGGCCTTGGAGCGCGCTGGATCTTCTGTTTCGGAGCGTCGGCCGGCAGCGACACCGCGATCCATTTCATCGCCGTTTCGGAAGGCTCCGCCGCCGTGAACACATGCGTCCCGAACGGCTTGGCGTCGTCGCTGATCGTGACCAGCGTTTCGAACAGCGGCATGAAACCCTGCCGCACATAAAGCTTGCGCTCCTTGCGGCTGATGAAGACCGAAACCGGGCCCGAAGGCTCGGCGCGCTTTTTGGCGATCGGATTCTCGTCGCGAATGCTTTTGCGGATATCGGCGGTGACGTCAGCGATCGGCGGATAATCGGGAACGGGAAGGTCCCTGGCCTCAGGTTTGTTGGCGTCGCTCGCCGTCATTTCGGCCTGCGCGGTTTTCACCGGCGCCGGAGCGTCATTCGTCGCGGTCAGCGCTTTCGGCACGAATAATTTCGGATGCGAGAAGACATAAGGCTCGACTTCGTTCTGGGCCACGATCACGCGGGCGCCGAGTTTGGTGCGTTTCCACAGCCGCTCCGCAAACTCGCCCGACAGCCGGATGCAGCCATGCGACGCCGGACGCCCGGGCAGCACGCCCTGATGCAGCGCGACGCCCGACCAGGTGATGCGCTGCATGAACGGCATCGGCGCGCCGCTGTAAATGTTGGAACGGTGATGGCGGTTTTTCTGGATGATGCTGAAGACGCCGGTCGGGGTTGGGTGTCCCGGCACGCCGGTCGAGACGCCGGATTTCACCGCCAGTATTCCATCGCTAAAGACCGCGACGCGCTGCGACTTGATCGAGATCACGATGTGAAGCTGGCCGGGCGGAATTTGCGGACCGGTGTCGCGCTTTGAGTCCTGCTCGGCGCGGAATTTCATGCGGCCGACAACGCTCGCATCGGCCGGCGCGATGGCGGAGGCCGAGATTGCCAGCGCCGCAAAGGCTGCGCCCGCGCGCATCGTGCGCCGCCCCGGAAGCGGCCGTCGAAACGATTGTGCTTGCAACACTGTCACACCCCCCATAGAGGCCCGAAGACACGCAGGATGAAGACACGCAGGATAATGCCTGATTCCTGACGGATTATTATTGAACG
>CAMDXM010000135.1 GCA_945878025.1 Pseudorhodoplanes sinuspersici | reverse complement strand
ACCGCCGCACAGCGGACGCCGTCGTATGGCGCCGCTGCCGCGCCTTTCCATACGAAATGCACCGGCTCGTCGCGGATCGTCCGCCCATCGTAATAGCGAAGAAGACCAACGCCGCGCGCATCCACTACCAGCTGCGGCGAAAGGACGTGGTAAAATGTCCCGTTAGCGGGAAGCCCGGAGAACCCGCCGCCGCACGACACGAAGGTCGCAACCCGCAACACGCGGTCGGTGTAGGGCGCCCACGGATTGCTGCGTTCGCAACCACCGAGCATCGTGGCCAGCACAAGCAGCAGTGCCCAGGAAACTCGTGAAGAACGCGGCCCGCATCCAGGCAGGCTCGAAGCCGCGGGCAGGGCGGTGCAAGCGCTAGACACCCTCGCGCGGTTTGACAAATCCGAGCTAAGCCATTGATCGTTGGTAGCCGGTTTGACAGTTTTCTTTTGGCTAAGTGCAGGAATGCGAATGGAAAACAGCTGACTCTTAATCAGCGGGTCGTAGGTTCGAGCCCTACTGCGCCCACCATTGATTTCACAAAACTTTTCTCTTCTTCGCACTAGAACATTTCGGCACAGTTGGGTGCTCAGTTGGGAGAATTTGTTCCCCTTTCGAGCTTCCTGATTGCATTCTCTGCGAGCGCGGGATCGCGGTGCAGATAGCGTGTGTCGAGGATCGAGCGAACGTCTCTTAAGCTATGTCCAGTGATGGTCGCGATCTCCGCTTCCGTGCATTCGGCGATCGCCAGCCGCGTTACGGCGGTTCCGCGCAGATCGTGGAACGTAAGCCCGGTGATGCCGGCCTTGTCGCAAGCCTTGCTCCACGACGACCTGAAACCGTCAGAGGTCCACGGCCGGTTGCCGCTCGATAAAAGAATCATCGGGCCATGTTTGGTGGTATTATCTAGGGCCACCTTTAGTGGTGCGCCAACGGGTATAGATACGCGCACTCCCGTTTTCGATTGGCGAAGACGGATATGAGTTCCGTCATAGCTAGACCATGGCAGCCGCAACAAATCGCCCTGCCGCTGACCGGTCCAGAGAGCAAGAAGAAGCGGCAGATGCAGGTGCGTAGGCGCGCTTCTCAAGAAAGTCGCCTCATCATTCGTCGTCCAAATTTTGTCAGCCCGTGAGCCCCGATAAACCCGGCCACCCTTCTCACACGGGTTGACGGTTACGAGCCCGCGGTTCAGCGCCCACGAAAATATTCGTGCCAAAACGGTCCATACATAATCCGCCTGACGGCGGCCAGAGTTGACGGCGAGCTTGTCGCGCCAAGCCATGAAAATGCCGCGCGTGCGCCGGTCGGCGAGAGCCGAAAGTGGAAAGTCGCCGAATTTGACTTCAATGCGCTTAATCAACGCGACGTAGCTCCGGTGTGTCGTATCAGCAAGCTTACGAAAATCCTCGCTGGCTTGATAACCATTGATGAGAGACATCAGCGTCCCGGTTGGCGAAGAGACCTTCTGCGCTGCAACCCTATTGTAGCTTGCGATGAATTCCGGCGTGCCCGGCTGACCCTGAAGTCGCGGACCACCTTTCCATGCATACCAATAGGTGACACGGCGACCGTTCGCGAGTTTCTTGGTAACGCTATTGAGGCCCTTCAAACGAACGCGCATGATCATTCATCCATTTGTCTAGATCCGTAGATTGGTGTTCAAGCGGCGCACCAATGCCCGCCGAGAATTCCATACTCCCATCGCAGTTGGCTTTTATCCGCGCCCACGTCATCCCTGCGTCGAGCGCACCCTTCATGGCGCTTTTCACTTTTCTTTGATTAAATGCCTTCGCGGGAAGTCTGGACATCGGACGTTTACCTGCAATTTGGGTGTTTATCGTGTTTGCTGAGCAATGTACCCACGCCCAACTAACCCAAAATGTCGATTTGGACACGAAAATCATACGCGCATAACTTCACGAAGTTATGCGCGTGGAAAGTTCTTGACGGCGTTTTCGGCCTGTTCGCGATTTTCCTCCCAGATACGCCGGATCTGCCCGACAGAAAGCTGTGTCAAGTCCGCTTGCTCCTGCAATGCAGCCTCGATCTTGACCCCTTCCGCGCTGTTGAATGCGATCGCACCGGCGATCCGAATATCGCGAAGTTTTTGTAAACTTTGTTGGATTCGCGGTTGCTTGCCCTGACCGCCCCCCTCGAGACCGAAGGCTTCGCCCAACTTCAAAGGAGCATTCGACAAGGCGCCGTCACGATAAATATTGTACCCCATGGCCAGCACTTCCACGGTCCACCACGGAACTGAGACGAATTCCGGAGACGACTGGTCCCTTTCCCACAGATGCGAGGCAATCAAGTTCACAGCTTCGAACGCCGGTAGGGTGTTGGATGTGTCCCTGTGAAATTCGCTTTCCAACATCGCTAGAAAATGAGGGAGATCTTGGTCGCGGCTGCGCGGCCAAGACTTGCCCTCCAATGGGCTTTCAGGAAGAACAACTTTTTTTGCCATGCTGGCATCCATCAAGAGGGCAGCGAGAGCGCATTATGCTCTGCACAGGGTGGCAGGTCACGCTAGCGCAATGCGCCCTCTGCGATAGGGTTTAGCTGCGCACAGACGGAGCGTCCCCCCTCTTTGGTGCTCTCGAACGGGCCCAGGTGATGCTTACCCAGCCAAGCCTGACTAGGTTGTATAAACAGTCTCTTTCGCCCAAAATCGACCCGGGTATAAGCGGGCATCACTTGGGGCGCCTTCGAGTACGCAGCAAAGATATGATTGGCGGGCCGGTCATAGCCGCGCCCGGTCATTCAGAGTGTGCGCTGGGAAAGTATCATCTCAATGTGCCGGCCAGCTGCTAGGTGAGAGACGGCGACGATGTCCAATCCCTTTTTCGACCGCCCAATACTGAACTCGCCTTACGAATACCCTCGCAAGCATTGGGAGCTCGATGAGGCTGGGCAGCCCACACAGAAAATCATCGAAACCCGACGTGGCGCGAAATTCGTCACCCCTATCCCCAAGCCAAAGAAGCGTAAGGCGGCCGCACAAACGGGATTCGTGTTCGACGAAGGGAAGGGGCTTTCCACCAAGGAGCAGCAATACGATCCAACATCGATCATCAACCAAGTCCGCGGTTATGTTGATGCCTGGCGTTCCTTGCCCAATCCGAATGATTGGCAGGTCACGCCGGAAACCGCTCGGCTTCTCAAGCACTGGCGTCATCATAAATTCAACGACGTTCGGCCGTTCTTCTGCCAGGTAGAGGCCGCCGAAACCGCAATCTGGCTAACAGAGGTCGCGGGCCAATCCAAGAGCGGGAAGAGCCTGCTTGACCATCTCGGTGCCGCGAACAAGGACGCCAATCCCGAGTTAATGCGGCTCGCCCTCAAACTGGCGACCGGCGCGGGCAAGACCACGGTGATGGCCATGCTGATCGCCTGGCAAACGATTAATGCAGCGCGGCGCCCGGGTAGCAAAAATTTCACGCGCGGTTTTCTGATCTGCGCGCCGGGCCTCACGATTAAAGATCGATTGCGCGTCCTTCAGCCGAATGATCCCGACAGTTACTACGCTAGTCGCGAACTGGTTCCCGGCGACATGCTCGACGACGTGAACCGCGCCAAGATTGTCATCACAAACTACCACGCCTTCAAACTTCGCGAACGGCTTGAGCTGTCCAAGGGCGGGCGCCAATTACTGGAAGGGCGCACAGGCGAGGAACTTAAAACGCTTGAGACTGAAGGCCAAATGCTCCAGCGCGTGATGCCCGATTTAATGGGGATGAAAAATATCCTCGCGATTAATGACGAGGCCCATCATTGCTACCGGGAGAAGCCGAAAGAGCTGGACGATGAGGATCTGAGAGGCGACGACAAAAAAGAGGCTGAGAAGAACAACGAGGCGGCGCGCCTCTGGATTTCCGGACTTGAGGCCGTGAACCGTAAGCTCGGCCTCAGTCGCGTCTTGGACTTGTCCGCAACACCGTTCTTCCTCAGCGGTTCCGGCTATGCAGAGGGGACGCTGTTTCCATGGACGATGAGCGACTTCTCGCTGATGGATGCGATCGAATGCGGTATTGTGAAATTACCTCGCGTTCCGGTGGCGGAGAATATCCCCGGCGACGAAATGCCGATGTTCCGGGATCTCTGGGAGAATATCCGCAAAGACATGCCGAAGAAAGGGCGCGGTCAGGGCGAGGAGCTCGATCCCCTCAAGCTCCCGACTCGCCTGCAAACGGCGTTGCAAGCCCTCTATGGCCACTACGAGAAGACCTTCAAGCTTTGGGAGAAAAAGGGCATTAAGGTACCGCCCTGTTTCATTATCGTCTGTCAGAACACAGCAATCTCAAAACTCGTTTACGACTTCGTTTCCGGCTTCCATCGCACAAATATTGACGGGACCACGACGCTGGAAAACGGGCGTCTCGCGCTATTTCGTAACTTTGATGAAACGACCGGCAATCCGTTCCCGAGACCCAACACGCTTCTTATCGACAGTGAGCAACTCGAAGCGGGCGATGCACTGGACGACAACTTTCGTGCCATGGCATCTGATGAGATCGAGCGCTTTCGCCGTGAAATTGTGGAGCGCACCCAGGACGCACGCGCTGGAGATAACATTACTGATCAGGACCTTCTCCGTGAGGTTATGAACACGGTCGGAAAGCCTGAACAGCTTGGTGGTGGCATCCGCTGTGTTGTCTCGGTTTCCATGCTGACGGAAGGGTGGGATGCCAACACTGTCACTCACGTGCTCGGCATTCGCGCCTTCGGCACCCAGCTCCTGTGTGAGCAGGTCATAGGGCGCGCACTGCGCCGGCAATCCTATGAGTTGAACGAAGACGGTCCTGATAAAGGACTTTTCAATGTGGAATATGCCGACATTTTCGGTATTCCGTTTGATTTCACTGCCAAGCCGGTCATCGCGCCGCCACAGCCTCCGCGCGAGACGGTTCAAGTCAAGGCAATCTCGCCGGAGCGGGATGCTCTCGAAATCCGTTTCCCGCGCGTCGAAGGCTATCGTGTCGAATTGCCCGAGGAGCGGCTGACCGCTGACTTCAACGAGGATTCCATGCTGGTACTTAGCCCCGACTTGGTTGGGCCTTCGATCACGCGCAATTCTGGTATCATCGGAGAAGGCGTGGATCTCGGACTCAAGCATCTGGGCGACATGCGGCATTCCTCGCTCGTCTTCAACGTCACGCAACGGCTGCTCTATACGAAGTGGCGAGATCCGGGCGAGGAGCCGAAGCTGCATCTGTTCGGTCAGCTCAAGCGCATTACAAAGCAATGGCTCGACACCTGCCTAGTATGCAAAGGCGAAACTTATCCCGCGCTGCTCATGTATCAGGAACTGGCCGATATGGCCTGCAATCGCATCACGGCGGCCATTACCCGTCAGTTTCTCGGAGAGCGTCCGATCAAGGCTTTGCTCGATGCTTACAATCACACGGGCTCAACGCGACATGTCCGGTTCAACACATCACGCGCGGATCGCTGGGAGACGAATGGGCCCCCACCCAAGAACCACGTTAATTGGGTCGTGCTCGACAGTGACTGGGAGGCTGAGTTCTGCCGTGTCGCTGAATCGCATCCTAAAGTGATCGCATATACCAAGAATCATAATCTCGGCATGGAAGTGCCGTATCGGTATGGCTCCGAAACGCGAAAATATTTACCAGATTTCATTGTGCTCGTGGACGACGGGAATGGCCCCGACAATCCGCTGCACCTTGTGGTCGAGATCAAGGGGTATCGTCGTGAGGATGCCAAGGAAAAGAAATCCACTATGGACACCTATTGGGTACCGGGCGTGAATCATCTCGGCAACTACGGGCGCTGGAGTTTCTCCGAGTTTACCGAAGTTTACCAGATCCAAGCCGACTTCGAGGCCAAGGTGAAAGGCGAGTTCGATAAAATGATTGCATCTGCGTCGGTGCAGCCGACGACTGGAAAGCAATAGCCATGGCCAAGAAACCGGCAACGAAAAAATCTATAGAAATTCTGAAGCACGATGAGGCCAAGCGGAAGAATATACCGACGGCGGAGTTTCAATCCGTTCTGGAGAAAGAGCAGCAGGATCCGAAGAAAGTTCGCTATCCGCGCAACACCGATCTCGATCCCCAACTTGTTTGGCGTGGAAAAGATGAGCAGGACTGGAGCGATCTCGTCATCCCCGCTCCGCCACTTTACATCCAGGAAAAAGTCCACCCGAAGGTGCTGATCGACGACCTGCTGCGCGCGACCAAGGAGCGCGAGCATGAGTGCGGTGGGCTGACACCGGACCTCTTTTCCGACTTCAACGGTATTCCTAAAGGCGTAGATAAAACTGAGTTTTATCAGCACGATCAAAACTGGTCGAACCGTATGATCCTTGGTGACTCACTCCAAGTGATGGCAAGCCTCGCAGAACGTGAGGGTTTGCGCGGAAAAGTGCAGTGCATCTACTTCGATCCGCCGTACGGGATCAAGTTTAACAGCAATTTCCAATGGTCAACCACAAGTCGTGACGTAAAGGATGGTAACGCCGGCCACATCACTCGCGAGCCGGAGCAGGTGAAAGCCTTCCGCGATACATGGCGCGACGGCATTCACAGTTATCTTACGTATCTCCGCGACCGTCTCACCGTCGTCCGCGATTTGCTCACTGAGTCTGGCTCGGTTTTTGTGCAAATTGGGGATGAAAACGTTCATCGCGTGCGAGGTGTCATGGATGAAGTATTTGGAGAAGACAACTGCGTATCGCAAATTGGATTTGCAAAAACGTCTGGCTCAACTGAAGAGCATCTTGGTCAGACCACAGACTATCTTCTATGGTTTTGCAAAGATAAGTCGCGGGTCAAATATAGAGCCGGATTGAAACGGAAGAAACCAGGCGAAAAGGGAGGCACGAACTACAACAGGATTCGCGACATAACAGGGCTGAGTCAGCCGTTGACGGATGCTTTGTTAACCGATCCGCGTACTGTCTTGGGTGAGCTTAGAATTTATTCGCTCGACAATCTGACATCGCAGAGCGCCGGACGTGATAAAGGCGAAGGAGCGGCCTCTTGGTTTGGCGTCGAACTCGATGGGCAAGTCCACAAGCCGTCGCTTTCGGTCAGGTGGAAGACGAACGAAAAAGGCATGGCACGCCTCAAAGCCGCAGGGCGACTCGAGGCGACCGCAAGTCGCCTCGGCTATGTCCGCTACCTCGACGACTTTCCGGCAATTCAGATCAGCAATCGTTGGGATGATGTCGGCGCGAGCTTTATGGCCGACAAAATCTATGTCGTTCAGACTTCTCAAACTGTAATTCAAAGATGCGTGTTGCTTACGAGTGATCCAGGCGATCTTGTTCTCGATCCAACTTGCGGCTCCGGAACGACGGCGACTGTCGCAGAACAATGGGGTCGCCGCTGGATCACAATTGATACTTCGCGTGTCGCATTGGCGTTGGCTCGCGCTCGCATCATGGGCGCGCGATATTCTTATTACCTACTGGCTGACTCGCGCGAAGGCCAAGTGAAGGAAGCCGAAATCACCCAGACCGCGCCAAGTTCGCAGCCAGTGCGCCGAGATATTCGTCATGGTTTTGTCTATGAGCGCGTTCCGCACGTAATGCTTAGCTCCATTGTCAATAACGCGGAGATTGATGTCATTTGGGACAAGTGGCAGAAAACGCTGGAATCTATCCTTGGCGTGCTACGCGAAGCGACTGGCGATAGCTGGCAGGAATGGGAAGTACCGCGCGATCTGTCCGACAGCGTCGGCGACACGCTGGCTAAAATCTCGCCTGAAAATCTCGGACCCCTTCTGAACGGGCTTTCGCCGGCTACCGAACGATGGATTTCTCCCAATCGCATGAAAACTCGCGACGTGTGGCACTACTGGTGGCAAGCTCGCGTTGCCCGGCAAAAGGAAATCGACGCCTCCATCGCTGCCAAGGCCGAGTCCGAACTTCTCTATGACAAGCCTTATGCGGATAACAAAAAGGTTCGTGTTGCCGGGCCCTTTACCGTCGAAAGCCTCAGCCCCCACCGAGTCCTGGGAGTGGACGAGAATGATGAGTTGATCGATGGGCTCAAGGAGAACGGCGGCGAGTACGGGGCCAAAAAATCGTTCCCTGAAATGATTCTGGAGAATCTCAAGATCGCCGGCGTGCAGCAGGCGCACAAGGAGGGCCGAATTACCTTCACCGCGCTCGCGCCCCGGCCTGGAGATCTGATCTGCGCCGAAGGCCGCTACATGGAGGGCGACACCGATAAGCGCGCGGCTATCTTCATCGGTCCCGAGTTTGGAACCGTCCAGCGCGCCGACCTCGTCGCAGCTGCGCGCGAAGCTGGAGACGCTTCATTCGATGTACTCATCGCTTGCGCCTTCAACTACGAGGCGCATACTACTGAGTTCAACAAACTCGGCCGCATTCCAGTGCTCAAGGCGCGCATGAATGCCGATTTGCACATGGCGGAAGACCTCAAAACGACCTCCAAGGGCAATCTCTTCGTCATCTTCGGCGAGCCGGACATCGATCTGCTGCCTGAGAAGGACGGCAAGCTACGTGTGAAGGTGAACGGCGTGGACGTGTTCAAGCCGCAGACGGGAGAAGTTATCAGCGACGGCGCGGATGGCATTGCCTGCTGGGTCATCGACACCGACTACAACGAAGAAAGTTTCTTTGTCCGCCACGCCTATTTCCTCGGTGCCAACGACCCCTACAGCGCGCTCAAGACCACCCTGAGAGCAGAGATCGACCCCGAAGCTTGGGCGACACTCAACAGCGACACCTCACGGCCGTTCGAAAAGCCGAAGAAAGGCCGCATAGCCGTGAAGGTGATCAATCATCTGGGGGACGAGGTGATGAAGGTTTTCAAGGTGTGACCATGTTGCGAAGCAACTTTAATCATGGATTTCCTCCATCGGACTGGGAGGCTGCAAAGGAGGAAGCGCGCCAAATCATGATTGGATGCGCAAGGACCCGCAGCATGATTCCTTACTCGGATCTTGTCCGAAGCATTACAAGCATCAGGCTTGATGCGCATGACACGAGGCTATCCCATTTTCTTGGCGAGATAGCTTCAGACGAGGACGCAGAAGGTCGTGGTTTGCTGACGGTATTGGTCGTGCACAAATCGGGCGACATGCAGCCGGGCCCGGGGTTCTTCGAGCTCGCACAGTCCCGCGGTCGTGACACGTCCAACATTGTTGAATGCTGGGTCGAGGAATTGAAAAAGGTCTTCGCTTATTGGGCTAAGAACTAATGGTTGCTCGTTACAGACACACTGGGTCCCCTAGTTGCCGACCGAGTTGCCGACCGAGTTGGAGATACGGATGCCTCTTTCGGAGAATTTTGACCGCGCCCTGACTTACGCCGCTCGGCTTCATCGCGATCAAGTTCGAAAAGGAAGCGGGGTGCCCTACATCGCCCACTTGTTGAGCGTGTCGAGCCGCGTCCTAGTGGCAGGCGGTTCTGAAACACAGGCGATAGCTGGCTTGCTCCATGACGCAGCGGAAGATCAGGGTGGCCAGGCGACATTGGACGACATCGAAAGGCTCTTCGGATCACCCGTTGCGCTGATCGTGGCGGATTACACAGATTCATGGGTCGAACCGAAACCCGAATGGCGTCCTAGGAAAGAAGCGTATCTCTCGCAGCTTCCGGCCAAACCCGCATCGTCTCTCCTAGTATCTCTCGCTGACAAGGTCGATAACGCCGGGGCCATTCTCCACGATTATCGAAGCATTGGCGACGATGTCTGGAGCCGCTTTACCGGCCGCCGGCAAGGTACGATTTGGTATTACCGATCGCTCAGCACAATTTTTGACAAGGCACTGCCCTGTGCTCTGGCCAATGAGCTTTCCCGGACCGTCTCTGAATTTCCGGACTGAATGTTTGGTGAAATGAGAAGGCTATTCAAAGTATGACAAACCAAGACGAAAGGATCGCAGATTTTCTTAAAGCCCTGAAAACCGAAGGCAGATCCAGTCCTTGCGATAGGCATCGCTTCCATCAGTTTCTGGTCGCGAGAAAATTGCCAAGCCAAAATCCTCCGCCGTTGCCGCTAATCTTGGCTGCGTCTGCAGAATCTGATGCCAGTAAACACAGAAGGTTGGGTGAGCAACTATATTGGTCGATTGCAAACAATTGCCTTGAGGACGCGCTTCGCTTTTTGGAGCAAGTGCCCGTTGACCAGTGGAATTGGTCGCCAGCAGGTCGATGGGACAAAGATAGTTATCCCGAATTGTAACTTAGCCTTGGAATTCGCATGGCGGTAAAGGTGTTCAAGTGGGAGTAATCCGTGAAGCAACGCAAACGCTTGAGCGAAAAATGCATCAAGGCGTTCTCGTGTCACTTAGAAGGCGCCATAAGGATCAGTTTCGCGAGCAGGAGGCAGACTCCTGATGGACTTCCGCATCGCTGACACCTTCACCGATAGCCTGGCTCGTCTGAGTGGCGACGAACAAAAGGCCACAAAGACCACAGCATTCGATCTGCAGCTTAATCCTGCTAGTCCGGGTCTGAGCTTTCACAAACTCGACAAGGTGAAATGGCCTGCACCCGGTTTGGTTGACACCCGCCTAAGCTAATCCCGCCTGCCGTTCGAACTCCATCGGACTCATATAGCCGATCGTAGAGTGCCGGCGTTTGGGATTGTAGAAACGCTCAATGTAGTCGAACACATCAGCTCTGGCCTGGTCTCGCGTTCGGTACATCTTGCGCGCTGTACGCTCCGTCTTCAGCGATGAGAAGAAGCTCTCCATCGCGGCATTGTCCCAGACATTGCCTGAACGGCTCATCGAGCAGATGACGCCGTGATCGGCCATCAGTCTCTGGAACTGCTCGCTGCTATATTGGCTGCCACGATCGGAGTGATGCAGGAGCGCGTCGGGTTTACCGCGCCGCCAGATCGCCATCACCAGAGCGTCGGTCACGAGCTGGGCCGTCATCGCTGTGCTCATCGACCAGCCGACCACACGCCGCGAGAACAGATCGATGACGGCTGCCACGTAGAGCCAACCCTCCGCCGTCCACACATACGTGAAGTCAGCGATCCATTTGCGGTTTGGTGCAGTTGCTTCGAAGCTGCGATCGAGCACGTTCGGAGCGACGGCGGAGGCTTGCCGCTCACCCAGATCGGGCGGCAGCCGACGACGGCGCGGGCGTGCCTTGAGGGCCTGCAGCCGCATCAATCG
>CAMDXM010000134.1 GCA_945878025.1 Pseudorhodoplanes sinuspersici | reverse complement strand
AGCTATCGCTAAAGCCCTCATGCCCGTTTCCCCCCTCATTTCTTGACGATGAGCGGACGCAAGCTTAGCCCTGCGCGTCGTCTGCGCATAGGGGCAGGGGCGGCTCGACCAGGCCAGGGGTTCAAACCATGTCGCCGGTGAGGACCAGGCAGGTATTCTGCCCGCCAAAGCCGAACGAGTTCGAAATGACGCGGCGGACCCTGGCATCGCGCGCCACGTTCGGAACAACGTCGAGCGGAATGGCCGGGTCCGGCACCTGGTAATTGATCGTCGGCGGGATGCGCTGGTTGATGATGGTCAGCGCCGAAACCACGGCTTCGATCGCGCCGGCCGCGGTCAGCGTATGCCCGACCATCGACTTGTTCGACGAGATCGGGATGTTCTTGAGGTGATCGCCGAACACGGTCGAGACGCCGAGATATTCCATCTTGTCGTTTTCGGGCGTCGAGGTGCCGTGGGCGTTGATGTAGTCGACATCGGCGGGCGTCACGCCGGCATCGGCCAGCGCGTTGCGCATGCACGAAATGACGGGCTTGCCGTCCGGGCTCGATCGGGTGCGGTGGAAATTGTCGGATTTTTCGCCGCAGCCTTCCACGATGGCGAGAATCTTCGCGCCGCGCGCGACCGCGTGATCGTAATTTTCGAGCACAAGCGCGGCCGCGCCTTCCGCCAGCACGAAACCGTCGCGGTTCTTCGAGAAGGGGCGGGACGCGCCCTGCGGCGAAGTGTTGTTGGTCGAGAGCGCGGACAACAGCGAGAAGCGCACGACCGATTCCGCGGTGATCGAGCCGTCGGCGCCGATCGCAAGCGCCGCGTCGCATTCGCCGCGCTGGATCGCTTCGAGACCCAGCTGGATGGCCGTGGCGCCGGACGCGCAGGCGGTGGTGAGCGAAATCGGCGAACCCTGGGTGCCGAAATGCTCGGCGAGATTGTCAGGCACGACGCCATACTTGGATTCTTCATAGAAGGATCGGAATTCGGGCTTTGATGCCACGCGCACGAGATCGCCATATTCGATCTTGTCGTTCGCGCCCGACGCGCCGGCGAGCGCGAAGCGCTGCGCCCATTCGATTTCGATCGGCGGGAAGGCGAGAAAGAACGGCCCGGGGAAATTGCCTTTGGAGCCGATGCCGGATTCGGCGATCGCTTCGGTGCCGGCGAGCCGCGCCAGCTTTTCCGACAAGGCCGCCGAATGCATGCCCTCTTCGAATACATGGTCGACCGCGCCGGCGATCGTGGTGCGGAGCCCGTCGGTTGCAAAGCGGGTGATGGTCCGGATGCCGGATTCGCCCGCCGTCAGCTTTTTCCAGTTATCCGCCTTGCCGGTGCCGAGCGGAGTGACGATGCCCATGCCGGTGACGGCGACGACGGGCCGTCCCTTGCTGTCGCGCCGTGATGCCGCCATCGCTACCTCCTCAATCGACTCGTTCGATCAGCGCGAGCCCTTCGCCGCGCCAATGACCGACGCTCGTGACGAGCGCCTGCGAAATGCCCTTGGCCGGGGCGTTCCCGGTATCGCCGCTACCCGATGGCGGAAAGAGCGTGCCTTTGCGCACAGCCTGGCAACCGAGGGCAATATTGGCGAGGAACTGCGCCTCCATCCCGTTACCGATATGGGTGGCCGTCGCGCGAACCGGAAGTCCCGTCCCGGCCAAAACTTTCTTTTCCTCGGAGGTCGCGGGCTCGGCGCCCGAGGCGCCGGAAATGACCACGGCCGCGTCCTTTTTGACCGACGACGCGACGGCGTCGAATTCTGCGCGCAGGGTTTTTTCGGATTCTCCCGATTTTCGCAGATTCCGGCTCGACTGCACGGAGGCGAGCCGGGCGATCGGCTTTGCGCCGCGCTTCTGCGCGTGTTCGCGGCTTTCGATCACGACAAAGGCGCCCATCGCGGCGAGCGTGAGTGCGCCCTCCGGTCCACGATCCCAGACCGGCCTGAACGGCGCTTCGAGCAAAGGCGTGCCGAGCCGGAACAGCAATACCAGGTCCCAGCGCGTGCCGTTATAGGCGCCGCCGACGAGCGAGAGTTCGCTTTGTCCCGCGGCGATGCGCGAATGTGCGACGCGCAAAGCATCGACGCCGGAGGCTTCCTCGCCCATGAAGGTGCGCGAGGAACCGACCACGCCATGCACGAGCGAGATGTTGCCGGCGAGAAGATTGGGCAATTGCGCGAGAAAGAGCGTGGGGCGCAGGTCGCTCATCAGCCGTTCGTTGACGAAAGCGTCGCGCTTCTCGGTCTTGCGCACGTCGGTCAGGATCGCGGAATCGACCGCGACATCGCGCTCGCCGCCGCCCGCGGCGACGATCATGTCGGCCTTGTCGAGGATTTCCGGCTTGCCCGCGATGCCGGCATCGGTAAGCGCCAGGCCCGCCGCATAGACGCCGATGCGCTGCCAGGCTTCCATCTGGCGCTGGTCGCCCTTTTTCGGGATCTGGGTATCGAGATTGAGCGGCACCACCGGGAAGGTGATGTAGGGCGCGAAAGTCTTCTCGTCATAGGGCGGCGTGCCGCCCGCCATCAGCTTGTCCCAATGCTGATCCAGTCCCTCGCCGACGGCGGAGACGAGGCCAACTCCGGTGATCCAGACGTCGCGGCGCGCGCTCACTTTCGGAAATCCCCAAGCGGAAAGTTAAGTTGCTTCGCCCAGGTCACCATCGTGTTCTGGAATTCCGGGCTCGGATACGGAATGAGGCGATACGTGAGCTGCGCATCGGCGATGGCGGTGTCGCCAGACTTGATTGTGCCTTCGGCGATCGCAAAGCCCGAACCATCATGCAGGATCCTGCCTTCGGTGACGAGATCCATGCCCGGAAAAACCGCGCCGCGAATTTTTGCATTCTTCACGCCTGCCAGCACCGGCAATCCGGTGAAGCCGGTGATCGCGCTTACCAGCCAGCCGCAGGTCTGCGCCATGTTCTCGATCAGCAGCACGCCCGGCATGAGCGGATAGCCCGGAAAATGCCCTTCGAAGACCGGGCTTTCCATCGGCACTTTGCTTTCCGTCTTGATCCAGCGTTCATCGGCTTTCACATCCACGAAGCGGTCGAGCATCTGGAAATATTCAAGCCGCATCGGCACCTACTCGGATGTAACAAAGTCTTCGTTTTTCAAAAAACGAAGCCAGCCGCGTGAACTTACGCGCCCTTCGCGGCGATCAATTCGTCGATGCGTGCGCAGAGATTTTTCAGAACGAAATATTGCTCGGTGGTCGCCTGGCCGTCGTTGATCTTCTGCGTCCATTGTTCGAGCGGCAGCTTGATGCCGAACGCCTTGTCGATCGCGAATGCGATATCGAGGAAATCGAGGCTGTCGATCTTCAGGTCGTCGATGGCGTGGCTGTCCGGCGTGATGGTCTCGCGCGGGATGTCGCAGGTCTCGGCAATGATATCGGCGACTTTATCGAAAGTAGTGGACATTGGCGCTCTCAATTGGGCACTGCAGGCCGGGGCGGGTGCAAAAGCTCCGGCATCAGGGACGGCTAGACGGCCGCTGGTTGATTTGGATGCCCCTATAGCGAAGGAAAGCCGCTAATTCAACGCCGGAAGGGGGCTGCCGGGGGCAATCAGCCTAAAAGCTTGTACAATCGGCGGACTTTCCCTAACCAGCCTGCGGTTTTCCTTCGGCGAGCCGGGCAACAGCCGTTCAAGAGGCGTTTTTTGCAGATCATGAGCGGGGGAGAGGTCAAAAAGCGCTGCGTTTTCTTCCTGGGCGGCTATGAGCCGATGGCCCCGGAACGCCAGCATGAGCGCTTCGTGCGCGAGATCGCCCGCTTCCAGCGCACATGGAACGTCGCCGCCTCGGTTTCCGACGTTTCGGTCTCCAGCGATCACGCCATTGCGCTATGGCGGGTCGAGACGCACGGCCCGAACTGGTCGGTGGAGACCGAATATCGATCGCTTTACTGGGGCGACGTGGTGGAGGCCGATTTTGGCCGCTCCGACTGGGTCCGTGTCCCTCGCGCGATCGCGGCATTTGCCGATTTCGTCTTTTCCGGCACCGCGTGGCGCTATTTCGCGGTCAATTGGCGCTACGGGCTTTTCTTCGCCTATCCGATCGTGATCGTCACAGGCTTCGTCGCGATGGCGATCGCGGCCGCCTGGTTCGGCGTTCGCGCCGGCGTTCCGCTCCCGGTCCTGTCCGCTCCGCTTATTGCGTTCGCGGTATTTGCCGGCTTGCTGGTTTTTCCGGGCCGCTACGTCATGCTGCCGTACATGTTCGACGACTGGATTTTTGCGCAGGAACTCGTCCACCGGACGCGGCCGGGTCTCGAAGCGCGCTTGCAGACCTTCGCGGAAGAGATCGTCAGACGGCGCAAGCAAGGCGGCTATGACGAGATCATTTTCATGGGGCACAGTCTCGGCTGCGCGCTCAAGCTCGATGTGGTCGATCGCGTGCTGCGGATCGAGGCCGGTTCCGGCCCCGCGGGCGAAACATTCAACATGCTGTCGGCGGGGTCGTCGCTTCTGAAAATCGCGCTGCATCCCGCGGGCGCCTGGCTGAAGGACGCGGTCGCGCGGGTGTCGCAGCACAAGGCCGTGTTCTGGGTGGATTTCGAGTCGATGTTGGACATCATCAGCTTTTACAAGGTAGACCCGGTCAAGGCGCTGGGCCTGCCGGAGACCGGCCGGCCGATCATCAAGCGTGTGCATGTCCGCGACATGTTGAATCGGCACACCTACCGGCGGTTCCGGGGTAATTTCTTCCGCCTGCACCGGCAACTCGTCATGGGCAACGACAAGCGCTACTTCTACGATTATTTCATGATCTGCTGCGGTCCGTTCCGTTTCGAGACACGTCTTCGCGATCCGGAATCGATGACGGCTGCGTTTGCTCCGGACGGCAGCCTTCTCGCGCCGGCCGAACCACAAAAGGCGACCGGCACATGACCCTATTTCTTGCAAAACTGATCCTGGTCGCCGGCGCGGTGTCCTGGTTCGTGATCCGGCTGCCGCATCAGCGCCGGTCCCGGAAAACCGCCGTCGCGAAAAGCGAACGCACCACGCGCGAGAAATTGCTGCTGACCGGCTCGGCGACCGGGCTCGGGCTCATCCCCTTGATCTATATCGTGACCGGCTTTCCGCGTTTCGCGAATTATCCGTTTCAGCCGGCGCTGGCCTGGCTCGGCTTGCTGGTTTTTTTAAGCTCGCTCTGGCTGTTCTTCCGCGTGCACCGGGAGCTTGGGCGCAACTGGTCGGACTCGCTCGAAGTCCGGCAAAGCCACACCCTGGTAACTGACGGTCTCTACCACTACGTCCGGCACCCGATGTATTCGGCATTCTTTCTGTGGGCGCTGGCGCAGGCTTTGTTGCTGCCGAACTGGTTCGCGGGCTTTGCAGGATTTGTTGGATTTGGAACGCTGTTTTTCTTCCGGGTCGGGCAGGAGGAGCGGCTGATGCTCGATACTTTCGGGGAACAATACCGGGCCTATATGCGGCGGACGGCCCGCATCATTCCAAAGATCTACTAGGACGCAATCCGGCAAGTAGCCTGCTCCGGACCCGATCCGGTTCCATCGGGGAGGTATTCCGGCCGCTGAAAAGACCGTGAGGCGACCCGGCGTTGCTTCCCTGCAACACAGCCCAACATTGGGGTATGTTTTTAAGAACTGGTCTGGAATACGGTTACCCAGTGGCTATAAATCGAGCCGCGCCCGGGCCCGCTGGGGGGCAAGTCCGGGCGTTTTTCTGACACTCTGGGAGTTCGTGGCGATGATGACCAGATTGCGTTTGCAGGCCATGGCGGCAGCGATGGCGATGGCCTTTATCCTTTCTGGCAGCCTGCCGGCGATCAGCCAGACCGCGGCAACTCCAGCGGCGGCGGCCCCGAGCCAGGCGGCAGTGGCTCCGAGCGCGGCAGTGGCTCCGAGCATTGTCGCGCCCGAGAAAGCCCGCAAGGCGGCGCCCGCGCCACGCACCGGCGGCAGCGGACACGTCTATCTTCTGCGCGGCCTTCTGAACGTCTTCTCGCTCGGCATGGACGATCTTGCCGCCAAGCTGCAGGCGCGCGGCGTTTCCGCCAGCGTCTACAATCACGCCGAATGGCAGTCGCTCGCAGACGAGATCGCCGCCAAGTACAAGGCGGGCAAGCACGGCACGGTCATCCTGATCGGTCATTCGCTCGGCGCCGACGCCGTGATGATCATGGCCGAATATCTCGGCAAGAAAGGCGTTCCGGTTGCGCTCGTCGTTCCCTTCGACGGCACCGGCTCGTACGCCGCCAGCAGCAACGTCGCGAGCGTGATGAATCTGACGCAGCGCGACTATGCCTACATGAAGCGCGGCTCCGGATTCCGCGGCCAATTGCAGAATATCGACGTCAGCAAGGATTCGTCGATCGATCACATCACGATCGACAAGTCCGCGCGCCTGCACAATATGGTCGTCGGCAGGGTTTTGGGTCTTCTCGGACGCGGTGGCGGCGCTCCGAAACCTGCGAATACGTCGGCCAGCGCTGCCTCCACGTCGGGCGCCGCGGCAGCGACGCCCGCGCCTTCGGCGGCGGCAGCCGCGCCGGCGACAGCGGCTGCTGCGCCCAAAGCCCAGTAATACGGCTCAGTAACAAGGCCCAGTAACCCGGCGCGCCCAACGCAGAAATTCGCGGCCCGGCCTGCATGACGCAGTCCGGGCCGCTCTGCTTTTCGCCTGAGAGCATTTTCCGGCGAAGTGGAAACCGGTTCGCCGTAGAAAATGCGACAAATAAAAGGAATCTAGACTGTGTTCCGATTCAATTGAATCGGAATACGGTCTAGCGCGTCAGAGGATGCGGCTTCGGATCGTTGTCGTGACGATCTCGGTCGCGATCACGACAACGAAGATCACGAACAGCACAAGCCCGGCTTGATCCCAGTAGAGGTTGGAGAGGGCGGTATCGAGCGCCATGCCGAGGCCGCCGCCGCCGACAAGGCCGAGCACCGCGGATTCGCGGATATTGATGTCCCAGCGGAAGATTGCGAGCGCGAGGAAGGCCGGTTTCACCTGTGGCCAATAGCCCTTGATCAGGATCGCGAGCGGCGGCGCGCCCACGGCCTTCAGGGCTTCGATCGGGCCAGGCCGGGCTTCCTCTATCGCCTCCGACAGAAATTTCCCGGTAAAGCCGATCGAATGGACCGCGATTGCGAGCATGCCGGCAAGCGCCCCTGGCCCGAACACCGCGACAAAAAAGAGCGCCCACATGATCGAATGCACCGATCGGGTCGCCACCAGAATGAACTTGCCGAAGGTATTGAGAATGACCGAATGCGTGATGTTGGTCGCGACCAGCAACGCCACCGGGGCCGCCAGCGCGACTGCGAGGATTGTCCCGAGAGTGGCAATGTGCAGCGTTTCCATCAGCGCCGCATGCACGACCTTGGGATACCAGGACCAGTCGATCGGCCACATGCGGGCGAACAAATCCACCGTCTGGTGCGGCGCGTCGTAGAGGAATTCGGGAATGATCTCGATGGTGCGCAACGCCCACAGCACGGCCAGAAGGGCGAACAGATAGAATCCGGTGCGCGCGACCCGCTCCAGCGGCGTGAAGCGCTGCCAGCGGCGCAGCTCTCCGCCCGCGGGCCCGCCGGGCAATGCGCCGGCCGCGCTCACTGGAACAATCTCCGCATGGCGCCGGAAATGATTTCGCCGATCATCACCAGCACGATGATCGTCAGCACGATGGTCAATACGAAGTCGTAGTCGAAGCGCTGGAAGGCCGTGAACAAGGTCGCCCCGATTCCGCCTCCGCCGACAATACCGACGAGCGCCGAGTTGCGAAGGTTGGAATCGAGTTCATAGGCCGTGAATCCGATGAAGCGCGGCAGCACCTGCGGAATGAGGCCCATCACGATGATGCCGAGGAACGGGGCGCCGGTCGAGCGCACCGCCTCGATCTGCTTCATCGAGGTCTCCTCGACCGCATCGGCGACGAGCTTGGAAACGAATCCGATCGAGGCCACGGTCAGCGCCAAAACGCCGGCGAGCGTGCCGAATCCGACCGCCTTCACGAACAGGATCGCGATGATCACCGGATGGAAGGTGCGGGCGATCACGATCACGAGGCGCGCGATCCAGGCCACCGGCAGCGGGGAGAGGTTGCGCGCGGCGGCGATCCCGAGCGGAAGCGAAATCAGGGTGCCGAACACGGTCGCCAGAATCGCGATCTGCAGACTTTCCAGCATGCCGTTATAGAGAAGCTCGATCTTGTCCGGGGCAAAATCCGGCGGGAACATGCGCGAGATGAAACGCTGGCCGTGCTCGAGCCCGATCAGGAAACGCGCCCAGGTGATGTCCAGGATGGTGCTGGCATAGGCCACATAAGCCAGCAGCACGAGCGCGCCGATCCGCGCCGGCCAGTTGGGCGGGAAGGCGACGCGACGTGCCGGCGCGGCGCTCATTCGAGCCAGCCCTGACCGCCATAGATCGCGAGCAAATCGGAATCCTGCAGCGTGTTTGGGGGCCCGTCGAAAACGATCTCGCCCTTCGACATTCCGATGATGCGGTCGGCGAAGCGCCGGCCGAGCTCGACGTTATGAATGTTGACCACGGCGGGGATGTCGCGCTCGCCCGCGCGTTGCGCGATCAATTCCATGATTTCGACCGAGGTTTTCGGATCGAGCGAGGAGGTCGGCTCGTCGGCGAGAATCAGGTCCGGCTCCTGCATCAGCGCGCGCGCGATGCCGACGCGCTGGCGCTGGCCGCCGGACAATTGATCGGCGCGCTGATTGGCGAAGTCTCCAAGCCCCACGGCGTCGAGCAGATGGAATGCCCGATCGACATCGGCTGCCGGAAATTTCCGCAGCCAGGCGCGCCAGACCGGCACATAGCCGAGCCGCCCGCACAGAAGATTCTCGATGACGGTCAGCCGCTCGACCAGATTGTATTCCTGAAACACCATGCCGATGCGACGGCGCGCGCGGCGCAGTTCCTTGCCGCGCAATTTCGCGAGATCCTGGCCGCGAAAGATGATCTCGCCGGATGTCGGGTCGATCAGCCGGTTGATGCAGCGGATCAGCGTGGACTTGCCGGTGCCGGACGGGCCGATGATCGCGGTCATGCCGCGGCCCGCGATGGTGACCGACACGTCCTTCAGGACGGGCTTGCCCGGGCTGTATTCCTTCCGCAGGTTTCGGATCGTGAGCGAGCGGCCGGCATCGTTGCCGGCCGGCGTTTCGAGGGAGGGCGCGGACGCGTCCACGTGCAGCGTGCCGTCGTCTTACTGTTTCGGCGGCTGCTGTTGCTGCTGCGCTGCCGCCTTCTTTGCAGCGGCTTCCGCCTCGCGCTGGGTTTCCTTGTCGTAGGCCGCCTTGTTGTAGGGCGTGCCGGTTTTCTCGGCGACGTCGCGCACGACCGACCATGTCTCTTTGTAGGTGATCGGGAAGAAGCGGTCGTCGCCGTTGAATTCCTTCTGCATCGCCGGAGGGAAGCGGAAGTCGTAGAAGCATTTCACGAGCTTCGCCGCGAGTTCGGGCTTCAGATCATGCGCATAGGCGAAGGACGAGGTCGGGAAAACCGGGCTTTGATAGATGATCCGGATATCCTCGCCCTTGACCGTTCCGCGCGTCACCATGCGCTCGTAAACGTCGGAGGCGACGGGGGCCATGTCGTAATCGCCGGAGGCGACGCCGAGCGTGGACTTGTCGTGCCCGCCCGACATCAGCGGCTTGTAATCCTCTTCCGGCTTGAGGCCTTCCGGCGGAAACAGCACGCGCGGCGCGAGATTTCCGGAATTCGAGGACGGTGAGGTGTGCGCGACCCGTTTGCCTTTGAGGTCCGCCAGTTTTTTGTAGGGGCTGTCGTTTTTCACGAGCGCCAGCAGGCGATAGCCCTGCGGACCTTTTTCGGTGCCCTTGGCCGCGAATGGAATTGCGCCTGCAAGATTGACTGCGAATCCGGTCGGACCGGTCGAGAAGCCCGCGACATGCAAACGGCCGGAACGCATCGCTTCGATTTCGGCCGAATTCGATTGCACCGGATAATAGACCACGCGCTTGCCGGTGCATTGCCCGAGATACTCGGTGAACGGCTTGAAGATGTTGGCGTAGACAGCGGGGTCCTCGACCGGCGTATAGGCGAAGACGAGGGTCGAAGGATCCTTCCAGTTTTTCGAATCCTTCGGCGCGTCGGCAACGAGGTCGTTGTTCTCGTCGCAATAATTCGTGTCGAGCTGCCCGCGATTCTTGCAGCTGTCCTGCGCGATCGCGGCATTCACACCGAAAACGGACACGGCGCCGCCCAGAACGGCCGCGCCGAAAAACGCCGCTAAAGATGTCGGATTGGTCCCCCGGCCAAGAACAGTCATCGCAGTCCTCCCTTCGTGACCTGATGCCACGATTGTTTATCGTTCTTGTGACGATACGCGGCGATGCGGGGGATGGGCAATGGGATGGTTAAGGATTCGGCGCTCCGGTCCCCATCCCTACGAAAGTGCGATGCGAAAGCGGGCTTTTCCGGCAATTGCCCCAAAATCTCCCAGATCAGGCCGGGTTTTGGAACGATTTGACCTCTAACCGGCGCGCTCCCCCTCACACCACACATCAAGGGACAGATGCATGGTCGCACGTTCGATCGCGATATCTTTTTTTCTATTGTTCGGAAGCTCCGTTTTATTTTTGGCCAAGGCCGATCGTCCGTCAGCGACAGATAATTCAGGGGAGTTGCAGGAACCGGCGATCAAGATCGCCGGTGAGACCGGGATCGCATCGATCTACGGCTACGAAGGGGATAAACTGGCCGGAGGCGACAAAGCGGCGAACGGCGAGCAGATCCGCGTGACCGACATGAGCGCGGCGCACAAGACGATCGCATTCGGAACCAGGGTGCGGGTCACCAATCTGGTCAACGGGTTGTCGGCCATCGTCCGTATCAACGACCGCGGGCCGTTCATCGACGGCCGCATCATCGACCTGACACCCACGGCCGCCGAGGCGCTCGGCTTCACTGTCGAGGGCGAGGGTATTGCGCCGGTTACACTCACGGTGTTGGCCGACTGAGCGCTCACCAGCGCTGCGGCAATGGCGCATCGACCGGCGTGCAGCCGCGCCGCCCGGACAGCACACAATCCTGATTTTTCCGCATCGACGCCATCGTATCGGCGATCCAGATGCCCGTGACGATCAGTACAACCGCAATCGCGACGCCGGCGAGGTTGGTCATCATGCGATGGC
>CAMDXM010000133.1 GCA_945878025.1 Pseudorhodoplanes sinuspersici | reverse complement strand
CTCTTCGCTGAGACGTAGCCAACCCTCGTTCCATCGTCGAAATACTCGGCGTGCAACTGCATCAGCCGCTTGACGGTTTTGAATACGCGATCGAGGTGTTGCGTCAGGACTGCAACGGCCTTCTCGGTATTACGGGCATCGAGCGCCGCCAAAATCAGCTCATGCTCCCTGAGGGCCTCTTCCATATGGCCCTCGACGGGATTGGCCAATTGCCGGACCCGCGTGAGATGGGTGTTGGCGTCGACGATGACGCGGGAGACGCCGCGCAGGTCCGCGACCTCCGCGATGTAATGGTGGAATCGTTCGTCCTCGCGGTAGAAGCACGCGTAGTTCCGGCTGCTCGCATGTGCTCGCTGCAGCGCCAACAGGCTTTCGGCCGCTTCGGTATTGCTCTTCGACCATCGCTCGGCTGCCTTCTTCAGCATCGCGAGTTCAAGCGTCTGACGCACGAAATGGCCCTCCGCCACTTTGGTGGCGCAGATCAGGGACACGAAGCTCCCATGCTGAGGGAAGACATCGATCAATTGCTCCTGCGCGAGCCGAATGAGCGCCTCGCGCACGGGCGTGCGAGACACGCTGCTCTGACGGCAAATACGGCTCTCGCTGATCGGGGTGCCGGGTTTGAGCCGGACTTCCAGGATGGCGGCTTTGAGCGCCTCATAGACTTGGCTCGTCCGCGGTTGACGATGATCAATCTTCAATGAAAACAATACTATATCTATCATGTATGGTAGTATGCGTATGACTCTTGGCGCTGTCAATGCAGCTCCGCGCACCGCCGATGACCTGATGGGTCTCATTGCGCAGGGCAACGGTGTTCGCTTCGGACTGCCGGTATGCTGAATAGTCGCGACATGACCTTCCCGGCGATCTCCCTCAGCAAGATCCGCGAACTCGACCTTTCCGCCGCGTCCGCTGCCGGATGTCCCTTGCATTTGAGCGCCGCGAGCGGGCTCGTAGGCCTCAATGCCTTCATCTACGTGGTCGCGGACGATGAGCTTCATCTCGGTGTATTTAGCGCCGAGGACCGCAAACCCGGTCATCTGATCAGGCTGTTCGACGGCGCGCTGCCCGAATCCAAACTGGACCGCAAGAAACAAAAACCTGACTTTGAAGCGCTCACGCTGCTTCCTGCTTATGGGAATTATCCTCACGGCGCGCTTTTTGCGCTCGGTTCCGGCTCCACGCGCAATCGCCGGACCGGCGCCCTATTCGGGCTGGATGCGCAAGGCGCTCTGCGCGGCTCACCGCGTTCGATTGATCTTTCACCGATTCTTGCTTCGCTTGACGATGAGTTCGACGACCTCAACATCGAAGGAGCCGTTGTCACCGGCCGCGAATTGCGGCTGTTCCAGCGCGGCAATAAACGGCACGCCGAGAACGCCATCATACGATTTCAGCTTTCGGCTGTGCTTGATGTCTTGAACGCCGGCCGCGCCGCCGCAATCAGGCCGTCCGCTATCGATCCGGTCGACCTCGGACAAATCGATGGGATCCCTCTCTGCTTCACCGACGCGGCGGCTCTGCCGGAAGGCGACATGATATTCACTGCCGTCGCCGAGGATACCGACAACGCTTATGACGATGGTGTTTGCGTCGGCGCGGCGGTCGGGATCGTGGATAAGGGCGGACATCTGCGCTGCCTGCGGCAACTCGATCATGCGCACAAGGTCGAAGGCGTGGATGCACGAATGGACGGTGACGATATCAAGCTGCTGCTCGTAACGGATGCCGACGACCCGGATGTTCCGGCATGCTTGTTTGGAGCGACACTGAAAAGATGAGCGCTCTTTCTGGCGGTGACTGAGTAGCGAACGCCGTTGTGGCCGTGCCTCAAAACTACGTACAATCTTGCAATAAATTGCATCAAGTCCTTCAAAAAAGGCAAAATCACAATATTGATTCGCTCTGTATTTTGTCGCGCAGCGTTCTCAGGCCGCTATTTGGGTTGAGGCTCACGGTTGGCCGCCGACAGGATCAAGCCATTGGAAGCGCAATCCGCACGACGCAACGGCGCCCATCAAAAGGGGCTTGTGCGCTCCGCCGAAACCGATCGGTCGCGGGCGAAGATGTATTTGTTGTTCACCGGGTTGTTGACCGTTTCTCTTGTCATCTGCGCGGCCATTCTATGGTTTCAGCGCGGCGATGCGGTCGTCTCCATCATCGTTGGTCTGGTTGCGGTGCAGGCCCTTATCGGTTTCTTTGCCGTCCGGGATATCAGTAACCGCGCAACCGGTGTTGCGGACGCGCTCAAACACGAGATCGGGCAATATAGCCGCATCTTCGAGACCTCACTGGACTTGATCCTGGTGACGGACCGGCGGGGCAAGTTTCTCCGGGTCAGTCCGAGTTGCAAATCGATCCTGGGTTATCGATCGGAAGAGATGGTCGGCCACATCGGCATCGATTTCATCCATCCCGACGATCTCGAATCCACGCGCAACGAAATGCGCTTGGCGCGCAGCGGCCGTGATGTCAGGAATTTCGAAACCCGCTACGTCCACAAGGATGGTCACGCAGTGACGTTAACGTGGACGGGCGTGTGGTCGGATTCCGAACAGCAGCATATTTTTATCGGCCGCGATATGACCGAGCGCAAACGGCTGGAGAATACAGAGCGGGACGCGAAGGAAACGCTCGCCGCGGTGATTGATGCGTCGCCGGTGGCGATTATCTGCCTAGCCGCTGACCGGACCGTGATGGTTTGGAGCCGCGCGGCGGAGCAGATTTTCGGTTACAGCGCTGAAGAAACCGTAGGAAAGCGCTACATGCTGGTTCCGCCCGGCGGCGAAGCGGAATTCGAAAAACTCGTCGAGCGCGCCCTGGCAGGCGAAGTTTTCCGGGATGCGCATGTGCGCCGCCAGCGCAAGGATGGCTCGCTCGTGGACATCAGTTTTTCCGGCGCTCCGATGTATGGGCCCGATGGTGTGCGAGCCGTCGCCTATGCGCTCACCGACATCACCGAACGCCACAAGCTCGAGCAGCAATTGCGTCAAGCCCAGAAGATGGAGGCCGTCGGCCAATTGACCGGCGGCATCGCGCACGATTTCAACAATATGCTGACCGTGATTACCGGGACCATCGACATCCTGGCCGACGCGGTGGCGGACAAGCCCGAAATCGCGGCGGTCGCCAAGCTGATCAGCGAGGCGGCCGATCGTGGAGCCGAACTGACGAGCCACCTGCTGGCTTTTGCGCGCAAGCAACCGCTGCAGCCGCGTAAAACGGATATCAATGACGTCGCGACCGAGGTTTCAAAGCTGCTTCGCCCGACTTTGGGTGAGCACGTCGATATTGAATGGAGTCTGTGTAAGGATCTCTGGCTGGCGCTGGTCGACCCCGCGCAACTCGTCACCGCGATCCTCAATCTCGCCGTCAATGCCCGTGACGCGATGCCGGGCGGCGGAAAGCTGACGTTTGAAACCAGCAATGTCATTCTCGACAGCGCCTATGCAAATGCGCACAGCGAGGTTCAGCCCGGGCCCTATGTCATGGTCGCGGTGAGCGACACGGGTCCCGGTATCCCCGCGGCCATTCGTGAAAAAATCTTCGAACCGTTTTTCACGACCAAGGATCTCGGCAAGGGCACCGGCCTCGGGCTGAGCATGGTCTATGGCTTCGTCAAGCAATCGGGCGGGCATATCAAGCTCTACAGCGAAGAAGGACACGGAACGACCTTCAAGATTTATCTGCCGCGCGCGGACGCGCAATCGGGCGAATTCGCCGGGGCGTTGCCTGAATCGCAGATCGAAGGAGGAAACGAGACAATTTTAGTTGTCGAAGATGATCCAATTGTACGGAATTCCGTTACGATGCAGCTTGAAAGCCTCGGCTATAAAACGCTCACGGCGGCCAATGCCGCGGAGGCTCTTTCGATCATTGACAGCGGCGGCGCGTTCGACCTGCTCTTTACCGATGTGATCATGCGCGGGTCGATGAATGGGAGTCGTCTTGCCGAAGCGGCAGCGAAGCGATGTGCTTCTTTGAAGGTCCTGTTCACGTCCGGCTATACTGAAAATGCGATCGTTCATCATGGTCGACTCGATCCCGGCGTTCTTCTCCTTACCAAACCTTATCGAAAATCGGATCTCGCCCGCATGGTCCGCCAGGCGCTGGCCGCGCGTGACGCCATGCCCGTCACGAAGCCCGATATTCTCAATGTCGCGGCCAAGTGACGGATTCATCCGCGAGCGTAAGCAAGCCTTCATCAATCTGAGACGATAATGCAACCATAGGTTTGATGGATTGCCGTGATGCCGTTCGCCTCATAAGAGACGCCCTATGCCTCGCATTCTGATCATCGATGACGACAAATTGGTGCGCGAAGCGACACGAACTATTCTTGCCGCGCGCGGATACGACGTGGTTGCGGCCGAAGACGGGAAAGCGGGCATCGCCGCCGCCGGCGCCGGACAATTCGATCTCGCGATCGTCGATCTGTTCATGCCCGGTATTAACGGTCTGAAAGTGATCGAAACGATCCGTCGATCGAATCCCAGCCTTCCAATGATCGCCGCGTCGGGATTCATGTTTGGCGGCGCATGTCCGGAAATGCCCAACTTCGATGCGATGGCCACGGAAGTCGGCGCGCTCTCGACGCTCTACAAACCATTTCGGCCGGATGGCCTCTTGCAGGCGGTCGAGAAAGCAATTGGCGCGACGGCATAGCGTTCGCCGCAACCCGCCTTGAGCGATTCCGGCCTGGAACCGCTCCGGCATCTGCGCGCATTTCAGCCTTGCCAAATACTGCGCCTGTTGCAAACTGCGGAAAAATTGCAATCTGGTGCACGCCGCCGCATGCGCTTTTTCACAACGAGCGAAGCCGCCGAATATCTCCGGATCAAGGAAAGAAAGCTCTATGAGCTCGTTTCCGAGAACGCGATTCCTTGCACCAAGGCGACCGGAAAATGGCTTTTCCCAAAGGGTGAACTCGACCGGTGGCTGTGCGACAGCCTCACGCTTCCGGAGGGGATGACCCGCGCCGAGCCCATGCCGATCATCGGCGGCAGTCACGATCCGCTGCTGGAATGGTCGCTGCGCGAAAGCGGCTCTGGTCTGGCGACGCTTCCCGAGGGCAGCCTCGCCGGCTTGCAACGCTTCATCAATGGAGAACTGGTTGCGGCCGCCATCCATTTGCATGCGCTGGACGATGACGAACTCGACGTCAATATCGACGCGATGAAAAACGAACCCAGCCTTCATCATGCGACGCTTGTCGGGTTTGCGAGACGCGAGCAGGGTATCGTGGTGGCGCCGGGAAATCCGCTGACCCTGAAAGGCATCCGCGACATCGCAAAAAAGCGCGCGCGCATCGCGCTGCGCCCGGCGGGTGCGGGCGCTCAGCTGTTGCTGGAAGCGCTGATGAAGCGTGAGAAACTCGACATCGGCAAGCTCAATACGATTCTTCCGCCTTGTCCGACAGGCGATGTGATCGCGCAGGCCGTCCGCACCGGACGCTCGGATTGCGGTATCGCCACACGAAGCGTGGCGAACGCGGCCGGACTGGATTTTGTGCCGTTGCGCTGGGAGCAATTCGATCTCGTCGTCAGCCAGCGCGAGTATTTTCGTCCGCCGCTGCAGACGTTCTTTTCCTATTTGAGATCGCCGGTGTTGACAGCGCACGCCGCGGCCGCCGGCGGATACGATGTGTCAATGGCCGGACAGGTCCGTTTCGCGCCGTAGATTCATTCGGCCGCGCTTCGTTCCGGCTACGTCTCTATTCTGACCGCGGTGGGCCCCGCCTGGGCGTGACCGATGATCCGGGCGAATGGGCATCCGCTCGCGACCACGCGCTGGAGTATGGCGGGCGCGGATTCCGGCGCGCATGCGATCAAAAGTCCGCCGGACGTCTGGGGGTCGGTTAACAGATGACGCCGCCAGTCGGCATAGTCCGCCGGAAGGCTGACCTCATGGCCGTAGCTTGTCCAGTTGCGATGCGACGCGCCGGTCACGCAGCCTTGCTGCGCCAGCGATGCCGCGGCGGGCAACAGCGGCAGATCGGATTCGCGCAACGCCAGCGTGAGCTTCGAGCCGCGCGCCATTTCAAGTGCGTGGCCCAGCAAACCAAAACCGGTGACGTCCGTGATGGCGTGCACGGACGTATCCTGCGCCAATTCGGCGCCGATACGATTGAGCAGCGTGGTCGTCGCAATCATGTCCGTGTAACCGCCATGCGGCAGCAAATCCTTCTTGATCGCCGCCGAATAGATTCCGACGCCGAGCGGCTTGGTCAGAATGATCGTGTCACCCGCTTTCACATCGGCATTGCGGCGAACATGTTCGGGCCTGCATGTGCCGATCACCGCAAGGCCGTAAACCGGTTCCGGGCAATCGATGGAATGCCCGCCTGCAACCGGAATCCCGGCGGACGCGCACACGGCGGATCCGCCTTCCAGGATTTTGCGGACCGTCTCCGGTGCGATCTTGTCGACCGGCATTCCAAGGATAGCCAGCGCCATCACCGGCTTTCCGCCCATGGCGTAGACGTCGGAAATCGCATTGGTCGCGGCAATCCGCCCGAAATCGTAAGGATCGTCGACCATCGGCATGAAGAAATCGGTGGTCGCGATAATGCAGGTATTGTCGTCGACCTGCCACACGGCGGCGTCGTCTCCGGTCTCGATGCCGACCAGAAGCTGCTTGTACGGATTGTGCTTGGGCGCGGACGAGAGCAATTGCTGCAACACGGAGGGCGCGAGTTTGCAGCCGCAACCTCCGCCATGCGCGAGACTGGTCAGGCGAACCTGAGGAATATTCATCGCCTTCTCCTTACAATGCCGGAATAAGAGCGCCGGAATTTTGCCGCAGAAGCCGAAAGGCTGCGATCAGGCTCGCGGCGGCTATTTCGACATCCTCGATCGTTGAATTGCGCCCGACCGAAAGCCTGACCGCGCCAAGCGCTGCATCCGGATCAAGGCCGATGGCGGTTAGAATGGCGGACGCTTCCTCGCGGTCCGCATGACAGGCCGAACCGTTCGAAGCAAAGACGCGCGGACACGATTCCAGAAGCGTCCGGCCTGAGACATCCGGAAAGAGGACATTCAGCGTATTTGGGAGACGCCGGTCGGGGTTGCCGACCAGCACGATCTCCGGAATCCCGGCTCGCAGTTTTGCAAGCAAGGCGGTGGTCAATTCCCTCATATGTTTTGCGCCAGCATCAAGATGGCCCGCCGCCAGACGGCAGGCTTCGCCAAGCGCAACGATGCCGGCGACATTTTCCGTGCCGGGACGCCGTCCATGCTCCTGCCCGGCGCCAACGATGATCGAATTCAAGTTTATCCCACGGCGCATATAGAGTGCGCCGATTCCCTTCGGCGCGTAGAGCTTGTGACCGGCCATCGAGAGCAGGTCGACACCCATTTTCTTGACATCGACCGGCACCTTCCCGGCCGATTGCGCGGCGTCGGCGTGCATCAGCGCGCCATGAGCTTTTGAAATTGCAGATATTTCGGCGATCGGCTGCAATGTGCCGATTTCATTCTGGGCGTGAATGACGGTGACGAGCGCGGTCGCCGAATCGACAAGCGTGCGAAAGTCTTCCGGATCGACAATGGCGTCGGGCCCCGCTTTGACGCGGCGCAGCTCGTACCCTTCTCGCTTCAGCAGATCGCAGCATGCGTCGGTCGCCGGATGCTCGATTGTCGTGGTGACGATCGTCGTGCGCGGCTGACTGCTTTTCGCGCCGCCGCGGATGGCGATGTTGCTCGATTCCGTTCCGCCACTCGTGAAAATGACTTCATCGGATGCCGCGCCGATCAGGTCGGCGACCTGCGCGCGCGCCGTCTCGATCGCGTCGCGCGCCCGTTTGCCGAGAGCATAGGAGGACGAGGGATTTCCGAAATCCTGCTGCAGAAAGGGCAGCATCGCGTTGAGGACATCCGGATCGACCGGCGTGGTCGCGTTGTGATCGAGATAGATGGGACGCATCGCGCGATATCCTCGCCGCTCAGCCCTGCTTCACGATTCGGAAAATGTAGAGATCGTCCTGCTTGCGGTGCTCGGACAGCAGATGCCCAGTCTGATTGACGAAATGCGGAACGTCGATCACCGTCAACGGATCGGTGCATTCCAGGACCAGCGCTCCGCCGACCGCGACATCGCGCAACGCCTTTTTCGCGCGCAAGACAGGCTGCGGACAACGCAGGCCGCGCAGGTCGAGAATTCTGTCGGTTGTCGGCTCGCTCGTCACCGCGCTGGTGTAGCACAGAAGACGGCGCGGTACGAAAGCGCGCGCCGCGCCGCAACGACGCGCGCCGCGCCCGCTTACTCCGGCGTTCGCGCAGGCGGGAAGTGAGCCGGCGGACCCTTCAAATCCGCGCCGGTTGCATATTCCGATTCCGAATTGATGTTCGGCTCTCTGGCGCCGGAGCCGGTCGTCTCCGCGGCGGCGTTTGCTCCTCTGCTGCCGCCCGTCTCGCCAGTCGAACCCATGCCGCCGGGCGATGTGCCGGAATCCGGCCCTTGCTGTACCGGCGTCGCCGAATCGTTTTGCGGCGCGGACGGATCGGATGACGGTGTCTGCGCGTTTGCCAGTGAAAGCGCCGCGGACAGGATCGTCCCGACGATCAATGAGATTAATGCCAAATGTTTCATCATCGTCTCCTGCATGACATTTGCAGGAGAAGTGGCTGTCGCGGCGAATGGTTCCAGCCGCTCGCGCGAATGTGTTCTGCGCGCGCGCTATGACGAAAGTCGCATCAGGAAGGCTGACGGGCGCCCGTTGCAGGGCGCCCGTCTTGCAGATGGCGAATGCGCCGTTCACACATTCACTTCCTTGGACGTGATCGTGTACTTGAAAGTGTCGGGATCGAGGCAGTCGAGACGTCCCGCCGCGGTCTCAGCCTGCGGATACATCAGGAATTCCAGCGTGGGACCTTTTGCGCCGGGCAATGTCACGTCGTGCGCGAAATTATAGGCGAGCCAATTACCCTCCCATGCGCCGAAGAGGGCCGCGCGCGCCGCGACGACCTTCGGATCCTTGAGGTCGAGATTGGCCGGCGGCTCTTCCAGGACGACCTTGCGGACGTCGGCCGGATCCACGGGCACCCAGCCGAATCCGTTGAGATACACCTCCGCGCGGCAATGCTGAGCCTTGGTGATGGTCTCCGAACCGGCGCCAAGGCTCTTGTAGCCGAACTTCGATGGTGCGACGCGAATGCCGTAAACGTCGCGGGCCGGAATTCCGGCGGCGCGGGCGAGACCGACATAGAGCGCGTTGAGGTCGGCGCATTTCCCGTTCAGGTTCGTATTCTTGAGCATGGAGGCGACATCGCCAACGCCGCAACCGCGTGTTTTCGCGTTCCGGAACGTGTTCTCGATCACCCATTCATAGATCTTGCGGGCTTTTTCGATGTCGGTATTGGCGCCGGCCACGATCTTGTTCGAGGCTTCCTTGACGATGCCGTCAGTCGGAATGAGCGCGGTCGCGGACGTGTAAAGCTTGCGGTCGGCATCGGATAAAGCCGCCGCCTTGCCGGGCTTGGACAGATCGACGGCGCGATCCTGTGCCGAGAAATTGCTGACAATGTCGATGGCGGCCATCGGCTGGCCATCCCATTCGACATGCACAAAGGCGGCCTTGTATTTCGCATCCTGCTTCAGGGATGCCTTGCTGTTTGTCGTCCACGTGCTCTCGCCGGACTTGAACCAGTCCGCTTCATTCACCGACGGGACCGGAATCCAGGCCTGCACTTTGCCTTCCGGTTTCGCGATTTCGAGCTTTGTCACGATCTGGAAGTTGCGCCATGTGCCGGGCTTCGGCGCGAATGTCGCCTGTGCGTGAGCGAAGCGGGGCATGGCCGAGACGACCGTCAGCGCGGCGCCGGCCTTGAGCAATTCGCGTCGATGCAGATTCATTGTGTTTCTCCCTTTTGATTTGTTGAGATTTGAATATTCGCAAGCGGCGGTCGATTGAAGCCCGTTTGCGCGGATAGGGTCGTCAGAAGTTTCGAGACATCGAGCCGGTCCCAGTCGTAATCGCGTTCGACGAAAAGGCGGGGCTTCAGATCCCGATCGAGAATGAAGGTCGTTGGCAGCGAAGACACGTTCCAGGATTTGGTCACGGCGCGGTCGCGGTCGAGCAAGACCGGAAAATTGACCGGGATCTTTTCGATAAAGTTGCGGACGCGCGCGTCGACCTCCGCAACCGAGATGGCAAGAACATGAAGTTGCGCAGGATCGGATCGATCCACCAGCCGGCGAAGGGCCGGTAATTCGTCCCGGCACGGCTCGCACCATGTGGCGAAAAAATGCACCAATACGATGCGGCCGGTCTGCGCATTCAAGGAGATCGGTTGGCGGCTGAGGTCTTCGAGAGCGAAGGCAGGCTTGCGGCCCTGCGTCCACGCGCTCAACTGCGCCGGCGAATCGCTCGCTTGGGCGCCTTGCGGCAAAAGTCCGCCGGCGCCGAGCGATAGACTCGACACAAAAACCAGCAATGCCGGGTATTTTAGAAGATATGAGCCCCGAGCCTCGGGAGCCATTCTTTCAGCCACACACTATTCTGTGGCTGCCGCTTGCCGAAGGTCAATGAAATTCAGAGCGATGCGACAGAAGTGCAAAATACGCACATTAAAACATAAGAATGCAGGCACTTTACCGACCCATAGGCTTTCGCTATCGCAGCATGCAATATAGCAACAGCGAAAAGCCCTTATTTATGAATCCCTTATGGCGAAAATGTCGCGGCTGCGCTTGTTTGTTATTTTTCCAATCAGTTTGACACTGGAGTCGTTCAAAAATAGCCTTAGACCGATACCGCTTTCGTGAGCGGGAAGGTGCTGGAGGGTGCCTTCTCAAATTGCAACGTCCCCCGGCGGGGGCACGTGGTTTTCAAGGAGGGCCACCGATGAACATGGAGCTCTCGCGGCGCCATTTCTTAAAAGGCGCAGGCGCGGGTCTCGCAGGAACAACACTGGGCGCATTTGGGTTCGGGGACATTGAGGCCGCTCACGCGGCTGCGATCCGCCCCTTCAAACTCGCCAACCTGACCGAGACCAGAAACATCTGTACATACTGTGCCGTCGCATGCGGCGTGATCATGTATTCGAAGGGCGATCTGAAGAAGGGCGAAAAAGCCGAGATCGTTCACATCGAAGGCGACAGCGATCACCCGACCAATCGCGGCACGTTGTGTCCGAAGGGCGCCGCCCTTCTTGACTTCGTGAAATCGGAAACACGCCTCAAATATCCGATGATCCGCAAGCCGGGCTCGGACAAGTTCGAGCGCGTATCCTGGGATGTGGCGCTCGATCGCATCGCGCGCCTGATGAAGGATGATC
>CAMDXM010000132.1 GCA_945878025.1 Pseudorhodoplanes sinuspersici | reverse complement strand
GCTCACCGGGCAATCGGCGCTTTTTGGCAGCACGAGCGTCAGCGGTCCCGGCCAGAATGCCCGCGCCAGCCGGTCCGCCTCGCCGTTGAAGCGGGCCAGTGCGTGCGCGGCCGCGGCATCGGCAAGGTGAGAGATCAGCGGATTGAAGGCCGGCCGCCCCTTGGCCGCGTAAAGCCGCGCCACCGCCTTGCCGTCGGTGGCGTCGGCGCCGAGGCCATAGACGGTCTCGGTCGGGAAGGCGACGAGTCCGCCGGCCGCGAGGCAGCGCCCGGCGGCGGCGATGGCGTCCGGATCGGCCTTCAGAAGGCGCGTTGAGACTTCGACTGTCATGAAAGGGGGGTCTAAAGTGTCTCGGCTTGCGGGGCCAGCCCCCCGTCGTTATAAGTCCGGCCTTCTAGTCGGAGTGTAGCGCAGCCTGGTAGCGAACCTCGTTCGGGACGAGGGGGTCGTAGGTTCAAATCCTATCACTCCGACCAATCCTCCTCTTGCCTCCCCGCGCCAAAAAACGCCCCGGAACGCGAATTTGCCACGTAAGCGCGGCTGCCCGCGGGCGCCTGGCGGGCCGCCAATTTCCATAAACGGTTAAATGTATGACTTGTGCGGGGGCGGGTTCGCCGCGTAACTTTGGCGTCAATAAACACAAGAATGCCAGCCGGAACCTCCGGCGGCGCCAGGGAGAAACGCATGAATTCCAACGTCAAAACGATCGGTCTTGCCGCCAGTCTCGTATTCGCCACGTTGACGGCGGCTTCGGCCCAGGAACTGAAACTGATGACCGGCCCGCAGGGCGGTTCATGGGTGCCGCTCGGCGGCCAGCTCAAGGACATGTGGGAAAAGGCGGTACCCGGTTTGTCCGTGCAATCGCTGCCCGGCGCCGGCATCGCCAATGTGCGCGGCCTCGAAGAGGGCAAAGCCGATATCGGTTTCGGCAACTCGATCTCGACGGTCGACGCGCTGGTCGGCAACGAGCCGTTCAAGAAGCCGCACGAGAATGTCTGCAACGTCGCGACCTTCTATCCGCAATATTACCAGATGGTCGTGCTCGCGGATTCCGGCGTGAACTCCGTGAAGGACCTGAAGGGCAAGGCCGTGTCCACGCAGCCGCGCGGCAATACCGGCGAGCTCATCACCGGTCAGCTGTTGAAGGTGAATGGCCTCTCCTATAACGACGTGAAGATGAGCTTCGTGTCCTACACGGACTCCGTCACGCAGATGCAGGACGGCCACGCGCAGGCCTTCGGCCTCGGCACCACGATTCCGGCCGGCGCGATCATGGACCTGGCATCGGCGCGTCCGATCAAGGTGCTCGATCTCTCCGACGCGCTCGACGGCATGCGCAAGCTCAATCCGGGCTACACGCTGGTCACGATCCCGAAGGGCACCTATCCGAAGCAGGAGAAGGACACCAAGGTGATCGGGTATGCGACGCATATCGTCGCGTCCTGCAAGCTTCCCGCCGACACGGTCTACAAGATGACCAAGGCGATCGCCGACAACACCGCTTCGCTCGGCGCTGTCGTGAAGTCGATGGGGTCCCTCAAGCCAAAGGACATGGCGGAGGATATCGGCGTGCCGTTCCATCCGGGTGCGGCGAAATTCTACAAGGAAGCCGGAATCACCGTGAAGACGCGTTGACATTCGAAGGCCGGCGCTCGCCGCCGACCTTCACGCTTCACGCGATGATTCACCGGGGCAGGGGAGCCTGACATGACGGCCGCATTTAGCCATCGGCAAATTCTGCGCGTGGCGGTGATGGCGATCGCGGTGGCGATGGCCTGCTACCACATCTGGGCGATCGCCTTCGGCACGCCGGAAGCGATCCTGTTCCGCGGCACGCATTTGCTGTTCGCGCTGGTGCTGGCGTTCCTCGTTTATCGCGCCACCGCCTTGCCGCATGACGGGCCGGCCGACGAGATCAAGCACGCTGATGATCGTCTGCCGACGATCTTCGATTATTTGCTGGTCGCCATCGCAGCGGCGCCGATCGTCTATCTGTTCTGGAATTACGAATACGTCGTCACCCGCATCTACTATATCGACGATCTGTCGTGGTCCGACAAGGCGCTTGGCGTCATTCTGACTGTGATCGTGCTCGAAGCCACGCGCCGGGTGATCGGGCTCGCGCTTCCGATCACGGCTCTGGTTTTTCTCTTTTATGGGCTGTTCATCGCGAGGCTCGAACCGGAGCGCGTGATCGATCAGCTTTACATGACGACCGAGGGCATTTTCGGAATCCCGCTGTCGGTGTCCGCGGCCTATGTGCTGATTTTCGTTCTGTTCGGCAGCTTCATGGAACGCACCGGCACCGGCCAGTTGTTCATGGATTTCGCCATGAGCCTGACCGGCCATACCGCCGGCGGTCCGGGCAAGGTGTCGGTTGTGAGCTCGAGTCTGTTCGGGACCATTTCCGGCAGCGCCGTCGCCAACGTCATGGTGGACGGCCCGATCTCGATTCCGCTGATGAAACGATCCGGCTTTCCTCCGCATTTCGCGGCCGGCGTGGAGGCTACCGCTTCGACCGGCGGCCAGATCATGCCGCCGGTCATGGGCGCCGCGGCCTTTGTGATGGCGGAATTTCTCGCCGTTCCTTACGGACAGGTGGTGATCTGGGCGGTGATTCCCGCGATCCTGTATTACGTCGCCTGCTTTGCCGCCGTGCATTTCGAGGCCAAGCGGCGCGGGCTGCTCGGTCTGCCGCGCTCGGAATTGCCGCGTCTTGGAACCGTGATGCGCGAGCGTGGGCATCTGTTCATTCCGGTCGTGACCATTCTCGTCGTCATGTATTCCGGTTACAGCGCGCCGCTCGCGGCACTCGCGGGTACGCTTGCGTGTTTTCCGGTCGCGGCCCTGCGCAAATCCACGCGCGGCTATGTGACCTTCGGCAACGTCCTTGGTGCATTGGTGGACGGCGCGCGCAATGCCGTTCCGGTCGCGCTCGCCTGCGCGTGCGCCGGAATCGTGATCGGCGTCGTGACGTTGTCGGGTCTCGGCATCGTGTTCACGCAATTCGTGGTCGGGCTCGCCAAGGACTTCCTGATACTGGCGCTGATCCTCACCATGATTGCCGGCATCGTGCTCGGCATGGGCATGCCGACCACGCCCGCCTATATCATCATGACCGCCTTGCTGGTGCCCGCGATCATCAAGCTCGGCGTGATCCCGCCCGCCGCTCACATGTTCGCTTTCTATTTCGCGGTGCTCTCCGCGATCACGCCGCCAGTGGCGCTCGCGGTCTATGCCGCCGCCGGTATCGCCAAGGCCGATCTGTGGAGGTCCGGCTGGGCGGCGGTGAAGATCGGGGCGGCCGGGTTCATCGTTCCGTACATGCTGATTTATGAACCGGCTTTGCTGATGATGGGTTCGTGGCCGGATATTATCGGCGCCTTCGCGACGTCGAGCGTCGGCATCCTGTTGTTCGCCGGCGGCCTGCACGGATATTTCCTCACCGCCGCGAATTATTGGCAGCGCGCCATGCTGATCGTGGCGGGATTGCTGCTGATCGACCCCGGTTTCACGACCGACGTGATGGGAGCGGTTCTGGCCTTGGTGGTCGTGGGCAGCCAGTGGTATGAGCGGCGGCAAGTTACCTTGGCGGCGCCAAACCAACGCCTGTGAAGCAGGTATCCTGACCAGCCTTTTTATAGCCCTGGTGCCAAAGACTGCCGTCAGCCGTGCGAATTAGGATGACTGCTGGGCCTTTGTAGTCATTCCAAGCCAGTGATATGACATCCTACAAGCTGCCCTTCCGGCGGCGCCAACCAACAGTTGCGAAACAAACATCCTGAAATGACGACAAGAAAACGTCCTGAAGATCTCCGCAGCCATCGCTGGCTCGGGGTCAGCGACCTTCGGTCCTTTGGCCACCGGTCGCGGCTGCGGCAGTTCGGCTACGACACCAACGACTGGGCCGGCAAGCCGGTCATCGGCATCATCAATACCTGGAGCGACATCAATACCTGCCACTCGCATCTGCGCGCGCGCGCGGAAGACGTAAAGCGCGGCGTGCATCAGGCCGGCGGCTTTCCGCTCGAATTGCCGGCGATGTCGCTGGCCGAAGTCTTTGTGAAGCCGACCACCATGCTCTATCGCAACTTCCTCGCGATGGAGACCGAGGAACTTCTTCGCAGCCATCCGATCGACGGCGCGGTGCTGATGGGCGGCTGCGACAAGACCTCGCCCGCGCTGCTGATGGGCGCCATCAGCATGGGCATCCCGGCGATTCTCGTGCCCGCGGGCCCGATGCTGCGCGGCAACTGGCAGGGCAAGATTCTCGGCTCCGGCTCCGACGTCTGGAAATACTGGGACGAGAAGCGCGCCGGCAACATCACCGAAGACGACTGGGACGAGATCGAGAACGGCATCGCGCGCTCGTTCGGCACCTGCATGACCATGGGCACCGCCGCCACCATGATGGCGATTTCGGAAGCGCTCGGCTTCACGCTGCCGGGCTTCTCGTCGGTGCCGGCGCCCGACGCCAACCATTCGCGCATGAGCGCGATGACGGGACGGCGCATCGTCGACATGGTGTGGGAAGACCTGACGCCGCAGAAGATCATAACGCCGCAGGCGATCGACAACGCCATCAAGGTTCACATGGCGATGGGCGGCTCGACCAACGCGATGGTGCATCTCGTCGCCATGGCGCGGCGCGCGGGCATCGATCTCACGCTCGACCGCTTCGACGAACTGTCGCGCGAAGTTCCGGTGATCGCCAATGTGCGTCCGTCCGGCAAATACCTGATGGAAGACTTCTTCTACGCAGGCGGCTTGCGGGCGCTGATGGATCAACTGAAGCCGATGCTCGATCTGAAATGCATGACCGTGAACGGCAAGACCGTGGGCGACAATATCGCCGGCGCGAAAATCCATCTGCCGGACGTGATCCACACGCTCAACGATCCGATTTCGACCGAGCCGGCCTGCGGCATCCTCAGGGGCAATCTCGCGCCGCGCGGCTGTGTCATCAAGCCGTCGGCCGTTGAGAAGCGGCTGCTGAAACATCGTGGGCCCGCTCTGGTGTTCGAGGATTACAATCACATGGCGAGCCTGATCGATCGCGACGATCTCGATGTCACGCCCGATCATGTGCTGGTGCTGAAAAATGCCGGCCCGAAAGGCGGCCCCGGCATGCCGGAATGGGGCATGCTGCCGATCCCGACCAAGCTCGTGAAGCAGGGCGTGCGCGACATGCTGCGCATTTCCGACGCGCGCATGAGCGGTACCAGTTACGGCGCCTGCATCCTGCATGTCGCGCCGGAAAGCTATGTCGGCGGGCCGCTCGCTTTGGTGAAGACCGGCGACATGATCGAAGTCGACGTCCCCGGACGCACAATCCATCTCGACATCACCGATGCGGAGATGGCGAAACGCAAGGCCGCGTGGAAGGCGCCCACGCCGCGCTACGAGCGCGGCTATGGCGCGATGTTCTCCGAACATATCGGCCAGGCCGATCAGGGTTGCGACTTCGATTTCCTGCAGGTCAACGCGCGGGTGCCGGAGCCGGAGATTCACTAGCCAACTCCGACCTCATCCTGAGGAGCGCGAAGCGCGTCTCGAAGGATGGGGTCGGCCTCGACCCTTCGAGACGCATTGCTTCGCAATGCTCCTCAGGGTGAGGCCGAATTGAGAGCGCGCATAACTCAGCGCATCTATTGCGTATCAATCAGCAGAATATCCGCCGGCAATTCGAGCCAGTGGTGTTTCCGCGACGACCAATAATGGCGCGCGGGCCGGGGAAATTCCGATTCCGAGAGACAGCCGACCGGAATGCCGATCAGTCCCGGCATGGCTTCGCTGTGAAAGAAAACGGCGACGCCGCAGTCCGGGCAAAAACTGTTTTCGATCCAGCGCCCGGCCTCGCCATTACGCCGCCAGCTTCGGTATTCACCCGTGACCGTTACGTTCGGCTCCGGAAATATCGCGGCATAGGTGAAGGCGCCGCCGCTTCGTCTCTGGCAGTCCTGGCAGGAGCAGACATAGACGTCGGCCGGCTCGCCGCGCAGCGTGACCTTCAGGCCGCCGCAGCCGCAACTCGCGATGCGTTCTTTGCCGGCGCGAAGATTCAGCGCGATGTCCCGATCAGCGACCACGAGCCGCGCACGATCGCCGCCGCCAGCGTCACCTTGACGATGTCGCCGAGAATGAAGGGGATATACCCGACCTCGATCGCGCGCATCAGTCCGAGCGCTTTGCCCGCCGACGGCACCGACGCGATGAAGGCAAGCCAGCTCACGCCGCAGAGGAAGGTCACGATGCTGCCGAGGAAGATGACGCCCATCAGCCGCGGCAAGGTGCGCCCGTATCCGCGCTCGGCGAGAAGGCCGACGAGATAAGCCGCTCCGACCCAGCCGATAAGATAGCCCCCGGTCGGACCGAGCAGATAAGCGGCACTTGCGACCTGCGGCGGCGTGTTGGTGAAGACCGGCAGGCCGGCCATGCCCTCGGCGATGTAAAGAAGGATCGTCGCAGCCCCAAGACGCGAACCATAGGCGCAGGCGATCAGCGGAACGACAAGCGTCTGCAGCGTCATCGGCACCGGATAGAATGGTACGCGAATCTTGGCGGCGAGGGTCAGAAGCGCTGCGCCGGCGATCGCCAGCACGGCCATGCGGAGGAAACCGCCTCTTGCGGTCTGCGGCCAGAGCGCGCCCGCGAGCGTGTAATCCGTCGTTACATTGGCCTGCATTGCTGATATCCCCCGTCTGAAGATGTTCCGGTCTTTAAGGACCGTATATTGGGTTTGGCCGCGTGCCTCAAGCCCGACGGCGGCGCGAGACCCTTTGCAGATCAATGTGACGCCATGAGCGAGGACATTCCCTTCGACCGGAGCTTCGATCTCGTTCCGGGTGTGGCAAAGGAAGTCGCTCCCGGGATCCGCGCGCTCTGCGCGGGCAACGCCAATCCCTTCACCTTCAAGGGAACGGTGACCTATATCGTGGGGCGCGGCGACGTCGCGATCATCGATCCCGGGCCGGACGACGAAAAGCACATCGCCGCCTTGCTCGACGCCGTTCGCGGCGAAAATGTCAGCCACATTTTCATCACGCACACGCACCGCGATCATTCGCCGGCGGCGCCGCAGATCGTAAAGGCAACCGGCGCCATGACCTATGGCGAGGGCCCGCATCGCGCCTCGCGGCCGCTCAATATCGGCGAGTTAAACCCGCTCGATGCCAGCGCGGATACCGACTTTCGCCCGGATGTGACACTGACCGATGGTTCGGTTGTCAGCGGCAAGGGCTTCACGCTCGAAGCGGTCACGACGCCCGGTCATACCGCCAACCACATGGCCTATGCGCTCAAGGAATCGAACGTGCTGTTTTCCGGCGATCATGTGATGGGCTGGTCGACCTCCATCGTCGCGCCGCCGGACGGGGCAATGAGCGACTACATGAACTCGCTCCGCAAGCTGACCGGGCGCAGCGAAGAGACTTATTTTCCCGGACATGGCAATCCGATCAAGGACGCGCCGCGTTTCGTGCGCAGCTATATCCGCCACCGCGAGGGCCGCGAGGAATCGATCCTGCACCGGCTCGCCAAAGGCGAGGCCGATATTCCGACATTGGTGCGCGCGATCTATATCGGGATCGATCCGCGCCTCACCGGCGCGGCCGGGCTGTCGGTGCTGGCGCATCTGGAAGATCTGGCCGCGCGCGGACAGGTCGCCACCGACGGCGCGCCTTCGATCGCGGGCGTCTATCGCTTGGGCGCCTGAGCCTTCTGGCCCTTTCCGGGCGGCGGCTTCTTTTTGTCCACCTTTTCCACGGGCGGCACGGCGATGTCGTCGATGTCGTCCAGCAGGCTGCGGATGCGCGCGGCATTGGCGCCGAAATCGTGGCGTCCATAACGCGAGGCGGAGCGCACATCGACCCGCGATCCGTCGGGCGCGGGACGCACCCGGATCACGATGTCGTCGCGGAAACCCATGACCGGCGTGCGCGCCACCGCCTCGATGCGGCCCTCGGCGCGGCCGGGCGTCAGGTCACGGGTATCGATCACGCGCCAGCGCCGCTTGTTGGCGACGGTGAGCGCGGCGTCGAAGGCGGTTTTCGGCGGCACGCTCAGGAGGAGCGGCTCGATTTCAGGATAGGCGCGCCGCTGCTGTTCGGCCGCGTAAAGCCCGGCATAGATGACCGGATTGGCGCCGCGCGGACGCACGCGGGCGATGGCTTCGAAGCGCGGCGGATCGATCGGATCGGTGGTGACGTCGGAAATCGCCGGCAGCCGATACGCCTTCACGCCAAGATAGCCCGGATAGATCAGCAGCAGGCCGCCGATCGCGATCGCCAGCACGGCATGGCCGAGGCCGTTGAGGCCGTCTTTCCAGATCGTCACGAATGCCGCAAGTCCGGTCAGGATCGCCAGGGCCGCGAAAACCAGCGCGCCGCCGAAGGTGGCAAGGGACGGTTCGATTTCCAGAAAGCCGGATCGCACGACGATGATCGAGAGCAGCGTCGCGGCCAGCGCAAAAAGCGCCAGCCGCCGCGCCCAGATGGCGAGACGCGAAGTCGGATCGTCGGTGAAGCGCAGTCTGGCCATTCTTTAAAACGGTCCTGAATTCAGGCGGCCGCGCATGGCGATGTCCATGGCGGTTTCCTTGGCGGCTTCCCTGGGCGGCGCGCGCCGCCGGGTGGGTCACTCGGCTGCTTCTGTCGTCGGCAGCACATAGTCCTTGAAAATATCTCGCAAGGCCATTTTCTGGATCTTGCCGGTCGCGGTATGCGGAATTTCATCGACGAAGGCAACATCGTCGGGCATCCACCATTTGGCGATCTTTCCGGCCATGAAATCCAGGATGTCCTTCTTGGAGGCCTTTTCGCCCTTTTTCATGACGATCACGAGCAGGGGCCGCTCGTCCCATTTCGGGTGGCGGATTCCGATCACGGCGGCTTCCGCGACCTTCGGATGGCCGACCGCGAGATTCTCGATGTCGATGGACGAGATCCATTCGCCGCCGGACTTGATCACGTCCTTGGCGCGGTCGGTGATCTGCATATAGCCATAGCGGTCCATGGTCGCGACGTCGCCGGTGTCGAAGAAGCCCTGATCGTCCAGAATGTCGCCGCCGTCGCCCTTGTAATAGGACTTGGTGACCGAGGCGCCGCGCACCTTGAGGCGGCCGAAAGTCTTGCCGTCCCACGGCAGTTCCTTGCCGTTGTCGTCGGTGATCTTCATTTCCACGCCGAAGGGCGGATGCCCCTGCTTCTGCAGCAGGTCGAGCTTCGCGTCACCCTGCAGGTCCGCATATTCCGGCTTGAGCGTGCAGAGCGAGCCGAGCGGGCTCATTTCGGTCATGCCCCAGGCATGGATCACGCGCACGCCGTAATGGTCTTCGAATTTCTGCGTCATGGCGCGCGGGCAGGCGGAGCCGCCGATCACCACGCGCTCGAGATAGGGCAGTTTCGACCCGGTCGATTCCAGATATTGCAGCAGCATCAGCCAGACCGTCGGCACCGCGGCCGTGAAGGTGACGCGATAATCGTTGAGCAATTCGTAGATCGAGGCGCCATCCATCTTGCAGCCGGGCATCACCAAAGCGGCGCCCTGCATCGGGGCGGTCAAGGCGAGGCCCCAGCAATTGGCGTGGAACATCGGCACCACGGGCATGACGACGTCGCGCGAGGAGCAGTCCATTGCATCCGCGAAACTCGCCGTCATCGAATGCAGCACGTTGGAGCGGTGTGAATAGACGACGCCCTTGGGATTTCCGGTGGTGCCGGACGTGTAGCACATGCCGGCCGCGGTATTCTCGTCGAACGTCTTCCATGCGAAATCGCCGTCGGCCTCGGCGATCCAGTCTTCGTAGGCGACCGCGTTTTTCAGCTTGGTCGCGGGCATATGCGCGGAATCGGTCAGGACGACATAGCGCTCGATGCTCGGCAGCTTGTCGGCAAGAGACTCAAGACACGGCAGAAACGTGAGGTCGGTCATCATCACGCGGTCTTCGGCATGATTGATGATCCAGGAAATCTGGTCGGGGAACAGGCGCGGATTGACGGTGTGATAGATCGCGCCGAGGCCGAGGATGCCGTACCAGCATTCGAGATGCCGCCATGAATTCCAGGCCAGCGTCGCCACGCGGTCGCCGAGCTTGATGCCGTCGCGATCGAGCCGCTGCGCGACGCGCAAAGCGCGTTTTCGGATCTGCCCGTAATTGGTCTTGTGGATAGGGCCTTCGATCGAGCGCGAAATCACCGGCCGCTCGGCATGGTGGATGGCGGCATGGTCGATGATGCGATGGCAAAGAAGCGGCCAGTCCTGCATCAATCCCAGCATGGTCGTTCCCTCGAAGTCTTTTTCCGCAATGCGGCAAATCTTGTTCTGCGCAAAGGTTAGCGATCCGGCCGCGCCGTGCAACGTCAAAACCGCGCCGGGGAGAAACGGCCGATGTCGTGCGGGGTTTCGCCCCCGGTGGCGAGGTCGGCCAGGATTTCGCCGATGGCGGGCGCGAATTTGAAGCCATGGCCGGAGCATGGCGAGGCCACGATGATGCCCGGGCTGCCGGGCAGCGGCCCGATCACGAAGTCCTCGTCGGGGGTCATGGTGTAGAGGCAGGTCCTGGCCGCGACGCGGGCGCCATTGGCGGCCGGGATGAAAGCGCCGATCCCGGAGCGGATCATGGCCTCGTCGCGCGAGGACACTGTCTGGTCGTAGGTTTCCGGATCGACCGCCTCCCGCTCGTGGTGATGCAGCGCGACCTTCACGGCGCCGTCATGCATGGGGAAGCCGTAATGGATGCCGCCCGCGCTTTCGATCATGAAGACCGGAAACCGGTCCGGCGCGAACAAGGCGGGCTCGTCCGGCTTGACCCAGATCAGCGCCTGCCGCGTGACATGCAGGGGCAGCGCGCCCTTGGGCAGAAGGCTCGAAGCCCATGCGCCGGCGGCGACGATTGCCGCGCCGGCCTCGATCGTGCCGTTCTGCGTTGTCACCCGCACGCCGCCGTCATGGGGCTCGATCGCGAGCACCTTTTCGCCGGTGCGGATTTGCGCGCCGGCAGCCTTGGCAAGCGCGAGCTGGGCATGGATCGCTTTTTCCGGTTCGAGAAATCCGCCATCGGGCTGCACCACGCCGACGAAATCCTTGGGCAGATGGAATTGCGGGTAACGCGCCATGAGGGCGCGCGCGTCCAGCACCTCATGCCGCAAATTGTGCTGGCGCGACGAGGCGAGCGTGCCCTGCACCAGGGCGCTGTCCGGCAGCCCCATTTCCGCGATGCCGGTGACGGTGAGAAGCTTTTGTCCCGACGCCGTTTCGAGATCGCGCCAGAGCGCATAGGCATGCCGCACCAGCGGCACA
>CAMDXM010000131.1 GCA_945878025.1 Pseudorhodoplanes sinuspersici | reverse complement strand
CAGGGTATCTAATCCTGTTTGCTCCCCACGCTTTCGCACCTCAGCGTCAGTATCGGGCCAGTGAGCCGCCTTCGCCACTGGTGTTCTTGCGAATATCTACGAATTTCACCTCTACACTCGCAGTTCCACTCACCTCTCCCGAACTCAAGGCTCCCAGTATCAAAGGCAGTTCTGGAGTTGAGCTCCAGGATTTCACCCCTGACTTAAGAGTCCGCCTACGTGCGCTTTACGCCCAGTGATTCCGAGCAACGCTAGCCCCCTTCGTATTACCGCGGCTGCTGGCACGAAGTTAGCCGGGGCTTCTTATGCGGGTACCGTCATTATCTTCCCCGCCGAAAGAGCTTTACAACCCTAAGGCCTTCATCACTCACGCGGCATGGCTGGATCAGGCTTGCGCCCATTGTCCAATATTCCCTACTGCTGCCTCCCGTAGGAGTTTGGGCCGTGTCTCAGTCCCAATGAGGCTGATCATCCTCTCAGACCAGCTACTGATCGTCGCCTTGGTGAGCCATTACCTCACCAACTAGCTAATCAGACGCGGGCCGATCCTTTGGCGATAAATCTTTCCCCGTAAGGGCTTATCCGGTATTAGCACAAGTTTCCCTGTGTTGTTCCGAACCAAAGGGCACGTTCCCACGTGTTACTCTCCCGTCTGCCGCTCCTGTATTGCTACAGGCGCTCGACTTGCATGTATTAAGCCTGCCGCCAGCGTTCGCTCTGAGCCAGGATCAAACTCTCAAGTTGGATGAGATTTTGATCTCGGCTGATCACACGTTTAGCGCAGCGATACAGAAAACGAATTCCCTGCACCGCCACATCTTTGACGAGGTCCATACACTGATCGCTTTCGCGAGCAGCGATGTACCTTAAAACGTGAACCGCCGTATCTCTTCCGCGACCGCTCTTCGCAAAAGGTTTCCCTTTCACAAGGAAGCGGCCCGCAAGGACTCCGCCGTCCACGTTTCTCTTTCTTCCGATTCAATTTTCAAACAGCCCGGAAACCTGGCGGTTTCCACTTCCCGGTGAACCGGAAAGTCTTACCTAATCGCGCTCGAAGCACAGGGCTTCCGATCAACCTCGGAAGCCGCTTTCACTATGCTCAGTGAGATGCTTCTTAGACGAGCCATCGCGCCCAGATAGTGGAGGCGGGCGGCCCGTCGTGAGGGCGGTATATAGGGTTCGAGCCTTTCCCCTGTCAACAACAAACCCGGGAAAATCGGCTCCAAATTCATTTTTCTGCAATGCGGGAGGCCGGCCAGGCCGTGAGTCGCGTACCTTAACGTCCTGGAAGGGCCGGAACGGCTGTTGCGCCGCACTCAAGCCACATTCCTGCGACGTGCTGTCCCGCTAGGGATCAGGCAGTGTGTGGGGTCGACGACCAAGCGTTTCAGATCGCGGGTGAATTGGCGTTGGACGGCTCATGACGGGCTGGCCTGCGACCGGCTCGGCATCGTATCCTGAAATCGCTCTAGTACTCTCGCATCAAGCCCGATACCGGCGGATTCTCGACGTTCACGCGCGTCCGCGCGTGCGCGAAGGGCAATGACAGGACGGATAGTTTGGACGGAAGGCGCGGATCATACCGGGTCAGGGGAGAACCCGATCCGATCGACCTCGGCAACGAGCCGCCGCTGTCCGTCGACGGCGAGACGCATGGCGTCATCGATCGCCGCCGCATCTCGGCGCAATGGTTTTCCGGCACGATTCTGACCGGGCTTTGCGGCGCAGCCTTGATGGGCGGCGCCGTCTTCACATCGCTCGACGGCGAGGCGCATTTCGCCGCCTTGCCGGAGCGCGTCGAGAGCGCGTTGCGCGGCGCGGTCGATCGTCTGGCCGGCGCGCGCAAGGCCGACAAGCTCCCGCCGCCGGGAGAAAATACCGGTGCGCGCCAGGTCGTGCGCATGTCCATGACAAGCCGCGTCGGCAGCCGCGAAGTCGTGCGCGTGCGGCCGTTCGTGCGCGTCTCCGCCAATCTGTCGCTGTCGGTGTCGGAATTGTCGGCGAATATCCCGCCCTTCAATCCGCAGAAAATGCTGTCGGAAGGCTCCGCCGACGGCGCGGGTCCGGACGAACCCGCGGCCAATGCCGAGCCGGATGCCGAAGTGTCCTTTGTCATGCGCGACCTCGCCCCGATGGTCACGCGCATGAAGATCGCAAGCGTGATGCCGGTCGACGACGTCCTCGTCAGCGTCCGCGAAGCCGCGAATTGGACCAGCCGCAATGGCGGCAAACCGTTCACCGTCGCGGTCGCCCAGCCCGGGCAGCTCGCCTATGCGCCCGCCGATTCCGCGCCCGACCCCTATCGCGGTTTCGAGACCCGCATCGTCCCTGAAAACATCACGCTGCTGCCGAAAACCGCGAACCAGACCACCGGCGGCAATTCCTGGAGCGAGCGTTCGATCCCGGTCAAGAAGGGCGACAACGTTACGAACATCCTGCGCGATCTCGGAGCGACGCCGGAAGAGATCAAGGCTATCGCCGCCATTCTCGGACCGCGCGGCCGCGACAATGGCCTTAAAGAGGGCCTGCGATTGCGCGTTCTTCTCTCGCAGATTTTCGGCGGCCAGCGGCAACAGCCGATCCGCGTGATTGTCGCCAACGAAAGCGCCATCGAGGCGGTCGTGGCGCTGTCGGATATGGGAAAATACGTCGCGGTCGACGTGTCGAGCATCAACACGGAGGTCGCCGATACCGGCGACGGCGACGACGATGACGACGGCAAAGGCACCCGCCTCTACCAGAGCATCTACGAGACCTCGCTGCGCAATCAGATCCCGCGCCCGGTCATCGACGAATTGATCCGCATCTATTCCTACGATGTCGACTTCCAGCGCAAGGCGCAGGCCGGCGATTCCTTCGACGTGCTCTATGCCGGCGAGGAAGAAACGCCGGGCGTCGAAACCAAGAACGACGTGCTGTTCGCCTCGCTCACGGTCGGCGGCGAGGTCAAGAAATTCTACCGCTTCCAGACCACCGACGATAACGTCGTCGACTATTACGACGAGACCGGAAAGAGCGCGAAGAAATTCCTGGTCCGCAAACCGGTCAACGAAGCCGTCATGCGATCGGGCTTCGGCGCCCGCAAACATCCGATCCTCGGTTACATGAAGATGCATACCGGCGTGGACTGGAGCGCATCTTACGGCACGCCGATCTTCGCGGCCGGCAATGGCGTGATCGACAAGGTCGGCTGGGAAGGCGGCTACGGAAAATACATCCGCATGCGCCACGCCAACGGATACGAAACGGCCTATGGCCACATGACCGCCTTCGCCAAAGGCATGGAGCCCGGCGTGCGCGTGCGCCAGGGCCAGGTGATCGGCTTCGTCGGCTCGACCGGCCTCTCCACCGGCGCGCATGTCCACTACGAGGTGCTGGTGAACGGCCGTTTCGTCGACCCGATGCGCATCAAACTGCCGCGCGGCCGCGCGCTCGACGGCCCGACATTGGCGGGTTTCGAACAGGAACGCGACCGTCTCGACAACATGATGTCGCAGCCGGCGCGCGTCGCACAAAGCAGCAAGTAGATTTTCTCCCTCACGGAACGCAGGTTCCCCCTCACAGCACGATTGGATATGCGTTGAGCCTCATCACTCCCGGCGAAGCGCATTACGAGGTCCGCTCCAGCCGGATCTGGGCGCTGTGCACGTTCAATATCACCTCATTCCTGTTCCCGCCGAGCATCGCCGCCGACAAGCACGGCATCTCCACGAGCCATGTCGGGTTCTGGCTGACGCCATGGTCGCGGCAGGAAGAACACTTGCCCATGACCCATATCGCCGAGATCGCGCATGACCGCGGGCTGATCTGGGATTCGGTGAGTGTGGAAAGTTCGGGCGGGATCAATCCGCTCGACGTCAAAGGCCTTCGCAAATATCAAGCGCGCGAATTCGTCGCGCATGTGCGCTCGTTGATGAACGTGAAGGCGTGAGGCTGCCTCACACTCTCACCTGCGGTCGCCCGACCTCTGCTGTCATCACCCGCGAAGGCGGGCGATCCAGCACCACTTTACGCACCGCAAATCCCTGAAAGCTGGATGCCCCGCTTGCGCGGGCATGACAAAAAAGAAATGGCCGGGCGCGAGCCCGGCCATTTGCATTCCATAAGCGGCGATTACGCCGCTTGCGCGGTCGCAACACCGTTGAACGTCAGGCCGTGCTTGCCGGCGGACACCTTCACCGTATCGCCGTCCTTGATCTTGCCCGACAGGATCAATTCCGCGAGCGGATCCTGCAGCGACTTCTGGATCACCCGCTTCAGGGGCCGCGCGCCGTAAGCCGGATCGTAGCCCTTGTCGGCGATCCATTCGCGCGCCTGGGCGTCGAGCGACACGGTGATCTTGCGATCCTCCAGCAGCTTTTGCAGCCGGACCATCTGGATATCGACGATGCGGCCCATCTCGCTGCGCTTGAGCCTGTGGAACAGGATGATCTCGTCGACGCGGTTGAGGAATTCCGGCCGGAAGGCCGAACGCACCACCGCCATCACCTGATCGCGCACGGCGTCGGTATCCTCGCCTTCCTTCTGGCTGACCAGGAATTCCGCGCCGAGATTGGAGGTCATGACAATGAGCGTGTTGCGGAAATCGACCGTGCGGCCCTGACCGTCGGTCAGCCGTCCGTCGTCGAGCACCTGCAGCAGCACGTTGAAGACATCCGGATGCGCCTTTTCGATCTCGTCGAACAGGATGACCTGATAAGGCCGCCGCCGCACGGCTTCGGTCAACGCGCCGCCTTCGTCGTAACCGACATAGCCCGGAGGCGCGCCGATCAGACGCGCGACCGAATGCTTCTCCATGTATTCCGACATGTCCATGCGAAGGAGCGCGGCCTCGTCGTCGAACAGGAATTCGGCGAGCGCCTTGGTCAACTCGGTCTTGCCGACGCCCGTGGGCCCAAGGAACATGAACGAGCCGATCGGGCGGCTCGGATCCTGCAACCCGGCGCGGGCGCGGCGCACGGCGGTCGACACCGCCTTGACCGCTTCCGCCTGGCCGACGACGCGTTTCCCGATCTGCTCTTCCATGCGCAGGAGCTTGTCCTTCTCGCCTTCGAGCATCCGGTCGACCGGCACGCCGGTCCAGCGCGAGACCACCTGCGCGATATGGTCGGCGGTGACCGCCTCCTCCATCACGACGCCGGATTTGCCTTCGCTGCCTTCGAGCGCATTCAGCTTCTTTTCGAGTTCGGGGATTCGGCCATAGGCCAGTTCGCCGGCGCGCTGATATTCGCCGCGCCTTTGCGCGTTGGCGAATTCGGTGCGCAAATGCTCAAGTTCGGTCTTGAGCTTCTGCGCGTCGGACAGCTTGTCCTTTTCCGACTTCCAGCGGCCGGTCAGATCGGCGGACTGCTTTTCGAGCGACTTCAACTCGGATTCCAGCCGCTTCAGACGCTCCTTCGAGCCGGCATCGCTTTCCTTCTTGAGCGCTTCCTGTTCGATCTTCAGCCGCACCACTTCGCGATCGATCGAATCGAGCTCTTCCGGCTTGGAATCGACCTGCATTTTCAGCCGCGCCGCCGCCTCGTCGACAAGGTCGATCGCCTTGTCGGGCAGGAAGCGGTCGGCGATGTAGCGGTGCGACAAGGTCGCGGCGGCGACGATCGCCGAGTCAGCGATCCGCACCCCGTGATGCTGCTCGTATTTGTCCTTGAGGCCGCGCAGGATCGACACGGTATCCTCGACCGTCGGCTCCGACACGAAGACCGGCTGAAAACGCCGCGCCAGCGCGGCGTCCTTCTCCACATGCTTGCGGTATTCGTCGAGCGTGGTCGCGCCGATGCAATGCAGCTCGCCGCGCGCGAGCGCGGGTTTGAGCAGATTGGACGCATCCATCGCGCCGTCGGCCTTTCCAGCGCCGACCAGCGTGTGCATCTCGTCGATGAACAGGACGATCTCGCCGCTCGAACCGATGACTTCGTTCAGCACGGCTTTCAGCCGCTCCTCGAATTCGCCGCGATATTTCGCGCCGGCAATCAGCGCGCCGAGATCGAGCGCCAGCAGGCGCTTGTTCTGAAGGCTTTCCGGCACGTCGCCATTGAGGATGCGCAAGGCAAGCCCTTCCACGATGGCGGTCTTGCCGACGCCCGGCTCGCCGATCAGCACCGGGTTATTCTTGGTGCGGCGGGAGAGAACCTGAATCGTACGCCGGATTTCCTCGTCGCGGCCGATGACAGGATCGAGCTTGCCGTCGCGCGCGGCCTGCGTCAGATCGCGGGCATATTTCTTCAGCGCGTCATAGGCGTTCTCGGCCGTGGCCGAGTCGGCGGTGCGGCCCTTGCGCAGGCTTTCGATCGCCGCGTTGAGATTTTGCGGCGTGACGCCTGACTTGGCGAGGATCGTTCCGGCGTCGCTATCCTTTTCGAGCGCCAGCGCCAGCAGCAGCCGCTCGACCGTCACGAAGGAATCGCCGGCCTTTTCTGCGACCTTCTGCGCCTGCTCGAAGACCCGCGCGGTCGCGGGCGCAAGATAAAGCTGACCGGAACCGCCGCCGGACACTTTCGGCATTTTGGCGAGCGCGGCCTCGACCGCCGCCAGGGCGTCGCGCGAGCGGCCGCCGGCACGGTCGATCAGGCCGCCGGCCAGCCCTTCCGGATCGTCCAGCAGGACCTTTAGAAGGTGTTCGGGCGCGAATTGCTGATGCCCCTCACGCAGCGCAAGGGATTGCGCGGATTGTACGAAACCGCGCGCACGTTCGGTGAATTTCTCAAAATCCATAAATAAGGCCCCCTCATAGGCGAGCTGTTGGACTGGACGGACCCCGGAAGCATCCGTCCGGGACAGATTTAGGGAGCCAGTCCGGCAGGCGGAAGTAGGTCTTTGGGTAATTTTAGCTGCAAGTTGTCGAGCCGGTCTTTGATCGACCTCAAATCGAAGGGCGGGCGGCGCTGACCGCGCGGCTGGGCTTCCAGGCAATCTGGCATTACCCTTCACGCCAGTTTGCGAGATATCGGGAAATTGGAAAAAAATGCGTGCTGTATTTTACGAAGCCAACGGCCCCGCGCGCGACGTGTTGCGCGTGGAGGACGTTGAAACGCCCAATCCCGGTCCTGGCGAGGTTCGCGTGCGGCTTCGCACGTCAGGCGTCAATCCGTCCGACGTAAAAAGCCGGGGCCTGCGCAAACTCGCCTTCCCGCGCGTGATCCCGCAAAGCGACGGCGCCGGAGAAATCGAAGCTGTCGGCGACGGCGTTCCGAAGTCACGGATTGGCGAACGGGTATGGGTCTGGAATGGGCAGTGGCAGCGCCCGTTCGGCACGGCCGCTGAATTCGTCGCGTTGCCGGCCAGCCAGGCCGTGCCGCTACCGAAGAATGTGAGCTTCGAGGAAGGCGCCTGTCTCGGCATACCCGCGATGACGGCTTATCACGCGATTGAGCTCGCCGGCGCAGACAACAACAAGACCTTGTTCGTTTCAGGCGGCGCCGGATCGGTGAGCCAATACGCCATCCAGTTCGCCAAGGCCCGAGGGGCGACTGTCATCACCACAATATCGTCGCCGGACAAGGCCGCCGCAGCGCGCGAAGCCGGCGCCGACCATTGCATCGACTACAAGCGCGAGGATGTCGGAGCGCGGGTGGCCGAGATCACCGGCAAACGCGGGGCGGACGCCATCATCGAGATGGATCTCACCGCCAACGCCAAATTGATCCCCGCCGTGCTGCGGCCGAAGGGCAGCGTCATCGTTTACGGCACGGGTCCGGAGGCGACGATTCCCGGTTTCTTCTGCCTGCAGAATTCGGTCCTGCTGCAATTCTTTCTGGTCTATCAGCTCGACGCGCAACAGCGCGATCGCGCCATAGCCGGAATCAATAGCGCACTCGAGCAAGGCAAGCTGGTGAATCGCGTCGGGCCGACATTCCCGCTGGCAGAAACCGCGGCCGCGCACGAAGCCGTCGAGCGCGGAACAATCGGCAATGTCATCGTCAAAATATAAGATCGTTCGGCGGGCGCGCAGCAACTTGCATGACGGCGACAATTCAATCGATTTACCGCTATCCGGTGAAGGGACTGACCCCCGAAAGCCTGCCGCGCGTCGAATTGGTGCCCGGCCAGACGCTGCCCGCCGACCGCCTCTACGCCATCGAAAACGGCCCTTCAGGCTTCGACCCGGCGGCCCCCGGCTATTTTCCGAAGCAGCGATTCCTGATGCTCATGCGCAACGAGCGTCTCGCCGCGCTCAGGACGCGCTATCACGACGCGAGCCATACCCTTTCGATCGTGCAAAACGGCGAAGAGGCCGCGCGCGGCGACCTCCGCACCCCGGAAGGGCGCGCCGCGATCGAGCGATTCTTCGCCGGCTATTGCGCGGACGAATTGCGCGGGTCCCCGAAGGTGCTGCATGCCGACGGGCACAGCTTTTCGGATGTCGCCGCCAAGGTCGTCTCCATCATCAATCTCGCCTCGGTGGCGGCGCTTGAGAATGCCGTGGGCGTGCCGGTCGACCCCCTGCGCTTTCGCGGCAATGTCTATGTGAACGGCTGGCCGGCCTGGCATGAATTCAGCCTGCTCGGAAAAACCATTCACGCCGGGCATGCGCGGCTCAAGGTCGTCAAGCGCATCGTGCGCTGCGCGGCCACGGATGTGGAGCCCGGCACCGGCATCCGCGACCTACAAATCCCGAAGACGCTGATGCAGGCTTTCGGCCACATGGATTGCGGCGTTTATGCCGAAGTGACCGGCGGCGGCGAGATCGCCGCCGGCGATACGATCGGCGAAGAGCGGTCGTCGCTGATTTGAACTTTGCCGCTGCAGACTTCAAATCGCGCTGTCATTCCGCCTCATCCTGAGGAGCATCGCGATGCGATGCGTCTCGAAGGATGCAGGCGGCCCGGATACGGGCCTCGCGGTTCGAGACGCACTGCTTCGCAGTGCTCCTCACCATGAGGGTTGAGAGTGTTTCGGTTCGGGTTACGCCGCCGAATTCCGGCGCGCGAGCCGCCTGCGCAGGAGCGACAAGAGCTGCTCCGACGGAAGCGGCTGGCTGAACAGATAGCCTTGCGCGATATCGCATCCCATTCTCTGCAGCGCGCGCGCCTCGGCTTTCTGTTCGACGCCGATCGCGACCGCCTGACAATCGAGATCGTGCGCCAGATCGATGAGCGTTTGACAGATCACCGCCTCGGTGGAGCTGCTGTCGCATTTTGCGACGAAATTGCGTTTGATCTTCAATTCCGCGAACGAAATGCTCTTCAGACTCGCGCGTGACAAAAGGCTGCCGCTGAAATTGTCGATGGCGAGCCTGACGCATGAGCCGCGCAGCACCTTCGAGATTTCGTGAACGAAGGGCAGGTCCTGCACGATCTGCTCTTCCACCACGTCGAAGATGAGACCGGGCCATCCGAGTTGTTGCGGGCGATAATGCCGGATGATTTGCGCCACCGGCAGATTGCGCAAGGCGTTGATGGTGACGTTGAGCGCGATTTCGAGATTGAGGCCGAGCCTTGCGAAATCGTGGCCGGCCTTGAGCGCGCTCACCAGCGCGAGCTCGTTGAGCGCAAGCAGGCTCTGGTCGCTGGCGCCGTCCAGAAATGCCGACGGCGGGAGAAGACCCTTCTGCGGATGGAACAGGCGCGCGAAACTCTCGGCGCCGACCACGCGTTTCCGGGCGAGGTCGATCTTCGGCTGATACCAGAACTGAATCCAGCCATTCTGGATCGCTTCATCGAGGCTGATGCGAAAGCGGGCGCCCGCCGGCAATTGCGCCTGGGACTCCAGCACCGCCCTGAGCGCGGCTTCTTCGAGCGGTTTGTGGAGGACCGGCAGCATCTGCAGCGTGTGACGCTTGCCGAGATGCCTGACGGTCTGGATCGCGGCGGCTCCCGGCTCGCTCGTCAGCTGCACCGCGCCGCTGAAATTTCTTTCGCTGAGCATCAGGATCGTGTCGATGGCGTCGGTGCCGTCGGCTGGCACGTCCAGCATGATCATGTCGGGCACGCGGATCGACAGCGCATCGGCGAGCGCATGCGAATCCGGGAGGATCACATTCTCGGCGCCGTAGCGGGTCATGAGCGCCGATGCATGCCGCGCGCCGGCGTCGTCGCGATCCACCAGGAATGTCAGCGGCGACCAAGTGACAAGATCGGACGCTTGATCCGGCGATGCATCAGCAGCCGGCATTGCGGTCGAATTCCGCAACCATGTCAGGGGGTCGAATGACATTGGTCTGTATCCGGGCCAAAAGACCGCGCCAGCACGCCGCGCATCGTCATAACAGATGCTTCATTAATGTGAGGTATCCGGCGGCTGTCGCGACAGGCCGTTTAAGTAACTGAAATATAATACTTATTTCAGATTTCACGGACAAAAATTGCGATTCGGAACTTTTCCGGCCGGTGGGACGATGTGGGCCGGGCTTGCTGTCGGCCATGGTTCAACGCTTTGCTAGCGCAGTCGATTCGGCGCTCCGGCCACGGGCGATGACGAACGCAACGATCAGATGCACGGTCACCCTTCTCGCCGCATGCGCGGCGACGATCGGGCTTGCCATGCCCGCATCCGCCGATCTGCAGATCTGCAATCGAATGAGCTATGTCGCCGAAACCGCGATCGCGGTGCAGGAACGCGGCGCGGCGACGAGCCGCGGCTGGTTTCGCGTCGACCCCGGCCAATGCCGCAGCGTGCTGCAGGGCGTGCTGACCGCAGACGAGATCTTCATTTATACGCGGGTGAATCCGGTTTACGGGCCAACGCCGGTGGCGCAAACCGGCGACGTCGATTTTTGCGTGGCGGACGGAAATTTCGTCAGCGGCGGCGCCCGCAATTGCCGCAGCGGACAGCGCTCGGTGCGTTTCAGCGCGGTCAAGCCTTCCGACAACGGACAAGGGCCGACGGTCATGCTGGCGGAAGCCGCCGAATATGACGACACGCAGGCGCGCGACGCCGGCATCCAGCGGCTGCTGGTCGCGGCCGGATACGACGCAAGCCCGGTGGACGGCCTGCGTGGAGAAAAAACCGACGCCGCGCTCCGGCAATTCCTGATCGACAATAACCTCGGCCTGACCGCCGCCGGCCGCTCGGATTTCTTCGACGTCCTGCTCGACGCCGCGCAAAAACCTGGCAATGCCTTCACCTGGTGCAACGACACGTCCAATCTCGTCATGGCCGCGATCGGCATCGAGGACCGGGGCCTCGTGATGACGCGCGGATGGTATCGGGTCGAGCCCGGCAAATGCCTGCGTCCCGATGTGACCGGCCAGCCGAAAAAACTTTACTCCTTCGCCGAGGCGGTCGACGCCGCAGGCCGCGCGCTTCAACAGAGCGGCAAGCCGCTCAACTGGGGCGGCGACGCCGTGATGTGCACGCGCAGTTCCAAATTCGAAATCATGGATCAGGGCGATTGCGCGGCCAAGGGTTTGACCTCGGCCGGATTCGCTGCCATCGATCTTGCCGGCCGCAACCCGACGGTTCGATTCAAGTAGTTTCCCTCTCC
>CAMDXM010000130.1 GCA_945878025.1 Pseudorhodoplanes sinuspersici | reverse complement strand
GGCCATCATGCCGAGACGGCGCGGCCGATGGGCTTCTGCCTGTTCAACAATGTCGCCATCGCCGCGCGCCACGCGCAAAAAAAGCATGGCTTGAGCCGCGTCGCGATCGTGGATTTCGACGTGCACCACGGCAACGGGTCGCAGGAGATTTTCTGGAAAGATCCGACGGTGATGTATTGCTCGACGCACCAGATGCCGCTTTATCCCGGCACCGGCGCGCGCGACGAGCGCGGCGAGCATGACAATATCGTCAATGCGCCGTTGCACAGCGGCGATGGCGGCCAGGAATTCCGGGAAGCGATGGAAAGCGTGATTCTGCCGCGACTCAATGCCTTCGGACCCGATCTCATCATCATCTCCGCCGGTTTTGACGCGCATGCGCACGATCCGCTCGGAGGCCTCAATTTCGTGGAGGAGGATTTCTCCTGGGCCACCGGCAAGCTGATGGATCTTGCCGACGCTCGCGCGCAAGGCCGCCTGGTCTCGGTGCTGGAAGGCGGCTACGACCTCGATGGCCTGTCGAAATCCGCCGCCGCGCATGTTTTGCGGCTGATGCGGGGGTAAAGAGCATGACGCCGAAAATTGTGAAGCGGTTTTCGGATAACGTCATGCTCAAACTTAATGATTCTGGCGTCCCGCCCGCACGCCGCGCTACAATCACATGACAAGTAATGAGTCGGAAAGTCCGCGATGGCAGACAATACCCACGCCGATGTGAAGAAACTGCCCTTCGAGCGGGCGATCGAGGAGCTTGAGACGATCATCAAGCGGCTCGAAGAGGGCAAGGTGCCGCTTGAGGAATCGGTTTCGATCTACGAGCGCGGCGAAGCGCTCAAGCGCCGCTGCGAGGAATTGCTCAAAGCCGCCGAGGCGCGCGTGGAGAAGATCACGCTCGATGCCTCCGGCAAGCCGAAAGGCGCCGAGCCGCTGGATGTGAAATAGCGGTACTCTCAGGTCCTTCTCCGTCACCCTGAGGTGCCCGCGCACTGATCTCGGGTTTACCCGAGATCAGCAACTTAAAAGGCGCAAGTCGGGTAAACCCGACTTGCGTGCGCGGGCCTCGAAGGGCGACGGCCAAGTTTTCACGAACCTTGGCCGTGCATCCTTCGAGGCTCGCTTCGCTCGCACCTCAGGATGACGGATATAGAGGAAAGCGCGCCTCGGAATGACGCTTCGCGTCACTTCTTCCTATAAACCAGCAGCGTCTTGAATTCCCCGACGCGCTCGACCGGCTTCGCCTTTTCCCATTCCGGAATGATCGCCGCGGTCTTCTCCGCGCCCATCGACTTCGTATAGAAAATGATGTGGCCGCCGCTCTTGGTCTTGTCGGTGAAGAGGTCGAGCACCTTGCGGTCGGTCAGTCCGCCATATTCCGGGCTGTCGGTATTCGGAAAGAAGAACTCGCACAGATGCACCATGGTCACCATGTCGAAGTCCGGCAGCAATCGCGGATTGGTCAGATAGATGTCGCCGAAATAGGCCAGGTACGATTTTGCGACCTGCGCATTCTCGGTCACGAGCTTGATATAGGCCTGGTATTCCTCGATCGACGCCGTGATCGAAACCACCGCGTTGCCGGAGCCGTTCTGCGCCTGTTCGATACCGACGACATGATGCGTGCCGGTGCCGAAATGATAGATGAGCTTGTTCTTTAAGGCCCTGTCGGCGATCCATTCATTGACGTGAATATCGCAGGGACAGATATCCTCGTGCAGGTCCCATTTATCGGTCCAGTAATTCATTTTCGACATGACGTTTCCTCAAATGCTCCGGTGTTGCGTTCTTAATCGGTCAAGCGGGCGCGGCCGTCAATCCAGCCGTTTGCCGCGGCGCGGCGGCGGGCGCATTCAGCTCGATGCGCTGGCCGTGCAGATCGGCCAGCACTTCGCGGCGGTCGATGGTCATGATGATCGTGCCCGGCAGCTTCTCGATCAGCATGCGGTAAAGCTCGTGGCCGAAAGAGTCCAACAAAGCCGCCACCGGTTCGTCGAACAGGAGAACCGCCGGTTTCCGCAGCAACGCGCGCGCGATGGCGATGCGCTGTTGTTCGCCGCCCGACAGCAGCACATTCCAGTCGGCCTCCTCGTCGAACCGCGCGCCGAGATGATCGAGTCCGACTGCCGACAGCGCGTCGTTTAGATCCTGGTCGGATACCGCGCCGGCCGCGAGCGGATAGGCGATGGCCTGCCGCAGACTGCCGAGCGGAAAATACGGCCGCTGCGGCATCACCAGCACGTCCGCATCGGCAGGCAACCGCACTGTCCCGCCGCCCGTCGGCCACAATCCGGTGAGAGCGCGAAACAGGCTCGACTTGCCCGAACCCGACGGTCCCGTGACCATGACGCGGCTGCCCGGCGCGAGCGTGAGATGCGAAAGCGCCGCGACCGGCGCGCCATCCGGCAATGTCACATCGAGATTATCGACATGCAGATCGCGATCGTTGCCGGTCGTAACGGCGATCATGCGCGCGCCATGATCGCGATGGCGATCGACCTCGACCATCGCCTGCTCGAATTGCCAGAGGCGATCCATATACGCCTTCCATTCCGCGAGCTTGCTATAGGCGCTCAGACAAAACGCGAATGAACCCTCGACGCGCTGAAACGCGAAGGCCGATTGCATCAGCGAGCCGAGCGGAATGGCGCCGGCGAGAAAGGCCGGCGAGTTGATCAGGATCGGAACCACGGTCGAGGCCTGCGCGTAACCGCCGATGAACCCGGTGAGCTTGGTCTGGCGCGCGACCAAAGCCGTCCAGTTGCGCACGAGATTGTTGAAACGGTTCTCCAGTTCCGCGCGTTCCACGCCCTCGCCCTGCATCAGCGCCACCGGCTCGGAATGATCCGCCGCGCGCACGATCGCGAAGCGGAAATCCGATTCGAAACGCTGCTGGCTGAAATTGAGCGGGATCAGCCGCCATCCGATCCAGTGCGCGACCAGCGTTCCGATCAGCGCATAGGCGAGCGCCCCCACGATCAGATAGCCGGGAAATGAAAGGTCCATCCCGAACAGCGGCAAAGGCGTCACGCGCGACAGGCCCCACAGAATGTAGGCGAAGGTGAACAGCGTCGTGACGCTGCCGATCAGGCCGGTGGTCAATTCATGCGTGCGCTGGATGAAGAGATAGACGTCGCTCGCGATACGCAGATGGATATTGTCGACCTCTGGCGCGACGAAGCGCACGCGATAATGCCGCCCCTGCGCCATCCAGGACGAGACGTAATTCGCCGTCAGCCAGCGCCGCCATCGGACCTGCAAGGTCTGGCCGCAGAAATAATTGCTCGCCGTGATCGCGGCCGCGCCGAGAACGATCAGGCAGAATACGATCAATTCGCGCGAGAAGGCGTTCCAGTTGCGCTGCTCCAGCGCGTTGAAGAAACTCGCATTCCAGTTGGCGATCAGGACCGCGAGATAGACCAGCGCCAGTTCGCCCGCGACGATGGCCGCCAGCAGCGCGCGGCCGGCCCATCGATCCTCCGACCGGAAATAGGGCATGGCCAGGGAAAAAAAGGTCCGCAACGCCAAGGCAACCCGATCCATGACCCTTCCCTCATCCTTTTTGTCGTTGCGCAAGCCGGTATTGCGCGGCCACGGGTTTCACCATGCGGCCAATCGACTAGTGTGGTGGTTCAGAAGTCCCCTTACTTAACGCGGCACGTCCGTTAGGGGACTACTGAACCAAAACCACACTAGAATCGCATGACCCTGGTGTCCCTTTGAATCCGAAGTTCGCTACCGGAGTCGCTGCAAATTCAAGCGAACTTCGGATTCGGGACACGGAATCCTATCACGGGGCGGAGGCTTGGCGGGCGGGAGCCGGAACAGGCCCCCAAAAGGGCTTGGCCGTTGCTACCTTTGAGCCAAATTGCGCCCTACATTATGAGTGTTGTATGGGTCTATTCGAAGGCGTCCGCGCTTGAGCCCCGGCCGTCTGAGCGGAGAAATCAGTGCCCAAGTCCCCCCTGCTCGATCAAGTCGGCCTTCCGCAGGATTTGCGGCGTCTTGAGGAAAAAGACCTTCCCCAGCTCGCCGCGGAACTACGCCAGGAAACCATCGACGCCGTCGCCGTCACCGGCGGCCATCTCGGCGCCGGCCTCGGCGTGGTCGAGCTGACCATCGCGCTGCATTACATCTTCGATACCCCGCGCGACCGCCTGATCTGGGACGTCGGCCATCAGGCCTATCCGCACAAGATCATCACCGGCCGGCGCGGCCGCATCCGCACGCTGCGCGCGGGCGGCGGGCTCTCCGGCTTCACCAAGCGGGCGGAAAGCGAGTTCGATCCCTTCGGCGCGGCGCATTCCTCGACCTCGATTTCGGCCGGCCTCGGCATGGCGGTCGCCCGCGATCTCGAAGACAAGAAGAACAACGTCGTCTGCGTGATCGGCGACGGCGCGATGTCGGCCGGCATGGCCTATGAGGCCATGAACAATGCCGGCGCGATGAATTCGCGGCTGATCGTCATCCTCAACGACAACGACATGTCGATCGCGCCTCCGGTCGGCGCCATGTCCGCCTACCTCGCGCGTCTCATTTCCGGAAAGACCTACCGTTCGCTGCGCGAGATCGGCAAGCAGCTCGCCGCGCATCTGCCGAAATTCTTCCAGCAGCGCGCCTTGCGCGCGGAGGAATATGCCCGCGGCATGATGACGGGCGGCACATTGTTCGAGGAGCTCGGCTTCTATTATGTCGGCCCGATCGACGGGCACAATTTCGATCACCTGCTGCCGGTCCTGAAAAATGTGCGCGACGCGGAAGCGGGTCCCATCCTCGTCCATGTCGTGACGCAAAAGGGCAAGGGCTATGCGCCCGCCGAGATTTCCGCCGATAAATATCACGGCGTGGTGAAGTTCGACGTCGCCACCGGCGCGCAGGCCAAGTCGAAATCGAACGCCCCGGTCTACACAAAAGTTTTCGCCGAAAGCCTGATCAAGGAAGCGCGCAAGGATTCCAAGATCGTCGCGGTCACCGCCGCGATGCCCTCGGGCACCGGCCTCGATCTGTTCCAGAAGGAATTCCCCAAACGCTGCTTCGATGTCGGCATCGCCGAGCAGCATGCGGTGACATTCTGCGCAGGGTTGGCGACCGAGGGGTATAAGCCGTTCGCCGCGATCTATTTGACCTTCCTGCAGCGCGCCTATGACCAGGTCGTGCACGATGTCGCTATCCAGTCGCTGCCGGTGCGTTTTGCCATCGACCGCGCGGGCTTGGTCGGCGCCGACGGCCCGACGCATGCCGGCGCGTTCGATGTCGCCTATCTCGGCTGTTTGCCGCGCTTTATCGTGATGGCGGCGTCGGATGAAAGCGAACTCGTGCATATGGTCGCGACCGCGGCCGCGATCGACGACCGGCCTTCGGCATTCCGCTTCCCGCGCGGCGAAGGCCTCGGCGTCACCATGCCGGAACAAGGCGTCCCGCTCGAAATCGGCAAGGGCCGCATCCTGCGCGAAGGCACAAAAGTGGCGCTGCTTAATTTCGGCGCGCGGCTCGGCGAAACCTTGAAGGCCGCCGACGAACTCGCGGGCTTCGGCCTCTCCACCACGGTGGCGGACGCGCGCTTTGCGAAGCCGCTCGATACCGACTTGGTGCTGCGGCTCGCGCGCGAGCATGAAGTGCTCATCACCATCGAGGAAGGCGCGATCGGCGGCTTTGGCTCCTATGTGATGCAGACGCTCGCCGACCATGACGCGCTCGATGGCCGCCTGAAGCTGCGCGTGATGGTCCTGCCCGACATATTCCTCGACCACGACTCGCCCAATGCGATGTATGCGAAGGCGGGTCTCGACGCCAAAGGCATCGTCAAGCGCGTGTTCGAGGCGCTCGGCAAGGATGTGGCGGCCGAGACCGTCAGGCTCGCTTAGATTCTGAACTATCCGGCTATCATGCTCTGCGAAAGTTTTCGTAGGGTGGGCTAAGCGAAGCGAGCCCGCCATTCTTTTTGCATCGCATGGGCTCGGGCGCTTCGCGCCTTGGCCCACCCTACCTTCTGCGCGGGCGACGACAATCTCGGGGATCGGCATTGACCGAACGCCTTCTCATTGCCCGCATAGGCCACCGCGGCGACGGCGTTGCCGAGACGGCGGATGAGCCGATCTTCGTTCCTTACACGTTGCCGGGCGAGACGGTGGATGTTGAGGCCGTTCCGGGACATCCCGACCGGCGTAATCTTCTTCGCGTCGATCACTCCTCGGCGGATCGCGTCGCCCCGTTCTGTCCGCATTTTGGAATTTGCGGCGGCTGCGCCACCCAGCATTGGGCGCAAACCCCCTATCGCGCGTGGAAACGCGATCTCGTCGCTGCCGCGCTTGCGCAGGCCGGGATCGGCGCGCCGGTCGAGGCGCTGATCGACGCGCATGGCGAAGGACGCAGACGCGCGGTGCTGCATGCGCGCAAGCACGCGACGCGAGACATTCTCGAAGTCGGCTTCTCCACCTTGCGTGCGCACACGCTGGTTCCGATCGACGCCTGCCCGGTGCTCAGCCCCTCGATGGCCGGAACCATTCCGGCGGCCTGGGCGATCGCGGAAGCGCTTTCGCCGCTGCGAAAGCCGCTCGATATCCAGGCGACCGCGACCCTGAACGGGCTCGATATCGATGTGCGCGGTTCCGGCGCGATCGGCACGGCGCAAACGTCGGCGCTGGCGCGCATTGCCGAAAAGCACGCACTCGCGCGCATCACCCGGCACGGCGAAATGGTGACGCAGCGCGCGGCGCCCCTGGTGACGATCGGGCGCGCGACACTCACCTTGCCGCCGGGCTCGTTCCTGCAGGCGACGCGTTTGGGCGAAGAGACGCTGGCGCAGCTGGTCGCCGGTCATACCGAAAAATCAAAGGCCATCGCCGATCTGTTCTGCGGCGTCGGACCGTTCGCCTTGCGGCTTGCGGAGGCTGCGAAAGTCACCGCGATCGACAGCGACGAGGCGGCGCTCGATGCGCTGTCGCGCGCGGCCGCCGCGACGCCGGGGCTCAAGCCGGTCGCGGCGCAGAAGCGCGATCTGTTCCGCCGTCCGCTCACCGCGCCGGAACTGAAAATCTTCGACGCCGTGATTTTCGATCCCTCCCGCCAGGGCGCGGAGGCGCAGGCGCGCGAACTGGCGAAGAGCAAGGCGCCGCTGGTGATCGCGGTGTCCTGCAACGCCGCGACCTTCGCGCGCGATGCACGCATCCTGATCGACGGCGGTTATCGTCTGTCAACCGTGACGCCGGTGGATCAGTTCAAATACACCGCGCATGTCGAGATCGTGGCGCGGTTCGGTCGCTAATAAAAACTGTCATTCCGGGGCGCGAGCGAGCCTGGAATCCAGCTAGATCGATTTTCTTTGTGGTTTCTGGATTCCGGATCGCCGCTTCGCGGCGTCCGGAATGACAGCTGAAATTACTGTTGGATCGTCAATTCCCCCAGCGTTCCTGCCAGAGCCGTTCGCCGATGGTGCAGGATACGCGCGGCTTGTCCGCCGCCACCCGGATGACGCGCGCGGGCGGCATCCGCCCTGCGATTTCCAGCACCAGCTTGGTGCGGGTCGCCTCGATGAATTTGTCGCGGCTTTCGATCGGAATGACGAAGGCGCCCGGGCCGCCGATCACGCAATCCTCGTAATAGACGTCGAGCTTTTCGATATCCATGGTCGCGTAGTTCAGCCGTTTCGCAACGATCGGCAGACCGTTGATGGTGATGCCCTTCGCCAGGGCTTCGTCGCGCGCGACCGTGACCAATTGCCCGTTATTGTTGGCGCCGTCGCCGGAAATATCGATCACGCGGCGGATGCCGCGATAACCGCTGCCCTCGAACAGCGCCGCGCCGAATTCGATCGCGCCGGAAATGGACGTGCGCGCGGCGCGCCGGTATGGCGCCGCCGCGATCTCGCCCACGAACGCATCCGCCGATTCCGGCCCCTCGATCAGCCGCCAGGGCACCACCACGCGGCGTTCGCTATAGCCGGCCCATTCGAAATAGGTCACCGCGATCTTGCCGTTGATGCCTTGCCGCAAGGCCTGCAGGAATTCGCGTGACGTGAGTGCCTTGATATAGCCTTCGCGCTGCAAAGCCTGCTCTTCGGGATCCATCGAATAGGAAATGTCGACCGCGATAACGAGTTCGACGTCGACCGGAATGCCGGGGCGCTCGGGCGCGGCGCTTCGCATCGGCGCGGCGCCGGACCAGGACGCGGGAACAAACAGAGCCGCGAGCAGCGTCAGCGCGGTGAAAAGCCGGATGCGCAACAGCATCGCGAATCTCTCCTTCAGCGAAATCCCGGAATGTCAGTTTCAGCCGGGGGCCGCGCGCGCGCAAGATGCCTTATACGGATATCACGCAGCTTTGTAAGTGCCCGGATATGTGCTGAAAACCATTTGGTCCGCGGGCACTCGCGGCCTCTTTTCATCGACATCGACGAACACACTCCGCATGCGCTGATCGGGAGTGTTTTGCATGAGACACAGAGCAATGATGGTCTGGAACGGCGGTCCACCCAAGATGGACGTATAAGTGGCACTAATTACAAATACTGCCGTCACAGCTTTCCGAGATGGAGTTTCGGGATCGAAAACAGCGTGATCCAGCCACTTTTTGTCGATCCGTAAGCCAATATCCGTACTCTGAATTTCGTTTGGAAAAACTGTGCCTCCTCGCCAATCCGTTTGGTCGTAAGCTTGGAGTCGTTCGGCTGCCCATTTGTCGATTTCGCCAGCAATATCGTCAGTGAAAAAACTAACCTCGCCGCTCTCGAACCGCACACGTTGGGCGGTGCCCGAACCCACATTCTGAAACAGGATTTGCGCCATCATCGTGCCGCCGAAATCATGAAAGGTCAGGTCAGATGCTGGGCGAGCCTCAAATCGTATCCATGGCCTTTCGCTGGCAATCAAATGACGTTCAGCGATGTTGGCGGCCTTAACCGCGGCCCGAGTCGCTTGAACGCTCGTTGCTAGCGTGCCAACCAAAAACAGACTGCCGACGATACCTACACATATCTGTATCCACGTTAGGAAGATCATCCGTTCAGCAGCGGCGGCCATCTGTTGCTGAGCGATGAGGTCGGCTCGCTCGCGGCTTTCTTTTCGTTTTTCGCCCGGTTCGTTTGAGGTCTTCTCGTCCGCAAATAGCTTGACCGCCTCGTCAAAGATCGATCGAAGCGTCAAAGCGTCGGGGATAACGACTACCTTGTTTGAATTGTCTGCTGGCGCAGCAGCCGGATCGGCTTGTCGATTTTCTTGGGCGCCAGCTGTCCCCGATAGCAACAACGCTACCAGTAATCCTGTAGTCACACTATGCCGCCAACCGAGACCATGCATTCGATGAGAACCGCTTTGCGAGAATCGCGAGCGATTTTATCGGCTACGTTGCATTCTGTCTCTCAAACAGTAAGACTAGCATCTACCCCTCGATCGCCTCGGTCGAGGCGATCTCTATTCCGAAGCCGCCAAGGCCGACATAAGTGTGTTTCTTCGAGGCCAGGAGCCGGATCGAGGAAATGCCGAGGTCTTTGAGGATCTGCGCGCCGAGGCCGATTTCGCGCCATTGCTGCACGCGAACGGCGTCCGATCCCGTATCCCCATCCCGCGGAATCGAGGCGACCGGAACGCCCGCCGTGCCGTCGCGCAGATAAACCAGCACGCCGCGTCCTTCGGCCTTGAAGCGCGCGAGCGCCGCATTGATGGTCTTTGCGCCGCCGAACACATCGCCGATCACGTCGGCGCGGTGCAGGCGCGCGGGAATATTGCGGCCATCGCCGATCCGGCCATGCACGAACGCCATGTGATGCTGCGGATCGAACGGCGTCACATAGGCGAAGCCCTGCAGCATGCCGATCGGCGACGCCACCGGAAATTCCCCGACCCGCTCGACAAGCTTTTCACGCGCTTCACGATAAGCGATCAGATCGGCGACCGACACGCGGACGAGCTTGTGCTTCTCCGCGAAGGCCGCGATCTGCGGGCCGCGCATCACCGTGCCGTCGTCATTGACGAGTTCGCAAATCACCCCGACCGGTTCGAGCCGCGCCAGCCTGCAGAGATCGACCGCGGCCTCGGTATGGCCGGAACGCATCAGCACGCCGCCCTCTCTGGCGATCAATGGAAAGACATGCCCCGGACGCACGAAGTCGTTCGCGCCGGCATTGCCGTTGGCGAGATTGCGCACGGTCGCGGTGCGGTCTTCGGCGGAAATGCCCGTTGTGGTGCCGTGCGCGTAATCGACGCTCACGGTGAACGCCGTGTGATGCGGTGAATCGTTCTGCGACACCATCGGATCGAGCCGCAGCCGCCGCGCATGGTCGAGCGGCAGCGGCACGCAGACAATCCCCGCGGTATTGCGGATGATGAACGCCATTTTTTCCGGCGTGGCGTGGACCGCCGCCATCACGAGATCGCCCTCGTTTTCGCGGTCGTCGTCGTCGGTGACGACGACGATGTCACCGTGCGCGATGGCCGCGATAGCCGCTTCGATGGACCGGTGTTGCTCGATCACTTCAAAATCCTAGCGCGCCGGGAAAGGCCATGCCGGCCCCTCTCCGACCTGTCCGCGATGACGCAGATAGTGATCCGCGATCACGCATGCCAGCATCGCCTCGCCGACCGGCACCGCGCGGATGCCGACACACGGGTCATGGCGTCCGGTCGTGGCGATGTCGGTTTCGCCGCCATGGCGATCCACGGTCTGCCTGGCTTTAAGGATCGAGGATGTCGGCTTGACCGCGAAACGCACGACAATCGGCTGTCCGGTCGAAATTCCGCCGAGTATCCCGCCGGCATGATTGGAGAGAAAGCGCGGCTTGCCGTCATTGCCCATGCGCATCTCGTCGGCATTCTCTTCGCCCGACAATAAAGCCGTGGCGAAACCGTCGCCGATCTCGACGCCCTTCACCGCGTTGATGCCCATCATGGCGGAAGCGATCTCGGCGTCGAGCTTGCCGTAAACCGGCGCGCCAAGCCCCGCCCGAACATTCTCCGCCACGACCTCGATCACCGCGCCGATCGACGAGCCGGATGTGCGCACGCCGTCGAGGTAGGATTCCCATTTTTCGGCCATGGCCTTGTCGGGACAGAAGAACGGATTGTTGCCGACCTCGTTCCAGTCCCATTTTTCCCGGTCGATCTTGTGCGGCCCCATCTGCACGAGGGCTCCGCGCACGATCATGCCCGGCACGACCTTGCGCGCGATGGCGCCGGCGGCAACACGCGCGGCCGTTTCGCGCGCCGAGGCGCGCCCGCCGCCGCGATAATCGTGCACGCCGTATTTGACGTCGTAGGTGTAGCCGGCATGTCCGGGCCGGTACTTGTCCTTGATCTTCGAATAATCCTTCGAGCGCTGGTCGACATTGTCGATCACGAGTGCGATCGGCGTGCCGGTCGTCACCTCCGCGCCGCTCACCTCGTCGGCGAACAGGGCCGCCGCGGCGGCGTCGGGACAGAAGAAGGGATTTTCCGGCACTTCTTTCCAGTCCCAGCGGCTGCGGTCGATCTTGTGCGGCCCCATCTGCACCAGC
>CAMDXM010000129.1 GCA_945878025.1 Pseudorhodoplanes sinuspersici | reverse complement strand
CTTGAAATCATCGCCCCGGAGCGCACCGGCCTTCTGGTCGCGCCCGACGATCCGCAGGCGCTGGCGCAAGCGGCGCTCGCGTTGCTGGCCGATCCGGCGCGTGCTCGCGCAATGGCAGACGCGGCGCGCAACTGGGCCGAGATGAATTTCTCCGACGCCGCGCATGCGCAAGCCGTGGCCGAAGTCTATCGCGGATTGCTGGGCCGCGCGTGACCGGAATCGCCATTGTGATCGAGAGTTTCGGCGGCGGCGGCGCGCAGCATGTCGCGTCCGCGCTGGCCAATCACTGGGCGGCGAACGGCATCGCGGTGACAGCCATCACTTTTTCGAATGCGCAATCCGACGTCTTCAAGCTCGACGATCGCGTCCGCCGCGTTGTCATCGGCGGCGGCGGCGGCGTTTCGGCCAATCCGCTCATGGGCCTTGCCGCCAATGCCGCTCGCATCCGCGACTTGCGGGCCGCGATCCGCGCAAGCGCGGCAGACACCGTCCTGAGCTTTGTCGGCAGCATGAATGTGCTGAGCATTCTCGCCTGTCTTGGGCTCGGCAAGCGCGTGATCATCTCCGAGCGCAACGATCCGGCGCGGCAATCGCTTGGGCGTATCTGGGATGCGCTGCGGCATGTCTTTTATCGGCGCGCCGATCTGGTGATTGCCAATTCGCAGGCCGCGATTGCGACCATGAAAAGCTACGTTCCGGCAAGGAAGCTGATGTGGCTTCCCAATCCGCTACGGCGCGCGAGCGAAGCCGGCAACACGCTGGATGCGCGCAAGCCGTTCTTCCTGGCCGCCGGCCGGCTCGATGCGCAGAAAGCCTATGATGTGCTGCTCGCCGCGTTCGCGATTGTTGCACGCGAATGCGACGGGGTGGAGCTTGCGATCCTCGGCAACGGCCCCTTGCGCGAGGCGCTCGAAACGCAGGCGCGCGAATCGCGCATCATCGATCGCGTGAATTTCATGGGCCGCGTGGACGATCCGTTCCCGTGGTATCGCGCGGCGATTGCGCTCGTTCACCCGGCGCGGTTCGAGGGCATGCCCAATGCCGTTCTCGAAGCCATGAGCGAGGGGTTGCCGCCGATCGTGAGCGACGCGCAGGAGGGCCTTCGCGACGTCGTGCAAGACGGGCAGTCCGGCCTGGTCGTGGCCGCGGAATCCGCGTCCGCTCTCGCAGCCGCCATGAAAAGCCTGATGGACGACCTTCCATTGCGCAGCCGGCTTTCGGCCGGTGCGCGGGCGAGCGTCGAGGCGCAGCTTTCCGGCGCATTGGAGAAATGGACCGACGCCGTATTAGCCAAGGCAGACGGCCGGGATTGCCGAATGCAGGCGGCGCGGCTATGAGCAGGCGCGTTTCAAGGCATTTCCGCCAATCAGCAGAAATCAGTGTGAATCGATGAGTGACAAAGTCGCCCTCATTTCCGGCGTCACCGGCCAGGACGGGGCCTATCTGGCGGAGCTGTTGCTGTCGAAGGGTTATGTCGTTCACGGCGTGAAGCGGCGGTCGTCGTCGCTCAACACGGCGCGTGTCGATCACATTTATACCGATCCGCATTTGGAGAGCACGAATTTCTTTCTGCATTACGGCGACATGACCGATGCGACCAATCTCATCCGCATCGTGCAGGAAACGCAGCCGACCGAGATCTACAATCTGGCGGCGCAAAGCCATGTGCAGGTGAGCTTCGAGACGCCGGAATACACGGCCAATTCCGACGCGCTTGGCACGCTGCGGCTGCTGGAGGCGATCCGCATCCTGAAGCTCGAGAAACGCGTGCGCTTCTATCAGGCCTCGACGTCGGAGCTTTATGGCAACGCGCCGGCGCCGCAGAACGAAAAGACGCCATTCCAGCCGCGCTCTCCCTATGCCGCGGCCAAGCTCTATGCTTACTGGATCACGGTGAATTACCGCGAGGCATACGGCATGCACGCCTCGAATGGCATCCTGTTCAATCACGAAAGCCCGCTGCGCGGAGAAACCTTTGTCACCCGCAAGGTGACGCGCGCGGTCGCGGCCATCCAGACCGGCCAGCAGAACAAATTGTTTATCGGCAATCTCGATTCGAAGCGCGACTGGGGGCACGCGAAGGATTATGTGCTCGGCATGTGGCAGATCATGCAGCATCCGACGCCCGACGATTATGTGCTGGCGACCGGCGAGACGCACACCGTGCGCGAATTCATCGAGCGCGCTTTCGCGGTCGTTGGGCGTACCATCGAATGGAAAGGCAAGGGCCGCGACGAAATCGGGGTCGATGCGAAAACGGGGCAGGAGCTCATCGCCGTCGATGCGCGCTATTTCCGCCCGACCGAGGTCGATCTTCTGCACGGGGATGCGTCCAAGGCGAAAAAGGTGCTGGGCTGGTCGCATCGCGTGTCGTTCGCGGACCTTGTCACCGACATGGTCAACAGCGATCTGAAATTTCTGAAAAAGGCGATGGCCGCGCAGTGACGCGAGCACCGCAAACCGTTTTCGATCTCGCCGGCAAGCGGATTTTTGTCGCCGGCCATCGCGGGATGGTCGGCAGCGCGCTCGTGCGGCGGCTCGCGAGCGAAAATTGCGAGATCATCACGGCCGGGCGCGAGGCGCTTGATCTGCGGCGTCAGGCCGATGTCGAGCAATGGATGGCGGCGCAGAAGCCGGATGTGGTCGTGGTCGCCGCGGCGACGGTCGGCGGTATCCTTGCCAACGACACGCGGCCGGTGGATTTCCTTTACGACAACCTCGTCATCGAGACCAATCTGATCGAATCCTCGCGGCGCGTCGGCGTCAAGAAACTGCTGTTTCTTGGATCGTCATGCATCTATCCGCGGCTCGCGCCGCAGCCGATGCGCGAAGACGCGCTCTTGACGGGTACGCTCGAGCCGACCAACCAATGGTACGCGGTCGCGAAAATTTCCGGGATCATGCTGTGCCGCGCCTACCGCAAACAATATGGCCTCGATTACATCTCGGCGATGCCGACCAATCTCTACGGCTTCTGGGACAATTTCGACCTGCAATCGAGCCATGTGATCGCGGCGCTGCTGGCAAAGGCGCATGCCATCAAGACCAAAGGCGGCGGCGAACTCCTGGTATGGGGCTCTGGCACGCCGCGGCGCGAATTCCTCTATGCCGACGATCTTGCCGACGCTCTCGTATTCCTGATGCGGAATTATTCCGGCGAGGAGCATGTCAATGTCGGCGTCGGCGACGACGTCACCATCCGGGAACTCGCGGAGCTGATCGTGCGCGTCGTCGGCATCGATCCGAAACTTCGTTTCGATTTCTCCATGCCCGACGGCACGCCGCGCAAGCTGCTCGATTCCGGCCGGTTGTTCGGCCTTGGCTGGCGGCCGAAGACGAGCCTCGAAGACGGGCTGCGCAAGACCTATGCGTGGTATCTCGATCACGCGGCGGCCACGGCAGACTGACCGTCAGGCGGCTTTTCGCCGCAACAGCAAGGCGATGCCCGCACCGGTGAGAACATTGAGAACCGGTTCGACCGGGAGCCGGTATTTCGGCGACGCCACCGGCCCATTGATCACCAACACATAAGCGATCCACGCCGCGCATAAAAACAGCGCCGCCATGTGCCCCGTCCGGTAAAGCGCCGCCACTCCCGCAAGCTGGATCAGCCGGATCAAGGCGACGCCGGCAAGGCCCGCGAGCAGCAATTGCGCATAACGCGCATTGTCCGAGTGGAAGACGAAGTTGACGATCTTCTCCGCCATGCCCGCGCCCGGCGTCGAGAAAAAGCCGGTGCGCGGAAGCTGCGATACCGGCGGCGAGATCAAGAGGCCCGGTGACGCCATGTTGATGGCCGCGCCGAAGGTCCATGCCTTGATGGCAGGCAACAATCCCATCTCCCGCATCGCCTCATTGCCGATCTCGACATAGCGGCGCGAATTCTCGAACGGATTGTTCGAGAGCGGGCCGAACCGTTCCTCCGTGCGCTTTTCCATCAAGGCGTAGGTCTGGTCCCAGGGCGTTCCGTCCTTCGCTTCCTTCACCAGCGGCACGATCCAGCGCGTCAGATGCATTCCGCCTTGCGGGGTCAGCGACAAGGCGCCGTATTGGGCGTGGTTGCGCAGCATAATAGGTGCGACACAGAGCGCGAGAATGATCCCGGCGCCGGCGAGTTGCGTTGCGTGATGTGGCCGGAATTGTCCGCGCACAAGCATCACGAGCGCCAGGAAAGCGATCGAGACAAATCCCCAGGGGACAATCAGAACGCGGAACAGGGCCGCTGCGCCAAGGCCAATGCCGATCAGGCCCGCTGTCTTCGTCGACGGCGCCTGCAGCCAGCGCAGCGATGCGAGCATCGACAGCGCGACAAGCGCGACGAACGGCGTGTCGCTATACACAAGCCCGGCCATCACGATCTGCGTCGGATTGACCGCCGCCGCGATCGCTGCGGGGATCGCAAAACGATTGTCGAAATGGCCGGCGATGCGATGGACGAGCAGGCAGGTCCATGTATCGACCGCGCCCTGAACCAGAACGTAAAGCAGCGGACCGAACGCGCCCGCAATCGCGAAACAGGCGGCGAGCAGCCAGGTGAAAAACGGCATCATATGCAGATTGACGCCGAGCCATTGCCAGCCGCCGATTTTGCCGTTCGCCGCATCGGCCGCGAAAGTCCGCGCGAAACGAAGATAGTCGAGCGAGTCGAGGCCGGTCAGCCCGTCATCGCCCATCGTGAGATAGAGGATCAGCGCATAACCGAAGCGCAACGCGAGCGCCGCCAGCAGGACGGCGGGAAGCGTGATCCGGAACGATGGTTGCGTGGCCGCCATCGGTCAGGCCGCTTGAATGCGCGTAGCGTTCTGACGCGGAAATCTGTCGCGCAGCCACACCCATCCGATGCCGAGCAGGATCAGCAATGGCGGCTCGATCGGAATGCGGTATTTCGGACTGGCGACCGGTCCGGTCAGAACCAGAAAATAGACAATCGTCGCCGCGAGGATGAGTGTCGCGCCACGAAAGGCGGGCTCGCGCAGGCCGTGGACCAATCCGGCCAATTGTACGAGCCGCGACAGCACGAGCGCGACTTGTGTCAGCACCCACAGCATCATGAAAACATTGGTCCTGTTGGCGGCAACGAAATTGGACATGCGCTCGGTGGCGCTGTGGCCCGGCATGGCAGACAGGAACGATGGCTGCTGGCGGAATTGCGCGAAGGATTCGTAAAAGCCGGTCTGCATCAGCACGCGGAACATGCCGGCGCTCATGGATGTCGCGATCAGCGCCGGCGGCGTCGACAAAATCTTCTCGATCGCGAGACGGCTCTCGACGGCGGAAACCGCAAAAGGATTATCCTTGTCCTTGCCAAGGGCTGCGATGCGCTGTTCGGCGATCGGACGCGTCTCCTCGACCACGCGGCCGCGTTCGGCGCAGGGCGTGGCGCTCGCAAGGCAGCCATAGAACCAGTTCAGGAGATGCGTGCCTTCCTGCGCGGTGAGCGAGAGATATCCGTAATGCCGGTAATGATCGATCGCGCGCGGCGCGGCAAAGGCGAGGATCAAGATCGCCGGGATGACGGCGAGGGTCGCGCTGCGCAGCACGGAGCCTTTGCCCTGCAGCCACAGAGCCGCGGCCAGCGCAGGGACAAGCGCCGCGAGATAATGAATCATCACGGGCCGTGTCATCAGCGCAAGACCGAACAGCAATCCGCCCGTGACCAGCAACAATAATGTGTTGCGTTTGAGCGCCCAGAGCAAAGCGCACAGGCCCCAGACAAAAAACAGAATGAAAACCGTCTCGGTCAGAATGTAGGACGCATGCACCAGGAAATTCGGGATCACGGCGGCCGCGAGCGCTGACGGCGCGGCAAAGCGCTCCGACATCGAGCGCGCGGCGACGCCGATGCCGATCACGCTCAGGGCGTCGACAAATGCCTGCACGCTGGCGACCGCGCGCAGGTTATCCGTTCCGGCAAAATGAAAGATCGCTGCGAGAAAGGCCGGGTAGAGCGGCATCCGCTCCAATTGTTCGCCGGAATGATTGCCGAAGCCGCCGGCCAGAAATTCCCGCGCGATATTGAGATATTTCCCGGAATCGCTGCCGTTGTCGAAGCTGCCGCCGAATTGCAGCATCAGCGCCTGATAGGCGAGCCGCAACGCGACCGCGAGCAATGCGATCCAGAGCAATTGCCGCGTGGTCCTGTCGTTCAGCATGGCGTGTTCCGCGTCCGAAACGGATCAGGCGTTCTTTTCATAGACCGCCAATAGACGAAATGCGGCCACAGGTCCAAGGAGCGTTCGGGCCGACCATTCGGTGCGCAGAAGCGCGGGCGCGATGGAGGCGGGCAACAGCGACCATTCCTTGAAGCCGCCGGAAAGCGGATAGCCGAGGAACGAAAAGCGGTCGAGGCTGCGCAAGGTCAGGTCCGGCACGGCTTTTTGCGTCTGTTCGCGGTAGCGGCCGGTCAAGAGCGTCGGCAAAGCCTGGTTGGAATCCCAGGGGTCCTTGTCCTGCGTGATCGCGCCGTCCTTGAGCGGATCGGCGGACATATCCACCGGCTCCTCGTGGAACAGGCGGTAGAAGATGCCGCTCAATGGCGTGATTGCCGGCTCGCAGAAGATCAGGCGTCCGCCCTTGCGCAGCACGCGGGCAAACTCGTTCATGGCGCGCGCCGGATATTCGATGTGATGCAGCACGTCGACCATCACGACATTGGCGAAGGTATCCGGCGCGAAGGGGAGGCGTTGGGCGTCGCAGACCGCATCGAGCCAGGGCGCGCTGACAATATCGGTGCTTACAGTCCGCGGCGCGAATGATTTGAAGTTTCCGGAGCCGCCGCCGATTTCGAGAATGGGGCCGCTCGCGGCCGCATCCAGAATACGCCGGTAGATGTCGCCATACACCGCGCGCAGAACCGGCTTGCGCTCCCACATCTGCCGGTACGATGCCGGGTTGTCGGACACGGCAATATCCCTTCGCGGCCTACAGCGCCTTGAGCTTGATGAAGGCGAAAACGACCATGCGCAGCAAGGTCAAGCCGTCGCGGAAGCGTGAAATATTCGTCTCGCCATAGGTGCGCGCGGCATAATGGATCGGAACTTCGATAATCTTGAGGTTCTGCTTCGCGGCGCCGAAAATCAGGTCGAAATCGCCGAACGGATCGAAATCTCCGAAATAGACGCGGTCGCGGGCGATCGCGTCATAGTGCTTCTTGGTCAGCGCCTTGGTGCCGCACAAGGTATCCGTGAAGCGCTGGTTAACCAGATAGCTGAACACGCGCGCGAAAAACCGGTTGGCGATAAAGTTCAAAGGCCGCATGGCCTCGTCTTCCATCGGATAGACGAGGCGCGAGCCGTTGATCATCTCGGCCTTGCCGGTCGTGATGGCATTGTAGAATTTCGGCAACGCTTCCGGCGGCATGGTGAGGTCGGCGTCGAGGATCATCAATATGTCGCCCGAGGCATTGGCGCAGGCCTTGCGCACGGCGTCGCCCTTGCCCTTGCCGTCCTGGCGCAGCACCTTGATGTCGTGCTTGCCGGCATAGGCGTCCTTGACGCGCAGGCATTCCTCGTAAGTGCCGTCGGATGAATTGCCTTCGATATAGACGATTTCCTGCGTGCGGCCGAAAGCCGGCATGCGCTTGATCGCGGTTTCGATATTTCCGCGCTCGTTGCGGCAGGGAATGATGACGCTGACCGAAAGATCGGTGCGCGGCTTGGCCTTGAGCGAGCGCACGACGAAATAATTGCGCAGGCAGAGCCGCCGGATGCCGGGCATCGGCGCGATGAAGCGATTGATGAAGGTCCCGATGCCGAACAGACGGCGCGGAACGAGCTGGCGATGCTCGACCTTGATCGGCTCGAAATCGGCGAGATCGATGATATTGAGGAAATCGTTGTTGACGAGATAGTTGAGCGGCGGCTGCGGCATGCGAAGGCCGAGCTTCTCGACCAGCGTTAGGATCGGTTCCCAGAGCCGCGAGTAATACGCGATGATGACGCGCGTGGAAGGGCCGCATAGCCGGTGCAGAAGCCCGAGCGCGTTCTCGATGTCGTCGAGCATGCCGATGGTGTCGGATAGGACGATATAATCGAACGGGCCTTCGATGCCGGACAGCACGCCCGGCGTTTCGATATCGCCGACATGGAAGGTGAGCCCCGGGTGGTCCTTGCGCGCCAGCGCGATCATGTTGGGCGAGAGATCGACGCCGACGCCGTGCGACGGCTCCAGCGAGGCCAGCAATTCGCCGGTGCCGCAGCCGAGATCGAGAATGCGCGAACCCTTCGGCACCAGAAAGCGCATGAAGCGGCGGTCGTCTTCGTAATAGGCCTTGTTGCGCTCGATCCATTGCCCGCGTTCGGCCGCGATCCTGTTGGCGTGTTCCAGGATCTGCGCCTTGCGGGAATTGGGCGCCAGCATTTCGCCGCCGGACGGCGCATTCAGGTTTTCAGCTTTGCTCATGAGCGGGCGGCGCCTTTCAGTCTGGCGGTGCGCCGCCGCAATGTGATCAGGAGCGCTGCCGCGCCGCAGACGATACCGAGCGCCGACATCAGGAGGCCGAAGGCGATCGACAGCGCGACGGCGGAGGCGGGCGCATAGCCGACAAGGCCGAACAGGGCCGCGGTCACCGCTTCGCGGATGCCCCAGCCGCCGATCGAAATCGGGACGGCGGCATATACAAGAATGGGAGCGGCGAGGGCGAACATCGCCCAATAGCCGATCTGGATTCCAAGTTGCTGGCTCAGCACGTAAAACGCGCCCGCACAGAACATATGCCCGACCACCGAAATGCCGACGACGAGAAACGTCAGCCGCGGCATCTGCCGAAGCCGGCGCATGTAGGAGGCAAGCTCAAGGAACGGCCGCACAATGCGCCAGTGCGACAGCTTGACGAAATAGCGCCCCATCAGGTCGAGCACGATCAGCCCGAAGATGAATGCCGGCAGGATGCCGACCATGGCCGCGAGCAGCCACGGGTTATGCAGCGCGCCGGGAAGAAAGATGACGCCGGTGGCGGAGGCGACCGCAAGTCCGCACAAGGCGACGATACGGTCGGTGACCACGCCGACAAAAGCGTGCGTCGCGTTCGCGCCGCTGCCGATGGCGCGCAGCACGCGCGCGCCGTCGCTTGCGATCAAAGTCGGAAAGAACGCGTTGACGAAGGTCGCCTCAAGATAGCCGAGCGTCGTATCGCGCAGGCGAAGCGGCGCGCCGGTCTGGCGCGAGATCATGTGCCAGCGAAATCCGCAAATGAAGACCTGCCCCAGCGCCAGCAAACCGGCGAGGATTGCCGCGCCGTAACCGATCTTGCGCAGGCCCTCGACGACGGCGCGCAGGTCGACGAAATAGAGCGTGCCGGCGAGCAGCGTGGCGCCTGCAACGAGCGTGACGCCGAATTCCAGGAGCCGGCGGCGACGCGGCGCGACTTTCGCCGGTGCGGCCGGCGCATGGCCGGCGGACGGCATCGGAGCGGCTCCGGCAGAGCGGTTCATGTCGGGCTTTTCGAGCATGGTTAATCTGCGGTCCGCGGGAACGCTACGAAGACGGGATGTCCGCGTTGTTTCGGGGGACTGGAACAATGTAGAAGTTGTGGCGTCAAGCGTTTTTCGACAAAGCCCCGAAACGGCGGGATTCATCGCGGGACCGGCTGCGCAAAGGCCGCCGGGGACATCAAGAGTGAGAGACGTGTCGCCACGCCCCAAACCGGTCATCGTCTATCTCGTCTCCGAGGACTGGTATTTCCTGTCGCACCGGCTGCCGATGGCGCATGCCGCGCGCGAGGCCGGTTACGAGGTCCATGTCGCCACGCATCTGAATGGCGAGGGGGGCAAGATCGAGGCACAAGGGTTCCATCTGCATGCGCTCGATTGGCGGCGCGGCAGTTTCAATCCGCTCAACCTCCTCAGTATCGTCCGGCAGGTGCGCGCCTTGTACCGGCACCTGCGGCCCGATCTCGTGCATCACGTCGCATTGCAGCCTGCCATCGTCGGTTCTCTGGCCGCGCTCGGGATGCCGTTTCCGCAATTGAACGCCTTGGCGGGTCTCGGTTTCGGATTCACATCCGCAACCTTCAAGGGGCAAGCCATTCGCCCGATTTTGTCGGCGCTGCTGCGGCTTCTTTTGAGGCGTCCGCGGGCGGCAATACTCGTTCAGAATCCCGACGATCATGCAGCGATGACGTCGCTCAGTATGGCCCCCGATCGGATTTTCACAATTGCAGGATCGGGCGTGGATACGGATCGCCTGCGGCCGCTTCCGGAGCCGGCCGGGCCATTCACCGCCGGCTTTGTCGGCCGCCTGCTCGACGACAAGGGCCTGCGCACGCTCGTCGAGGCGCACGATCTCCTGACGCGGCGGGGCGAAGCCGTCCGGCTCCTGATCGCGGGCGACCGCGATCCAGCCAATCCGACCTCCATCGATGAGCGTGAAATAGAGAGCTGGAAAACGCGGCCGGGTATCGATGTCCTTGGTTTCGTCGAGGATATCTCAAAGGTCTGGGCGCGGGCGCATATCGCTGTGCTGCCGTCACGGCGGGAAGGCTTGCCGAAAAGCCTGCTGGAAGCCGCGGCCTGCGGGCGCGCCATGGTCGCGACCGATGTCCCGGGATGCCGCGAAATCGCGCGGCCCGGCGTCAACGCGCTGCTCGTACCGGCGGACGACCCCGCCGCTTTGGTGGACGCCATCGCGACGCTCGCCCGCGACCCTCAAATAAGGCAGCGATACGCAGCCGCCGGCCGCGAGCTTGTGGAACAGGAATTTTCCAGCACGCAGGTCGGGCGGCAGATCGTGGCCGTTTACGATCATCTGATGGGCCGGGCCGCCCAAAACCGCGGGCCTATTGCCGCAAGCGGCGCCCCACGGCTAAAGAAGCGCAAGTTTCGGGACCGGGAAGGACCTTTTTCGTGAAGCACGGACGCAAGATCGCCGTCATCGGCCTCGGCTATGTCGGCCTTCCGGTCGCGGTCGCATTTGCCCGCTCAGGCGTGCCGGTGATCGGATTCGACATCGACACCAGGCGGGTCGAGGAATTGCGCGCGGGCCACGACCGCACGCGCGAGGTCGACCCGTCCGAATTGTCGCAGCCGACGTTGCGTTATGCGAGCGATCCGGCGAGCCTCAAGGATGCCGACTTCCACATCGTCACCGTACCGACGCCGATCGACGAGGCGCGGCGGCCCGATCTGCGTGCGCTGCTCGGCGCATCGCGTTCGGTCGGCGGCGCGCTCAAGCGTGGCGACATCGTGGTCTATGAATCGACGGTCTATCCGGGCTGCATCGAGGAAGATTGCGTGCCCGTGCTGGAACAGACCTCGGGTCTCAAGGCGGGAAGCGATTTCACCGTCGGCTATTCGCCCGAGCGCATCAATCCGGGCGACAAGGAACACCGCTTCGAGACCATCACCAAGGTTGTCGCGGGCCAGGACGCGCCAACGCTCGATATCGTCGCCGCTGTCTATGGCTCGGTGGTCACGGCGGGCGTGCATCGCGCGCCCTCGATCAAGGTCGCGGAAGCCGCGAAAGCGATCGAGAACACCCAGCGCGATCTCAACATC
>CAMDXM010000128.1 GCA_945878025.1 Pseudorhodoplanes sinuspersici | reverse complement strand
AACATCGACATTGGCGGACCGGCGATGATCCGCGCCGCCGCCAAGAACCACGCCGATGTCACCGTCGTGGTCGACGCGGCCGAGTATGCTGCCGTGCTTGACGAACTTAACGCACATGCCGGCATGACCTCGCTCGAACTCCGCCAGCGTCTCGCCGCCAAGGCCTATGCGCGCACCGCCGCCTATGACGCTGCGATCTCCAACTGGTTCGCCGACACGCTGAAGGACGACGCTCCCGCGTTTCGTGCTGTCGGCGGCCGACTCGCCGAAGCCTTGCGTTACGGCGAAAACCCGCATCAGAGCGCGGCCTTCTACCGCACGCCGGAGCAGCGCTTCGGGGTTTCGACCGCGCGCCAGCTGCAGGGCAAGCAGCTCTCCTACAACAACATCAACGACACCGATGCGGCCTATGAATGCGTCGCCGAGTTCGACGCCAAACGCATTGCGGCCTGCGTCATCGTCAAGCACGCCAATCCGTGCGGCGTGGCGGAAGGAAACGATATCGCCGACGCTTATCGGAAGGCGCTGGCCTGCGATCCGGTTTCGGCCTTCGGCGGCATCGTCGCGATCAACAGGAAGCTCGAAGCCGACGCCGCGCGCGCCATCACCGAGATTTTCACCGAAGTCATCATCGCGCCCGAAGCGAGCGACGAAGCCATTGCGATCGTCGGCGCGAAGAAGAATTTGCGGCTCCTGATCGCCGGCGGCCTGCCCGATCCGCGCGGCAAGGGCATTACGGTGAAAACGGTCGCCGGCGGACTACTCGTTCAATCGCGCGACAACGCGGTGGTCGACGACATGCAATTGAAGGTCGTCACCAAACGCGCGCCGACCAACGCCGAATTGCGCGATCTCGCTTTCGCATTCCGGGTCGCCAAGCACGTGAAGTCGAACACCATCGTTTATGTGAAGGATTGCGCGACCGTCGGGATCGGCGCGGGCCAGATGAGCCGCGTCGATTCCGCGCGCATCGCCGCCCGTAAAGCGCAGGATGCCGCGAAGGACGCGGGATTCAAAGAGCCGATGACCAAAGGCTCGGTGGTCGCCTCCGACGCCTTCTTTCCGTTCGCTGACGGATTGCTGGTGGCGATCGAAGCCGGCGCCACCGCCGTGATCCAGCCCGGCGGCTCGATGCGCGACGACGAAGTGATCAAGGCCGCGGACGACGCCGGCATCGCGATGGTGTTCACCGGGACAAGGCATTTCCGGCATTAAGCGCCGTCATCCTGAGGTGCTCGCGAGCACAGCGTGCGAGCCTCGAAGGATAGACGGCAAAAGCGCGTGAGATTTAGGCCGTCGCCCTTCGAGGCTCGCTTCGCTCGCACCTCAGGATGACGGAGATAGGGCCGGGGCTTCGGTCACTTCCTCGCCAAATCGCCCAGCAGGCTCGCCGCCACCGACAGCTTCGACAAGGTCAGCCCGGTATCCGCGATCTCGTGCACGGCGTCGCGGATGCGCTCGACCTCTCCGCCGCGCGCGGCGATCCACGCGCCGACCGCTTCCCGGCCGGCCTGGCCGCCCGCCAGCATTTCGGCCGTCAATTGCCGCGTCGCTTCGCCGAGGCCGTCGCGCGCCCGATCGAGCGCGAGGCGGTCGAAATAATCCGCCGTCGCAATTTGCTGCGCGGCATCCGCGATGCGATCGACGCGGAAGAAATCGCGCGCGGTGAAATAGGTGGCGGCCACATCGGCGATCGCACGCTGCGTACGGTCGCCGACCAGCACGATGTCGGGCGCGACGGCGAGCGCGGGAAGCCTCGCGATCCGGATGGCAAGAGCCTCGGGCACGCCGGACGCCTTCAGCTCCTCGGCGCGCTCCGCCTTTGCCTTCACGCCTTGCGGCGAGAGTGCGGCGGCGAGCGATTGTTCGACTTCGGCGATGCCGCTCTTGTAATGCGCGATGACGCCGGCCAGTCCGCCGGAGAAATCGGCGTTGCGCAGGAACCAGACGAGGCGATCGAGCATGAGATCCTGCACCGCGGCGTAAAGCTCGAGCTGCAGTTCGCCGGGGATTTTGGAATCGAGCATATCGATCTCGCGATTGAGTTCCGGCATGCCGTAGCTGTCGCGCACCGCGACAAAGGCGGTCGTGATCGCATCCGGCTTGGCGCCGGTCTCGTCGGCCATGCGCACGACGAGCGACGGCCCGCCGCGATTGACGATCGAATTGACGATATGGGTCGCGATGATTTCGCGCCGCAAGCGATGCTTCTCGATCGCGTCCGGAAAGCGCGTCACCAGGAGCTGCGGGAAATAGCGGCCCAGTTCACGGCCGAGATACGGATCGTCAGGCACTTTCGAATCGAGCAAGTCGCTGTAAAGCGTCAGCTTGGCATAAGCGAGCAGCACCGCGAGTTCGGGCCTTGTGAGCGGTTGCGAACGGCGGCGGCGCTCGGTGATCGCCATGTCGTCCGGCAAAAGCTCCACATTGCGGTCGAGCAGATCGCGCGATTCAAGCGTCTGCATCAGGCGCTGCTGGAATCCGAGATCGTCGAGACCGCGCCGCTGCGTCAGCGACAGCGACAGCGTCTGCAGATAATTGTTGCGAAGAACGAGCGCCGCGACGTCATCGGTCATCTCGCCGAGCACGACATTGCGCTGTTCGAGCGACAGCGCGCCGGCGCGCACCGGTTCGCTCAATGCGATCTTGATATTGACCTCGACGTCGGAGGTGTTGACGCCGGCGGAATTATCGATGGCGTCGGTGTTGAGCCGTACGCCGTGCAGGCCCGCTTCGATGCGCCCGCGCTGCGTCATGCCGAGATTGGCGCCCTCGCCGATCACCTTGCATTTCAGATCTTTTGCCGCGACGCGGATGGCGTCGTTGGCGCGGTCGCCGGCCATGTCGTCGGTTTCGTCGGAGGCGCGCACGTAAGTGCCGATGCCGCCGAACCAGAGCAGGTCGACCGGCATTCTCAGGATCGCATTCATGATGAGCTGCGGCGTCGCATGCTCCGCGTTGAGGTGGAGCAACGCGCGCATTTCCAGCGACAGCGGGATTTCCTTGGCGGAGCGCGGGAAAATTCCTCCGCCATTCGAAATCAGGCTCTTGTCGTAATCCTGCCAGCTCGAGCGCGGCAAACCGAACAGCCGCTTGCGTTCGGCGAGGCTCTTGTCGGTATCGGGATTGGGATCGATGAAAATGTCGCGGTGATCAAACGCAGCAACGAGCCGGATCGTGCGCTCCAGCAGCATGCCGTTGCCGAACACGTCGCCGGACATATCGCCGACGCCCGCCACGCTGAACGGCGTCGTTATGATATCGACATCCATCTCGCGGAAATGCCGGCGCACCGCTTCCCATGCCCCGCGCGCGGTAATGCCCATTTTCTTGTGGTCATAGCCGGCCGAACCGCCGGAGGCGAAGGCGTCGCCCAGCCAGAAACCGCGTTCGAGCGATATCGCGTTGGCGGTGTCGGAGAATGTCGCCGTGCCCTTGTCGGCGGCGACCACGAAGTAAGGATCGTCGCGGTCGTGCCGCACCACATTGTCCGGCGGCACGATCGTGCCGTCCGCGGCGATGTTGTCGGTGATGTCGAGCATGGTCGAAATGAACAGCGAATAGGCCGCGACGCCTTCAGCTGCGATCGCCTCGCGCGTGCCGCCGGCGGGCAGCAATTTCGGAACGAAGCCGCCCTTGGCGCCGACCGGCACGATGACGGCGTTCTTCACCTGCTGCGCCTTGACGAGGCCGAGCACCTCGGTGCGGAAATCCTGCGGCCGGTCAGACCAGCGGATGCCGCCGCGCGCGACCTTGCCGAAACGAAGATGCACGCCTTCGACGCGCGGCGAATAGACGAAAATCTCGTAGAGCGGCCGCGGCAAGGGAAGAGCGTCGATCCTGCGGCTGTCGAACTTGATGGCGATCAGGGATTTCGGCTGTCCCTGCGCGTCGAGCTGATAGAAATTGGTGCGGATCGCGGAGCGGATCGCATTCACGAAATGCCGGATGATGCGGTCCTCGTCGAGGCTCTGCACCTTGATCAGCGCCACCTCGATCTCGGCCGCGATCGCGTCTTCCTGTCCGCCGCGAAGGTCGCCGAGCGCGCCCAGGCGCGGATCGAACCGGATCTGGAACAGACGCGCAAGCTGCGCGGCGATGCCGGCATGCTTGCGCAGCGTCATCCACATATAGTCCTGCGAAAAGGCGACGCGGATCTGGCGCAAATAACGCGACAGCGCGCGGATCAGCGCGACGTCGCGCCACCACAGGTTCGCTTCCAGCACCAGCGCGTTGTAGCCGTCATTCTCGGCGACGCCGCGCATCACGACCACAAGGCAGCTTTCGAGCGCCTGTTTCGATTGCGCGGCATCGATCGCGCCGCCATCGGCGCGTTCGAGCAGCATGTCGTGCAGCCACACGTCCGGCTTTTCCTGCATCGCCGGCGCGATGTCGTAGGTGCTCTCGTCGACCACCCGGAAGCCCATATTTTCCAGGATCGGCACGCGCTCGGACAACGGAATCGGCCGGTTGTAGCTCCAGACCTTCAATCCGATCGAAGCGTGGCCTCCCTCCGGATGTGGATAGAATTCGACGCTGAGCGGCTTCTGCGACGACAGGCTTCCGATCGTGCGGATGTCGTCGATCGCCGCCGAGGGCGAATAGCGGTCGCGATAGCCGGCCGAGAAGGCCTGGCTGTAGCGCTCGAAAAGCTGCTTGGCCTTGAGCGGCTCGTGCACGAGCGCCAGCGCCTCCGACAATGCATCGCTCCAGGTCCGCACGATGGCGCCGACGCCGTATTCGAGCGTGGCGCGATCCGGCGCCCCGATTTTCTCCTTCGAACGGGCGATGATGTAGTGGATCCGCACCAGCGGCCCTTCCGGAAAGAACGGCGTGAAGCCGCTGATCTCGCCTTTGTAAATACCGGCGAGGAATTTTCCGATGCCCTCGACCACGCGGCCGCCGGCCCGCTCGCGCGGCAGATAGACCAGCACCGACACGAAGCGGTCGAAAATGTCGCGCCGCGCCAGGACGCGCACGCGCGGCCGCTCCTCAAGCTGCAGGATCGCGAGCGAGAAGCGGTACAGCGTCTCGTCGTCGATCTGGAACAATTCGTCGCGCGGATAGGTCTCCAGCATGTTCACGAGCGCCTTGCCGGAATGCCCCGACGGATTGAAGCCGGCGCGCATCAGGACATTGTCGATCTTGCGGCGCACATAGGGGATGGTCTTGGTCGAGCGCGTATAGGCGGTCGACGTGAACAGGCCGAGGATGCGGAATTCGCCGACCGGCGCGCCATCCGCCCCGTAGCGCTTCACGCCCACATAATCCATGAAGACGCGGCGATGCACGCGCGAGCGCGACACCGTCTTGTTGATGAACAGCGCCTTCGGCTCCTCGAACACGGCGCGCATTTCCGGCGTCAGCGGCAGATGCGGCGTTCCGCGCGATTGATTGCGCATGATGCCGAGACCGGTTTCGAACTTCGCATCCAGCGTCGACGTGTCCGCGGAGAAGACATGATCGCGAACGCCAAGAAAGGTGAAATTATTCGCGATCAGCCATTCCATGAACTGGATCGCTTCGGCGGTTTCGTCCACCGGCAGCGGCGGCGGATTGCTTTTCAGCTCGGCGACCACCTCGCTGACACGGCCGAGCATCGGCCGCCAATCGGCGACGGAGAGGCGCACGTCAGAAAGCGATTGCTCGAGATCCTCAATCACCTCGGTGCGGCGAATGTCGTCGTCCACGCGCTCGACATGGATATGGATGAAACTTTCACGCAGCGAGGAATCGTCGCTCTTGTGTTCGCCGTGCAGCGCGGTGAGCTGACCAGATTCATCGCGCGTGACGGTCAGGATCGGATGCACCACGAGCCGGATCGACAATTCGCGTTCCGCGAGCGCGGACATCACGGAATCGACGAGGAACGGCATGTCGTCGTTGACGATCTCGATGACCGAGACGCCCTTCAGCCGCGTGCCGCCCGGCGGCGTATCCGGAGTTACGAAGCGGATTTTCGGGCTGCCGGGCTTGCGCGTTTGCAGGAATTGCCAGGCCTGTTCGGCGAGAACCGCAAGTTCCGAAGGCTCGTAGCCGACCAGATCCTCGGGCGCCGCATGAGAGAACAGGCGCACCACAAATCCATTGGCGAGTTCGCCGCCATGCCCGTTGAGCACGCCGTTCGCCTGGTCGATCAGGCGGTGCGCCACGCGCTCTTCGTCGCTGCCGAGAAAGCTTTCAACGCGCATGATTTTCGACTTCCCGCCAGGCTCCGGCCTTGTCCAGGGTCCGCGCCCCGCGCCTTTTAGTCTTTCCGAATCGTCCGCCACCGTCGAGGGCCGTGCGAAGCCGGTCACCCGATTTTGTTGGCCGATCAGACGCGATAGGCTGCCGCTTCAAGCCGGGAGGATTGCAGGTGATTAAGACAGAAAGAAAACCAAGCAAGAACAACGGGAAGAGCAAGAAAACGGCGGCGGCCGCGAAAACCACGGCCGGGACCCTGCGCAAGGCGCCGGCCGGCCGGCCGGGAACCGTGCAACCGGGATCGGGCGCGACCGCGGACGACGATACCGTCATTATCGCGCTCTCGCTGCCGAAGGTGACGCTGAGCGAGCCGATGTCGGCCTATTTCCGCAAATGCGAAGAGAAGCTCGGCTTCGTGCCGAACGTGCTGAAGGCCTATGCCTTCGACATGGCGAAGCTCGAAGCCTTCGTTGCGATGTATAATGACCTGATGCTCGGCCCATCGGGTCTCAGCAAGACCGAACGCGAAATGATCGCGGTCGCGGTGTCATCGCACAACCGCTGCTATTATTGTCTGGTCGCCCACGGCGCGGCTTTACGGCAATATTCCGGCGATCCCGCCCTCGGTGAGTTGATCGCGATGAATTATCGCGCGGCGCGGCTGCCGAAGCGCCAGCGCGCGATGCTCGATTTCACGGTGAAACTGACGCGCGAGCCCTGGAGCGTCGAAGAGGACGATCGCGAAAGGCTGCGGCGCGCCGGATTTTCCGATCGCGACATCTGGGACATTTCCGCCATCGCCGGATTCTTCAACATGTCGAACCGCGTGGCGTCGGCGACCGACATGCGGCCGAACAGCGTCTATCACGCCATGGCGCGTTGATGGCGCGTCACTCTTCCTGGAACACTTCCTCGCGTTTCGAGCGTACCGCCGGCAGCACAAGGATGACCAGCAATGCCGCGGCGCATAACAACAGCCCCGCGCTGATCGGCCGTTCGATAAAGTCGAAAAACACCCACGGATTTCCGCGCGAGAGATACATGGCGCGCCGGAAATTTTCCTCCATCAGCGGCCCGAGCACGAAACCGAGCACAAACGGCGCGGGCTCGGCGCCGACCTTGTAAAAGAAGACTCCCAGGATGCCGAACAGCAGCATCGTCCAGATGTCGAACACCGTGTTGGATACCGTATAAGTGCCGATGCAGCAGAACAGCACGATCGCCGGAAACATGATGCGGTAGGGCACGCGCAAGAGCGACACCCACAACCCGACCAGCGGAAGATTGAGAACGACCAGCATCAGGTTGCCGAGCCACATCGAGGCGATCACGCCCCAGAACAATTGCGGCTGCGAGATCATGACTTGCGGTCCGGGCTGGATACCCTGAATCATCAATGCGCCGACCATGAGCGCCATGATCGCGTTGCCGGGAATGCCGAGCGTGAGCAGAGGTATGAAGCTCGTTTGCGCGCCGGCATTGTTGGCGGCTTCCGGCGCGGCCACGCCCTCGATCGCGCCGCGCCCGAAACGCTCCGGCGTGGACGACACTTTCTTTTCGAGCGCATAGGCCGCGAAGGACGAGAGCGCGGCGCCGCCGCCCGGCAATACGCCAAGGATCGAACCGATCGCGGTCCCGCGCAGGATCGAGGGGACGCAGGCGCGGATATCGGCGCGCGTCGGCCAGAGGTTGCTAAACTTGACCGTCAGAAGGCTGCGATCCTGCGGCTTGCCGAGCGTGACCGCGAGTTCCGCGATGCCGAACATGCCGATGGCGATCGGCACGAAGCCGATCCCGTCCGCAAGTCCTGCAAGATCCATGGTCATGCGCGGCGCGCCGCTATTGACGTCGATGCCGACGAGGCCGAGCAGCAAGCCGACAAGCACCATCGCAACGGCCTTCTCGGGCGCGCCATGCGCGAGCACGACCGCGCCGGTGAGGCCAAGCACCATCAAGCTGAAATATTCCGGCGCGTTGAACTTGAGCGCCAGCCAGGTCATCGGGACGCTCGCGGTCGCGATCACCACCGTTGCAAGGGTGCCAGCGACGAACGACGCAATGGCCGCGATCGCAAGCGCGGGCCCGGCCCGGCCCTGTTTCGCCATCTGATGCCCGTCGAGACAGGTGACGATGGCCGAGGATTCTCCCGGCACGTTGACGAGGATGGCCGTTGTCGAGCCGCCATATTGTGCGCCGTAGAAAATGCCCGCGAGCATGATGAGCGACGAGGCCGGCGGCAGCGTGAACGTGAACGGCAGCAGAATGGCGATGGTGGTGATCGGGGCGATCCCCGGCAGCACGCCGACCAGCGTGCCGATGAGAGCGCCGAGCAGACAGAAACCGAGATTGGCCGGCGTCAACGCGACGGCGAAACCGGTTGCGAGATTTGCGAAAAGATCCATGCGGGCTACGCGTTCACCGCCACCAGATCGGGATCGGCAGGCCGAGCGCCTTGACGAACAACAACACTCCGAAAGCCGAGAGGATCAACGCCACCACCGCGTTCTCGCGCAGCCGCACATCATAGGCCGCGAAGCCCGAGCAGATCACGACGGCGAAACTCGTGATGGCAAGTCCCACGAGCGGCAGCATGACCGCGAACAAAGCGACCGCCGCCGATGTCAGCAGGATCGGACGCAGTGCGATTTCGGGAAACGATTGCCGCCCGGAAAAAATCGCGCGAATGCCGAGCGCGAGACCATAGATCATGACGATGGCCGACAATCCGCGCGGGACATATCCGGGTCCCATCGCCGCCGCGCTGCCGATGCTCAACTGGCCGGACAGCGCGAACGCCAAGGCGCCGAGCGCGACCAGAAAGACCGCGAAGCAGAGATCCGGAACGTTGAGACGGGATGTCATTGAGGGAGTAGCGCCGGTCTCGGGGCCGCCGCGCAACGGATCGCGCTGCGCGGCGTCCGAAACACGAAACTATCCGTCGATCTGGATGTTTTCCGCTTTCACGACCGCGCCCCATTCCGCGATCGCCTTGGTCATCCACGCGGCGAATTCATCGGGGCTTCCGGTGCGCACGTCGCCGCCAAGCTCCTTGATCTTGTTCGCGATCTCCGGCATCGCCAGAATCTTGCGAAGCTCCGCGTTCAGCTTCGCCACCATCGCGGGCGGCGTGCCTTTGCTGGTGAGGAACCCTTGCCACGAACCGGCCTCGACGACCGGCATGCCGAGCTCCTTGAAGGTCGGGAGATTCGCCACCGTCGGGAGTTTCTTGTCGCCCGACACCGCGATGCCCTTGAGCTGGTTCTGCACCACGAACGGCAGGGTCGCGAGCGCGCCGTTGAAGATGACGTTGCTCTCATTCGACACCACCGCGCGGATGGCCGGCGCCCCGCCGCGATACGGCACGATGCCCCATTTGATCCCGTATTTCTTGCCGATCACGAGCGCGGTGAGATGCTGGACCGAACCGACGCCGCTGGTTCCGACATTGAGCTTGCCAGGATTGGCTTTGTCATAGGCGATGAGCTCCTGCAGCGTCGCCGCCGGAACCGAAGGATGCACCGCGAACAAATACGGCGAGAACATCACCATGCTGACCGGCATCAGATCCTTCTGCACGTCGAAAGAGAGTTTCTTCACCAGATTGGGCTGCGTCGCGAGCGTGCCGGCATCAGTGATGAGCAAGGTATGGCCGTCACCCGGCGCCTTGGCGACGAAATCCGCGCCGATATTGCCGGACGAACTCGGCTTGTTCTCGACGATCACCGGCTGGCCGATCGCTTCGGACAGTTTCGGCGCCATCAGGCGCGCAAGAATGTCGGAGGTTCCGCCCGGTCCATAGGGAACGATGATGGTGACCTGCTTGGTGAAAGTCTGCGCCGATGCCGCGGTGACGCCTGCGTGGAACGGCAGCGCGGCGGCAACGACGGCGGACAAACCGGCAAACGCGGCTCGCAATTTAAACATGACGTTTCCTCACCCTGTTCTTTTTGATTGAGGCGATACGCTACCGCCGCGCCGGAACGAGAGTCAACGCGGCATCCGCCATGCGGAAGGCATATCGCGGCGTCACTTGTATCCTGAGATGACAAGTGACTTTCAGATTTCGACGAGCTTGTCCGGCAACTCATCGCGCTGCAGCGCGCCGGGTGGAAAATGCTCGGCCAGAACCGCGCCGCATTTCTCGATTGCCGCGATGAAACCGTCGCCGGGGCGCCCGTCCGCGATGGCCGCGGTCAGAGCCGCGACGGCGTCGTCCCAAACCTCAGGCGACACTTTCTCGTCGATGCCGGCGTCGGCGACAATCTCGGCATAGCGCTCCGCCGCCGCCGCGAAAATCAGGACGCCGGTGCGCTGCGCGGTCTTTTGCAGACCATGAGCAAAGAACTGACTCATCGCCTCGGCATGCGCGCGCTCATGCTTGCGCCGGCGCGGCACGATTCGGAAGCGGATGGCCGGCAACGTAAAAACGATTGCAAGCGCGATGAAGACGGCAAGCTGCCCGGTATAAATCGCCGATGCCGGCCAGTTCGACCAGAGGATGAACGGCAGCGGCACAAGCAAGGAAACGCCCGCCGCGAGAGCAAACGGAATGGTCCGGTAATTGCCGGCTTTGTGCGCGACGACGCAGAAAATTTCGCCCGCCGTCTTGCGCTCCGCCTCGCGGATGGCGTCGGTGATGCGTTTCTTGTCGTCGTCGGAGATCATCGTTCACCAGCTTCCCGACGAGCCGCCGCCGCCCGACGAGCCGCCGCCGCCGGAAAATCCGCCCCCCGACGACGAGCCGCTGCTCCACGACGATCCCGATGAACCGCCGGACGAGCCGGACGTAACCACCCAGTCGTCGAACCAGCTCCTCGTCTTTCCCTTCTTGCGCGGAGAAACGATGCCGAGCCCTTCGAGGATGCCCCTGATCGCCATGTAGACACCAAACATGACATTGATGAAGATGAAGCCCGCGATCAAAACGAAAATGATCATGACGATCAGTTCGCTGCCCGAAACCTGTGACTTTGTGCTCTGGATGGCGCGCTGCTTGTATTCTTCATCGCCGGTGAGCACCGACACGATGTCTTCAGCGCCACGCTTGATGCCACCGGGAAAATCGCCGGCCTTGAAGCGCGGCAGGATCGAATTCTGGATGATGAAAGATGTGATCGCGTCGGTGAGCGTGCCTTCAAGGCCGTAGCCGACTTCGATCCGCACCTTGCGTTCGTTCGGCGCGATGACGAGCAATACACCGTTATTCTTGTCCTTCTGGCCGAGTTGCCAGGCGCGGAACAGCCGGTTGCTGTAATCCTCGATCGACGTGCCTTGCAGACTGCGTAGCGTGACCACCACGAGCTGATCGGTCGACT
>CAMDXM010000127.1 GCA_945878025.1 Pseudorhodoplanes sinuspersici | reverse complement strand
GCCGGTCGTGCGCGGACCGGTCGCGCGGTCCGACAATGACAGATAACGGCTCATCACGCGCTGCTTGGCGCCGTAGTTGAATTTCTCATCCTGCTGCAGGTTGGGCTGCATGATGCGCAATTGCACGCCGTCGACGAACGCGGTCGGATTGCGCGACAGCCGCAGCGTTCCGTAGGTCGCGAGCAGGATCAGCGCGGCGAGCGCAAGGCAAAGCGGCGCGAAGCGCCGCTTTGTATCGGAGGGATCGTCCGCGATGACGGCCGGCGTCGCGAAAATCGCGACCGCGAGAAACGTCAAACCCCACAATCCGATCAGCGCCGCGGCCTGCGCCAGCACCAGCGGTCCGGTCAGCGCGTAGCCGTAAGCGTTCCAGGGAAAGCCGGTCAGCAGATGGCCGCGCAGCCATTCGGCGATGGTGAGCGAAAAGGCCAAGGCCAGGATGCGCCATGGGCCCTTGATCCACAGGATTCGCGCGAGCGCGAATCCGAAGCCGGTGAAGATCGCAAGGCCGGCGGGCATCGCGGTCACCGCGAACGGCAAAAGCCATCCGAAGGTCTTGGCGTCGACCAGAAACGCATGACCGATCCAGTAAAGGCCGGCGAAGAAATAGCCGAACCCGAACCACCAGCCGGCGATGAAAGCGGCCATCACGCCGCCGAAACGGCCGGCGGCGGCGCCGTCCGTGATCCAGACCATGACCGGGAAGGTGAAGAACAGGATCGGCCAGAAATGAAACGGCGCCAGCGCCAGGACTGAGAGCGCGCCGGCCGCGCAGGCGATCGCAGCGCGCCTCCAACCCCAGCTCAGCGTGATGACATGAGACAGTCTGGAAAGGGTCACGGCCGCCGTGCGGTTGTTGCGGAATCGGAATCGGGGCCAGATGTACCCGATCCCGGAATGTTGGGCACGCCCAAACCTGCGGCCGGATTGCGCGGATCGCGCGGCCGGTCGAGCCGGCGCGCCTTGCTGCGGTGGATCTTGACCTTTTTCACGCGCCGCGGGTCGGCGTCGAGCACTTCGATTTCGAATGAACCGGGCCCCTGCACCAGTTCGCCGCGGACCGGCACGCGGCCGGCCTGCGTGACGAGATAGCCGCCAAGCGTATCGACCTCCTTGACGACTTCGCCGACGTCGAAACCCGCGCCCACCACCGCGACCACTTCCTCGAGTTTGGCGCGCGCATCGGCGATGAACGAGCCGTCGGCCTGGCGCACCACGCTCGGGGCCGCGTCGTCGTCATGCTCGTCTTCGATATCGCCGACGATTTCCTCCACGATGTCTTCCATCGAGACGATGCCGTCGGTTCCGCCATATTCATCGACCACGAGCGCAAGATGAATGCGCGTGGTCTGCATCTTGGCGAGAAGGTCGATCGCCGGCATCGATGGCGGCACGAACAGGATCGGCCGCACCAGCTTGGCGGCCGACAGCGTCATCGACAGATCGATGGCGCCGAGATCGAGACCGGCGATCAGCGGCTTCTTGCGCCGCGTTTTGGCTTTCGACGTGGCGCGTGTGGTCATGAAGGCGATCAGGTCGCGGATATGAACCATGCCGGAGGGATCGTCGAGCGTGTCGTCATAAACCACAAGGCGCGAATGCTCCGCCTTCTCGAATACCTTGACGAGGTCGCCGAGCAGGATGTCTTTTTGAACCGCGATGATGTCCGCGCGCGGAACCATGACGTCGGCGATCCGCCGTTCGCGCAGGCCCAGGATATTCTTGAGCATCGCGCTTTCTTCGGGCGAGAAACCGGTTTCGCTCGGCGCGCCTTCTTCCAGCACGACCTTGAGGTCGGCGCGCATCGAACCGGTTCTCCAGCCGAACAGGGCGCGGAACCAGCGCAGGAAACCGCCTTCGCTGGGCGCGTCGATCGTCTGCGGGACGGGAACCGGAAGATTGCGCGACTGGCTCGTCTCTCCCGCGGCTTCGCTCGCGGAGGAAGGCGATTCGATATCAGGCATGACTTTTCAGCGTTGCTGCCTCTTGGGGCACAAGATCCTGCGGCGCAAGGTCTTGGGCGCGGTCGCCGGCATAGGGATCGGGCACGCCGATGCGCGCGAGGATTTTCGCTTCGAGCCGTTCCATGGCGGCGGCTTCGCGATCCGATTCATGGTCGTAGCCGAGAAGATGCAGATAACCATGCACGGCGAGATGCGCGAGATGGTGCGCGAACGGCTTTGCGTCGCGTTCGGCTTCGCCCGCTGTCGTCTCGAAAGCGATCACGATGTCGCCGAGATGCGCCGGCTCTCCGCCGTCCGGCATCGCATGCGCCGGAAAGGACAGCACATTGGTCGCCTTGTCCTGACCGCGCCATCGCTTGTTGAGCGCCTGCATCGCAGCGTCGCCGGTGAGGACGACCGCGATATCCCCCGGCAGCGCTCTCGACGTCCGCGCGGCCTCGGCAATGGCTTGCCGGATCGTGCCTTCCGCGTCCGGATGCTTTTTCCAGAAATCGGAATCGGTCACGACATCGATCGCAACGTCCCTGTCGGTCGTCTTGCGCCGCGGCGTCGTCATTCCTGCGGCCCCCGCTTGCGTCCGCCGCCCGGGCCAGCCGCGTCGTAAGCCGCGACGATGCGCGCGACGAGTTCGTGGCGGATGATGTCCTCGCGCGCGAAGGCGACATGTCCGATGCCTTCGACATCCGCGAGCAGGCGCATCGCCTCGGACAGGCCCGATGTCTGCCCCGGCGGCAGATCGATCTGGCTCGGATCGCCGGTGACGATCATGCGGCTGTTCTCGCCGAGGCGGGTCAGGAACATCTTCATCTGCATCGATGTCGTGTTCTGCGCCTCGTCGAGGATAACCGCCGCGTTGTGCAAGGTGCGTCCGCGCATGAAGGCGAGCGGCGCGATTTCGATCTCGCCGGCCTGCAAGGCGCGCTCCACCATGCGCATATCCATTAAGTCAAAGAGCGCGTCGTAGATCGGCCGCAGATAGGGATCGACTTTCTCGCGCATGTCGCCGGGCAAAAATCCGAGGCGTTCGCCGGCTTCGACGGCGGGACGCGACAGGATGATGCGGTCGACTTCCTTGCGTTCGAACAGCGACACCGCATGCGCGACCGCGAGCCAGGTTTTCCCGGTTCCGGCGGGACCGGTGCCGAGCACAAGCGCGTGGCGCTTGAGCGAGCGGATATAGGCGTCCTGCCCCGCTGTGCGCGCGCGCACCGTGCGCTTGCGCAGATTTATTTCCTCGAAATTCGAACGCGCGGCGCCTGGATCAAAATCAAAAAGCGAGCCTTGCGCGATGACGTGACGGATCGCGCCCTCGACGTCGCCGGACACGAGATCGTTTCCGAGCTTGAGCTGGTCGTAAAGATTTTCCAGAACGCGCCGCGCCTGGTCGCAGGATTCACGCGAGCCCTCGATGGTGACATGATTGCCGCGCGAATCGGCGACCACGCCGAGCTTGCGCTCGATCAAGGCAAGGTTCTGTCCGTATTGACCGAACAAGGCCGACGCGAGCCGGTTGTCGTCGAAGGCAAGCACGGATTGCGTGATCGGACTGGCCTCGCCGCTCGCGGGCGTGACGGGATTGCCGTCGGGTTTGAAACTGCGCAAGGGCGTCAGACTCCTGCTTCGGCGAAGGCCACAGCGCCGCTGCGCTGCTGAACGGCCGGTTGTGCAATGATGCCGAACAGGCTCTTTGCGTCGGTGCGGTTGCCGGTGATGGTCACCGGGGCGATGTGTCCGATCAGGGACGGCGGGCCCATCACCTGCACCGGTTGCAGATATGGTGATCGTCCGGTGATCTGGCCAGGCAGGCGGCCCGGCTTTTCGAACAGAACATCGAAGCTGCGCCCCACGCAGCTCTGCTGGAATCGCTCATGCTGACGGGCGATCAGCGCCTGCAATTTCTGGAGGCGATCCACCTTCACGTCCTCGTCGATCTGATCGTCGAGATCGGCCGCCGGCGTTCCGGGGCGCGGCGAATACTTGAATGTGAACGCGGTGGTGAAATCGACCGCTTCGATCAGGCGCAGCGTGGCGCGGAAATCCTCGTCGCTTTCGCCCGGAAAGCCGACGATGAAATCCGAGGTGAAAGACAAATCCGGCTGCGCCTCGCGGAATTTCGCGATGACGTCGAGATAATCGCGCGCCGTATGCTGGCGGTTCATCGCGGCCAGAATCCGGTCGGAGCCGGATTGTACGGGCAGATGCAGTTGCGGCATCAAGGCGGGCAGATCGCGATGCGCGGCGATGAGGGCCTCATCGACGTCGCGCGGGTGACTTGTCATGTAGCGCAGCCGCGCGATGCCGGGAATGTCCGCGAGCCGCCATAGCAGACGGCCGATCGTCCAGGCTTGCGTGTCCGGACCTTCGCCATGATAGGCGTTGACGTTCTGGCCGAGCAGCGTCACTTCGCGCACGCCATTGTCAGCGAGCCGTTCGACATCGGCGACGATTTTCGCGACCGGCCGCGATATTTCGGCGCCGCGCGTATAGGGCACGACGCAGAATGTGCAGAATTTGTCGCAGCCTTCCTGGATGGTGACGAAGGCCGACACGCCGCGCTTGCGGGTCGCCTCGCGCGAAGCGGGGGCGAGAAAATCGAATTTATCTTCGGGCGGAAATTCGGTATCGAGCGCGCGGCCTTCGCGCTCGGCTTTGCGCAGCAGATCCGGAAGCCGATGATAGCTTTGCGGGCCGACCACGAGATCCACCGCGGGTTCGCGGCGCAGGATTTCCTTGCCCTCGGCTTGCGCGACGCAGCCCGCCACCGCGATTGAAACGCGGCGGCCGAGGCGCGCGGCCCCGTCCTTCATATCGCGCAGGCGCCCGAGTTCGGAATAGACCTTATCCACCGCCTTTTCGCGGATATGACAGGTATTGAGGACGACAAGATCGGCGTTCTCCGCGCGATCAGTCTCGACATAGCCTTCAGGCGCCAGCACGTCCGCCATACGATGCGAATCGTAGACGTTCATCTGGCAGCCGTAGGATTTGATGTAGACTTTGCGGGGTCCGTTCATGCCGCTCGATGGGCTATCCAGGCGCGTCGCCCCAAAGCTCCGGATGCCTGAAAAGGCTCTGTTTCCCTAGACATCCCGTGGTTCCAGGCCGGTCTCGCCGCGCCAATACACCCCTCAATAGCTGTTTTCGCCGCAAAAAGGAATGCCGCGGTTTCAGGTTGCCTTGGTGGAAAAATCGCCGCGCAAAGCCTCGATCCGCATGCGGCGGACGCTCGTCTCGAGCGCTTTGACCAATGTCTTGCGGTCGACGCCATCGAACGCAGTCGGTTCGCCGAATGTGACAACGGCATCGATGGCGCCGTGGAGCACATAATCTTTCAGGTGCGGCACGAAATCAGTGTCGCCATACCACGCCACGCGCGGGCGATGCATGCGGCCCATCGGCAGGCCATCGATTCGCGGATAGCTGATGGAGAGCGGCTGCAGCCAGACTTCGCCTTGGCTCTGCGTCAGCACGGCGCTTGCCGCCCCGACCAGCGCGGAGCGAAATTGCAGCACGCGGTTCCCGTCGCTCGATGTGCCTTCGGCGAACAGCACCACCGGATCGCCGCTTTCCATCTTGCGCGCGATGGTGGCGTTCACCTCCGCGGTCTTCTGCCGCTGCGAACGGTCGACGAAAATCGTGTGCAGCAATTCCGCGGCCGGGCCGACCAGCGGCCAATTGCGCACCTCGCTCTTGGAGATGAAAACCAGCGGCATGATCGAGCCGATCGTCGGGATATCGACCCACGAGACGTGATTGGAAAGGATCAGGACCGGCTTGCCGGTCACCGGCGTGCCGACGACCCTGACGCGAACACGCAGGAGTCCGCGCAGCCGCCGGAAATAGAATGCGCCGAGCGCGCGGCGGCCGGGCAGCCGCAGTTTTTCGATGCACCACAGGACGCCGATCAGGACCGACGTCATGATCATGAAGCACGTGACGACGTAATAGAAACGCAGCATCAGCGCTTCTTGTCGTCGGTGAGCGGCACCGCATAGAGTTCGAGCCGGTGGTCGACGAGCTTGTAGCCGAGCTTGCGCGCGACCTCGGTCTGCAGGCGTTCGATTTCCTCGGACTGGAATTCGAGCACCTCGCCGGTGCGAAGATTGATCAGGTGATCGTGATGCGTGTCCGGAATCTGTTCGAAGCGGGCGCGGCCTTCGCGGAAGTCGTGCTTTTCGATGATGCCGGCGTCCTCGAACAGCTTGACCGTCCGGTAAACGGTCGAAATCGAAATCTTGCTGTCGATTTTCGAGCAGCGGCGATACAGTTCCTCGACATCGGGATGATCCTCGGCATCGTTGAGCACGCGCGCGATGGTGCGGCGCTGCTCGGTCATGCGCATGCCCTTCTCGACGCAGCGGGCTTCGATGCTGTTGGCCGTCTTGACCGTCACTTCAGGAATCTCCGGAAATCGCGGACATCATAGTGATTGCGTGAAAACAGGTCCATCGTCCGATGGTCAGACGAGGTCGCGCCGCAGCACCAGCGCGTTCGACGGCTTGCCGCCGGGCGTCGGGTAATAGCCCGCGCGGCGGCCGACCTCGCGGAAACCCGCCCTGCGGTAAAGCCTGAGCGCGGGAGCGTTGTCCTCGTCGACTTCCAGAAATACCGTGCGCACCGCCACGCCTGCGAGACGCCCGAGATGGTGCCGCAACAGCCGTCCGGCAAGTCCCCTTCCCTTTCGCGGCCCCGCGACCGCGATCGAGAGGATTTCGGCTTCGCCGGCGGCGACGCGGGACATGACGAAGCCTGCGAATGCGCGGCCGATCGTCGCGCGATGCGCGATCACGTTTCGATCGAGAAGCATCCGTTCGATTTCGTCGTCGCTCCAGCCCCGGCGAAACGACGCGCCATGCAATTGTCCGATCGCCGCGGCGTCCTTCGCCGAGGCCTCGGCGACGACCGGCTCGGCTTGCGAAAACAGCGCACGCAACCAGGCAAGCAAGCTCTTCATCGGCGTGGAAGCTGCGAGGCGTCCTGCGGCTGCGCATCGGGCGCACGCAGATAAAGCGGCTTCGGCGCAGACTGGCTTTCATTGGCGGCGGCGCCGAGCCGCGCCACCCAGTCGATGTCGGCGGCGCGCCGTTCGTCAACGGAAATGGGTGGCGGAATTTTCGTCCAGGCCGCCGCCATCATGCCCGCGCCGGAACCGACGAGACGCACAGGCGCGGCCGCTGCCGCGCGCACGGCTTCGGCCACCGGCACGATGCGCGGAGCGACGAGCGTGCGGCCGCCGGGGCCGAAGATCTGCAGATAGACATGACCGTGCCGCGCGTCGATCGCCGCCGCGACCGATATGGTGTCGTCGGCGGCGATATAAGGCGCGGCAAGGGCTGCGAGCGTGGTCAGTCCGACCACGGGTTTGCCTGCCGCGAGGCCTATTCCGCGCGCAGCGGACAGGCCGACCCGCAATCCCGTGAAGCTGCCGGGGCCCGTGGTCACCGCGACACGGTCGATCTGCGCAAATTCGATTTCGGATTGAACCATCAGGTCGGAGATCATCGGCAACAGCGCCTCGGCATGACCGCGCGTCATCGCATGGGATTGCCGCGCCAGGGTCACGCCCTGCTCGGTATCGAGCAGGGCGGCCGAGCAGGCTTCAAGCGCCGTATCAATTGCCAAAACGCGCATGGATGGGCGGACCGGTGGCGACTATTGCAGTGTAGCATTTTCGCGCCGCGCACCCGTCACTTTAGGAACTTGCCAGATAAAGAAATGCCCGGCTTCGAGACCGGGCATTCGTCGGACAGGCGCTGATCGGGCGCGTTACATCGGGCGGACTTCCTGCACTTCCGGCACAAAATGCTTGAGCAGGTTCTGGATGCCGTGGCGCAAGGTCGCCGTCGAGGACGGGCAGCCGGAACAGGCGCCCTTCATCGCAAGAAAGACGACACCGTCCTTGAAGCCGCGGAAGGTGATGTCGCCGCCGTCATTGGCAACCGCGGGACGCACGCGCGTCTCGATCAGATCCTTGATCGTCTTGACGGTTTCGGCGTCGCCGGCGTCGAAAAATTCCTCGTCCGCATCCGCTTTGGCCGAATTGGTCTCGCCGTCCTTGAGCAGCGGCGCGCCGGACATGAAATGTTCCATGATCGCGCCAAGCACCAGCGGCTTGAGCTGCTGCCATTCGCCCGCGGTCTTGCTCACGGTGATGAAGTCCGATCCGAAGAACACGCCGTCGATATTGGCGATCTCGAACAGCCGTTCGGCCAGCGGCGATTTCGCCGCCTGTGCGCGGTCGCGCATGTCGAGCGTGCCGGCTTCCAGCACCGGACGGCCGGGCAGGAACTTCAGCGTCGCCGGATTGGGCGTGGATTCGGTCTGGATAAACATGAGCTTGGCTCCAAGCCTCGTCGTCGTGGCATGTGAATCTTCGCGCGTTATCTTGGCCGTCTATCGTGTTCCGTTATCATGGCGCGCCATCCTAGGTTCACCCGATGGCATATAAAGTGGCGTTTTATGGCGCAAGGTCAACCCGCCCGGAACCAGATCGTTGCGGCAGGCGCTTTATGAGAGGGCGTCGAGATCCTCGTCGGTGAGATGTCCGGGGACGATACCGACCGGGATCGGGTATTGCCCCACGGCCTTGCTGAGGCTCGAAATCAGCGGACCCGGCCCTTCGGGCCCGGTGCTGGCGGCGAGGATCAGCGTCGCGATGTCCTCGTCTTCCTCGATCAAATTGAGGATTTCCTGCGACAACTCCCCCTCGCGAATGGCGCGCTCGGCGGTAATGCCGGCGACGCCATTGGCGCGTCCAGCCGCGCGGTCGAGCACGGCATTGGCTTCTTCATGCGCTTCCGCCCGCATGATGTCGGCGACGCCCAGCCACTGTTGATGAAGGTCCTTGGTTTCGATCACCCGCAGCATGATCACGCTGGCATTGTGACGCGCGGCGCGGCGGCTCGCGTAATAGATCGCGCGGTCGCATTCAGGCGAATCGTCGATGACGACGAGATATTTCGCCTTGTGACCGCTTTCGTAGGAGCGGCGCTTGCGGCTCATCGAAGTCTCCGTGAGGCTCTATCCGCATTACCGGTGCGCGCGCGTATCATGCTGCCACGACCGGCGCCGCCGGAACAAGCGGCAGCGCGGGCTTTAAGACCAAGGTCGATGATCAGCGGCGCACAAGGCCGACGATGTCCTTGACCGACTTCATTGTTTCGGCGGCCATCACCTGGGCGCGCGCCGAGCCGTCCGCAAGGATCGAATCGATATAGGCCTTGTCGTCGATGATCCGCTTCATTTCCGCGCCGATCGGCCCGAGTTTCGCGACCGCGAGCTCGACCAAGGCCGCCTTGAACGCCGAAAACTGCGCGCCGCCGAATTCGTTGAGCACCGCGCCCTTGGAGATGCCTTTCAGCGCGGCGAAGATGCCGACGAGATTGTCGGCCTCGGGACGTTCCGCCAGTTCCTTCTCGTCCCCCGGCAACGGATGCGGATCGGTTTTCGCCCGCCTGACCTTGAGCGCGATCGTCTCGGCGTCGTCCGTCAAATTGATGCGCGACTGGTCGGACGCGTCCGACTTCGACATTTTCTTGGTGCCGTCGCGCAGCGACATGACGCGCGTCGCCGGTCCCTGGATCAGGGGCTCGGGCAACGGAAAGAACGCGTCTCCAAATCCATGGCCCGCGATCGACGAGGCGAAATCGTTGTTGAATTTCTGCGCGATGTCGCGCGCGAGCTCGAGATGCTGCTTCTGGTCGTCGCCGACCGGAACATGCGTCGCCCGATAGACCAGAATGTCGGCGGCCATCAGGTTCGGATAGGCGTAAAGACCGACCGAGGCATTTTCGCGATCCTTGCCGGCCTTCTCCTTGAACTGCGTCATGCGGTTGAGCCAGCCGAGGCGGGCGATGCAATTGAAAATCCAGGCGAGCTCGGCGTGCTCGGCGACCTGGCTCTGGTTGAAGATGATGTGCTTCTTCGGATCGATGCCGCAGGCGAGAAAGGCCGCGGTGACCTCGCGGATGTTGTGCGTCAGCTCGGCCGGTTCCTGCCAGACCGTGATCGCGTGCAGGTCGACGACGCAATAGATGCAATCGTGGCTGTCCTGCAGCTCCACGAATTTCTTGATGGCGCCGAGATAATTGCCCAGATGCAGATTCCCGGTCGGCTGCACGCCGGAAAACACACGTTCCTTGAACGCCATCCGCTTTAACTCCTCATACGTCGCGGCGCGTGCATGCCACGGCCCCACCATGCGGGCAAGGGGCGGCCGCCCAAAGGACGATTGGCTCCGCGCGCGCGCCTCGGGCCGGAAGCGCTTGCCGCGCCTCCGCCGCCCGCTATAGTGCGCGGCCTTTTCCCGAAAGCACCGGATTTTCCCCTCATGGCCGCTCCCCGCTTCGACGTTCTCGGCATCGGCAACGCCATTGTCGATGTCATCGCGCGCACCGACGACGACTTTCTGATCGCGCAGAAAATGCAGAAAGGCGGGATGGCGCTGATCGACGAAGCGCGGGCAAAAGCGATCTATGACGCGATGGGGCCGGCGATCGAGATTTCCGGCGGCTCGGCCGCCAATACGATCGCGGGCGTGGCGAGCTTCGGCGCCCGCGCGGCTTTTGTCGGCAAGGTCAAGGACGACGCGCTCGGCCGTATTTTCCGTCACGACATCACCAAGGCCGGCGTGACGTTCGATACCAGGGCCGCGGCGGACGGTCCGTCCACCGCATGCTCCTACATCATGGTGACGCCCGACGGCGAGCGCACGATGAATACTTTTCTTGGCGCCGCGCAGAACCTGCATCCGGACGATATCGACGCGGCGCAGATCGCCGATGCCGCGATCACTTACCTCGAAGGTTATCTGTGGGATCCGAAGGACGCCAAGGACGCCTTCCTGAAAGCGGCGAAGATCGCGCATGGCGCGAACCGGATGGTGGCGCTCACATTGTCCGATGCGTTCTGCGTCGATCGCTACCGCGCCGAGTTTCTGAAACTTCTGCGCGACGGCGTCGTCGATCTTCTGTTCGCCAATGAAGCGGAATTGAAAAGTCTCTACGAGACCGCCGACTTCGACACCGCTTTGTCCGCCTTGCGCAAGGACGCAAAGCTCGCCGCGGTCACGCGCAGCGAAAAGGGCTGCGTCGTGGTTTCGCGCGACAAGTCCGAAGCCGTGCCGGCCGCGTCGGTCGAGCGCGTTATCGACACCACCGGCGCCGGCGATCTGTTTGCCGCCGGTTTTCTCACGGGATTGGCGCGCGGCCGCGATCATGTCACGGCGGGGCGTCTGGGCGCGCTCGCCGCCGCGGAAGTGATCCAGCATCTCGGCGCGCGTCCGGAGACGTCGCTGAAAGACCTGGCGCAGGAAAACGGTCTCGCCGTCTAGTGTGGTGGTTCAGAAATTCCCTTCATTCACGGCGGGGTGAAAGCGGGCCTTAACCGGCTGGTAAGGGCGTCATGGTTACTGATCGGTGAAGAATTGCGTTCACCGGAGGGTACCATGAGTGCGCCTAGCGATATCGATCCGACATCTTCCGCCGCGGATTCGCCGAAAGCGGAAGCATTGAAAGCCGAAGCGCCGGAAGCCGGGACGGCTCCGGCGGACA
>CAMDXM010000126.1 GCA_945878025.1 Pseudorhodoplanes sinuspersici | reverse complement strand
GGCTCGGCCATCGCCGCCTCGGCCAATGTCATCGCATCGGGGATCGGCACGACCTGCGCCGCGTCGACGGTGAGACTTTGCCGGAAGCCTCCCTGGACATGCGGAAAGCGCATCGCGCTGCCCATGAACCGCATATTCGCGCACTGGTTTCGCATGCCCTCGCGGCAATAACGGCATTCATTGCAAGGTTGACTTGGATTGACGGCAACGCGCATCCCCGCGGTGACATCGTTCACGGCGCTGCCGACCTCGACGACTTTCCCCGCGATCTCGTGTCCGAGCACCATCGGTTCCTTGATCCGAACGGCGCCGAAGCCGCCATGATTGAAATAATGCAGGTCGGAGCCGCAGATGCCGCCGGCCTCGATGGCAATGCGCACCTCGCGCGGGCCGGGGGCGATCGCCGCGACGGACTCAATCCGTAGATCCCTTGGCGCGTGGATGACGACGCCACGCGTGACTTTGTCGGACATGACGTTCTCCTGAAGTCGGTGCGAGTCTTCAGCGTTCAACCGGCGTATGCGTTGATCCAGCGCTTATGCGCCCATCCTGAGCGGCAAGGACCGTTGTAGGGCTTCGCGCGCGGCCACGGCGTGCTCACCTTACAATCCTGTCGTGTCGTGCTGTAGATGATTCCGTACCAGTCGCCATCGGCCTGGCAAATATGGACGTGCTTGCCGTTGGTGAGTTTGTCGATCCGCGGAGCTTTCAGCGAGGGGGCGGCCTTCACCGCCAGAAATCCGTCGCCGCCGGGATCGAGGCCTTCGACGGCGCCAACGCTGCCGCATGCGTCCATGTCGGGATCGCCACCGACGACGACCGGCACTTGCGGCCGAATGCGGGCGTCCTGCGCCGCCGCTGAAAACGCGGCCAGCGCCGCCAGCGATGCAAGAGCCGTGGATTTTGCTGTCGCCTTGAATTCAAACACGGCGCTCAATATCCGAATTGCTCGCGCAGGATTCGCTCGTCCAGGCTGTGGCCGGGATCGAACAGCATCTTGATGGCGATCGAATGGTCCATGCGGACGTCGACCCTCGCGATATCGCGCACCTCGTCATGATCGGCGACGGCCGCGACCGGACGCTTTTCCGCCTCCAGAACTTCGATCGTGACGCCGGCCTTGTCGGGCAGGAGCGCGCCGCGCCAGCGGCGCGGGCGGAACGGGCTGATCGGCGTGAGCGCCAGCAGCGGCGCGTCGATCGGAATGATCGGTCCCTGCGCCGACAGATTATAGGCGGTCGAGCCCGCAGGCGTCGCGATCAGCGCGCCGTCTGCAACGAGTTCGGCGAGCCGCTCCTTGCCGTCGATCAGGATGCGCAGCCGCGCCGCCTGATAAGTCTGCCGGAACACCGAAACCTCGTTGAATGCATAATGCTCGTGCGATTTCCCGGCGACGTCGGTTGCGCGCATGAACAGCGGATGGACGAGCGCGGTGATGGCCGCGGCCAGGCGTTCCTTGAGGCGGTCTTCCTGAAACTCGTTCATCAGGAATCCGACCGTGCCGCGATGCATGCCGTAGATCGGCTTGCCCGACCGCATGAAGCGCCGCAGCGTCTGCAGCATCAGCCCGTCGCCGCCGAGCGCGACGATGATTTCGGACGCCTCCGGGTCCACATTGCCGTAGCGCGCGGCAAGCTTTGCCAGCGCGCCTGCGGCTTCCGGCGTCTGGCTCGCCACGAAGGCGATGCGCTCATAATGTTGCGAGGCGGGGCGGCTCATGCGATGCGGTCGCTTAATTTGGCCGCGTTTCGCGGCATCGCCAAAGGGGACTTGTGATGGAACGCGCGGTCTTCGTCTATACGACTTACCCTTCCGCTGTCGAGGCGGAGAAGGCGGGCGCCGCCATCGTCGGGCAACGCCTCGCGGCCTGCGTTAACATCTTGCCCGGCATGATTTCCCATTATTGGTGGGAGGGGAAGGTCGAGCGCGGCGAGGAGGCGGTCATGATCATCAAGACCCGCGCTTCGCTTGCGGGCCGTATCAGCGAGGCGGTGAAGGCAAGCCATCCCTATACGACGCCTGCGATCCTCGTCCTGCCGCTCGAATACGTGGAACAGACCTATCTGGGATGGCTGCTGGCGGAAACCGCGCCGGCTGTCGCCCCATAAACACATCTGGCCCGGCGGAATAACCGGGCCTGATCGATGCGTCATGAATGGTGAGCTCAATAACTGGTCTTGCCTTCGACGATCGCGTCCCGCAGCAGGCGGTAATCCTCGCAGCCAGCGCCGCAGATCACTTCGATCCGCTCGAGATGATCCTGCGCCTTCAGCCGGTTGCCCTGTTCGAGATGCCACATCCCGTAATATTGCAGCGTGCGGGTATGTTTCGGGTCGCTGGCCAATGCCTTTTCGTACCAGATTTTCGACTGGTCATATTGGCCGAGCTTGCGGTGCGCGTAGCCGAGATAATTGGCGACGTCGGGATGTTCGTCGCGATCAAGCTCGTGGAAGGCGGCAATCCCGCGCTCGTATTCGCCGCCGAGCAGCATCGCGCGCGCGGCCTTGTAGCCGTCGATGAATTGCTGTTCCGACTTCTTGTCTTTCTTGTCTTCGGGTTTCTCCTGGGCTTTTTTGTTGTCCGGTTTAGTGTCCGCTTTCGGCGGCGGAGTGGTTGTCGGCTGCGGCTGCGGGCCTTCATTGCCCATCGCGTAGGCGCCGCTCGCCGCGAGCGCCGAGGACAGCATGACGACCGCGGCCACGGCGGCGGCGCGGCTCGCGAATGAAATGATCATGACGGTCATTCTCCTGTGCGTTCCACCCGATGATAGGACATTCCCCTGACCGCGATATTCCACGCTCCGCTCAAATCGGCGTGATTTCGGCCCGAAAAAATCCTGCGTCATGCGTCGTCTTGACTCTTAATTCCGCCACAGAGATGATCTGGCACGCGTTGGTTCCCCGGGTTGCACCGGGGAGGAAAGAGGGAACACGGTCTCTGCATTGTCGCAGTAAGCCGTGGCTGCCCCCGCAACTGTAAGCGGCGAGCCTTCGTCCGCATAAAGCCACTGGAGAACCGGGAAACCGGAGATCCGGGAAGGTTGGACGCAAGGCAACGACCCGTGAGCCAGGAAACCTGCCAGCGCCGTCACCCATCCCGTGGGCGGGGCGTCCACACGGAGCGGCTGTTCGCAGCGGTGACATCGAGACCGATGCGAAGGCCGTGCGGGAAAACCCTTCACGACCATAGAGAGATTGTGCGCGTTGCGCCGGCCGATTTGCCGGACGAACGATGCATGCGTCTTCCGCCCTTCGCACCGGTCAGTCATGGGCGCTTCCGATTCAATCGGAGGCCAATGGGGATGTGTCATGGGCTGGACTTTGAATGCAAAGAGAAAGTTGTTTTGCGTTTCGGTTTTGAGCGGATTGGCGGCGATTGCGATCGCTCCGCCGGCTTACCCGCAAGGCGGACCTTCCGTCCTGCTGCCTGCGCTGAACGTAACCGCAAGCCGTCTTGGCAACGGCATCACCGGGACCTCGACCACCATCATCACCGCGGAGGACATCGAGCGCTCTCCGACGCAAACGATACCGGATATCCTCTCGCGCGAACCCGGCATCCAGGTGCAGAATCTGTTTGGGGGCGTGAACGGATCGTACAGCCAAGTGGACATGCGCGGTTTCGGCGCGGCATCCGCGTCCAACACGCTGTTCCTGATCAATGGCCGGCGCATCAACGAACTCGATCAGCGCGGCATCGATCTCGCGTCAATTCCGCGCGAAAGCATCGAGCGGATCGAAATCACGCGGGGAAACAGCGGCGTGGTGCTCTATGGCGACGGCGCGGTCGGCGGCGTCATCAACATCGTCACCAAGAACGGCGTCGGGGCCAAGCCAGGCGGCCGCATCGACGGCGCTTTCGGATCGTTCGGCTATCGCGAGGGCAATGTGTCGGTCCTGGGATCGAACGGTCCCTGGTCGGCGAGCATTCATTCGAATACGATCGCCTCGAACGGTTATCGCGCCAACAACGACTATCGCCAGAATAATGGCGTCGGCGATTTCCGCTATTCGACCGATCAGGGCAGCCTCTATCTCAATCTGTCGGCTGACGATCAGGACATCGGCTTGCCGGGTCATCGCCGCGTCGAACCGTCGAAAGGCATCAACAAGATGCTGACCGAGCGGCAGGGCGCCTTTACGCCTTACGACTGGGGAGCAAAGCAGGGACAAAGTGTTACCGCCGGATTCACACGCATGTTCGCGCCCGGCTTCGAATTGGTCGTCGATGGCGGCCTGCGCCGCAAGACAGACCAGTCGCAGTTCTTCACGACCACCGAGACGGTTCAGGGCATGGGTGCGCGCGCGGCCACCGACACCACGCTCGCGACCGGATCGTTCACGCCGCGCGTAAAGATCGACTCGGACGTCATGGGCCTGCCGATCAAGGTCATCGGCGGTTTCGACTATTATCGCTCGGACTACGATTCCGATCGGCCGGTTGCGGTCGGCCAGGCGCCGATCCACAAATTCGATCTGTCGCAGAATTCAGCCGCGTTCTATTGGCAGCAAACAATCTCCATTCTGCCCAGCACCGACGTTTCGGCAGGCGGGCGCGTCCAGCGCACGAATGTCGAGGCGCGCGATACGTTTAACGTCAACGCTCCCGGCGCCCAGAATTTCGATGTCGCGGGCGTGCCCTTCAACCGGGGCGAAACCAACCGCGCCTTTCATCTCGGCGCCGAACACCGCTTCAACGAGAATGTGGCCGTGTTCGGACGCATGGCGCAAAGCTTCCGCGTCCCCAATGTCGATGAACGGGTCGGCGCGGTGGAGGCGTTGAGCGGCACGCCGACGAGCTTCGATCTGCGCACGCAGAAATCGCACGACTTCGAAGGCGGCGTGCGGCTGCATCTCGGCTCGCTCGACGTGCAATGGAGCATGTATGACATGCGCCTGACCGACGAGATCCATTTCCGTTACGCTCCGAATTTCGTGGTGAACAACACCAATCTCGATCCGACAAGACGCTACGGCCACGAGACCATCGCGACCTACCGCGTCACGGAAGCGTTTCGTCTGAAGGGCGGCGCCGCCTTCACGCGCGCCAAGTTTGCCGACGGCATTTTCGAGGGCAATGATGTGCCGCTGGTGTCGACATGGACCGGAAATGTCGGATTGTCGTGGGACATCTGGCAGAAATGGCTGACCTTCGACGCGGTCGTGCGCTATGTCGGCCCGCGCCGCATGGACAACGACCAGACCAATCTGCAGCCGCTCATCCCCGCCTATACAATTGTCGATGCGCGGATCGGCGGCGAGATCGAGAAATTCTTCTGGTCGTTCGCGGTGCAGAATCTCTTCAGTGTCGATTATTTCGACTATTCGATCGCAAGCCCGTTCCCGAACGGTTTTGCGAGCCAGCTCGGCACCTACAATGCCTATCCGCAACCGGGACGCAGCTACATGCTCAAAGCCGGCGTGACCTGGTAGGCCACGCACGTCGCGCGATCTCTCTTCGGCCTCATCCTTCGAGACGCGACCCTCCGGGTCGCTCCTCAGGATGAGGTCGGAGTTGGTTTAGAAGTGCCGTCGTCACAACGGCTGCGGTTGCCACATCACCGGCACGAGGTCGTAGCCCTTCGCGGTCCTGGCGATATAGCCGGAGGCCGGGAAGGGGAAGTGATAGCCGTGCACGATCATCTTGTCGGCTGAGGCGCGGTCGAGCATTTTCTTGCGGGTGTTGGCGGCCATGGCGCCGTCGGCGTCGAAGATCGCCTGCCATTCCGGATTGCGCACGAACAGCCACGGATTGTTGGTGGTGTCGGCGAGATAAAGCATCGACTGGTTCCCCGACGCGATGGCGAACGCGGTATGCCCCAGCGTATGACCATAGGCCGCGATCGAGGTGATGCCGGGCGCGACTTCAACGCCGGGGTCGAAGCGCTTCACTTCACCGGCGATGTCGCTGAAGATTCGCCGCGCATTCAGGAACGCGCCGCGCGCGCCGTCCGGCGCGGCATTCATTTTGGCATCGTCCATCCAGAACGCCCATTCCGGCGCGGGCACATTGATCTCCGCATTCGGGAAGACTTTCTGGCCGTCCTTGGTCTTGATGCCGTTGATGTGGTCGGGATGGAAATGCGAGATGACGATGGTGTCGACGGATTTCGGATCGATGCCGGCCGCGGCCATGTTGGCGCTCATCGTGCCGGCCGTCGGCGCAAGCTGGCCGCCGGTGCCGGTATCGAGCAGGATCAGTTTCGAGCCGGTATTGACGGCGAGCGCCGTGAACGGGATCGGAACCGTGTCAGTCGGGAGGAACTGATCCGACAGCGCCTTCTGCACATCGGCGAAGGCCGCGTTTTTCACGAACTTGTCATCGAGCGGCCGATACCAGGTGCCGTCATTGATCGCGGTGATTTCGTAAGCGCCGATCTTGTAGCGATAGATGCCAGGCGCCTGCTGGCCCGCGGCGGGGGCCGCGGCGCGCGCCGAATGCGCGAAAGGCGGCAAGGCGGCCGCGGCCAAAGCCAGCGCGGTTCCCTCCAGCATGATACGGCGCGTCAATGCGCGATGGGGCAGCGTGGTCATGGACAAGCTCCTGTTTCTTCGTTCGCTCAATGCCATGCGGATTGACGATACCAAACCCGTCAGCCGCACTTTATTTCCCGTCATGATGATCGAATAACAGAAGAGTGATCGTGCGCGCCACGGCGCGTATCTTGCCGCGCGTTTTGGCGCTTGTGGGGCGCTGCGCTCCGCCGATAATCTCACAGCGGGAATAGGGCTGTCCGATGACGGCAAAATGAAAGGGCCCGGGGACGGCATGAATACGAATCCACGACGTATGGCCGCGCGGCTGACAGCCGTCACAACAGCGATTTTTTGCCTTGCCGGGCCGGCGTCGGCTGAAGGCGAACGTATCGATCCCGGATTGTGGAAGGTCACGACCAACCTGATCATGAACGGCAGGCAAATGCCGGTCGAGGTGAAGAACCGCTGCCTCTCGCCGGAACAGGCGGGCGATCTGGTCAAGACATTCAGCCCGGAAGTCGCGTCGGTGAACACCGAATGCAAGAGCGACCGGAGCATGCAAGGCGGCCGGCTCAAATGGCATATGCAATGCCGGGGACAGATCGATATCGACGTGACAGGCGACTTCGCCTTCGACAGCGCGGCGCATTATTCCGCGACGATCGCGACCAAGGCGTTCATGGCCGGTCAGAAGGTCGCCGATTCCAGCGCGGCCATCGAAGGCGAGCATGCGGGCGCGTGTCCCTGACGCGGTCGTTGTGTGAATTGCGCTGGGACGGAACGAAAATCGCTGTGCCTTCCCATTTTGGGAATTAACGAAGCGATTTGTCCCGCGGACGCGTTCCGTTGTCCCCGAACGGCACGGAATTTCCGGCACCGCGCTTGCAACCCTCGCATCAACGCCGAAACGGCAAAGCGGGGATCGCGTCCATGTTAACTTTCGTTTTCCGTCGCAGCGCGGCCGCGGGGCTTCTCGCGCTCGCGCTTGTCGCCTCGTCCCATTCCACCGCGAACGCGGACTGGACCATCACCGGTTCCTGCGTCGGCGGCTGGGGCATGGGCAATTGCGTGGTCAACCGGCGCGACTTTCCGCGCGATCCGCATGTGCGTCCGGTGCGCGGCTTCGACAGCCGTCTGGTCTCGGAGGAAGCCGCCGATCGCGAACAGCGCGAATCGATCGCGCGCGACCGCAAATGGCTGTCCTTCTGCAAGCCGGAGATCGTCACGGACCGCTATGGCGTCGGCCGCTATCGCTACGCCAGACCCGGCTGCGAATACGGCCGTTCCGAATAATCCGGCCGCCGCGCGGTTGTGTTAGTGCACGCCGCCGAGAAGCCACAGAATCAGAACAATAATCAGGATGATGCCAAGCACGCCGCCAAGACCGCGGCTGCCATAGCGCCTGTGTCCGAAAAAGCCGCCCAGCAGCAATACCACCAAGACAATAATCAATAGCGTCGTAAGGGGCATGACCAATCCTTCCGCGTGCAATGCGTTATCGTCAGTAAATCAGAACCCGCCGAAAAGTTCCATCCCGTCGCATCGGGCTAGCGTCCCGATTCCGAAGTTCGCTTCATTCCGCGGCGTCCTCGCAAGTGACATTCGGAATCGGGAAACCGGCAACATCATGATTCCAGTGTGGTTTTGGTTCAGAAATTCCCCTGACGGACCCGCGGCGAGAATGACGGAAATTTCCGAACCGCGACACTAGAGCAGCGAACTGAACGTCGCCATCGCCCCGGCCGCGCAGGTGACCTGCGGCACGAACTGGCAGCCGATCTGGTGCGTGCCGGACCAGATCATTTCGAGCGCGACATACAGAATGATCGCAAGACCGACCCAGGAAACCCACGGGTATTTGGCGAGCAGGCCCGCGATATAGGCCGACAGCAGCGCCATGAAGCCGATGGCGACGGCAAGCCCCACCACGAGGATCCAGATTTCCCCCTTGGCCGCGCCGGCGACCGCGAGAACATTGTCGAGCGACATGGATACGTCCGCGACGACGATCTGCGTGATCGCCGCGCCAAACGACATCGAGTGCATGTCCGCCGACACGCCGCCGCCCGGCGCTCCCGCAAAGGCCGGCATCGGATGCGGGACGCGCAATTCGCGGTACATTTTCCAGCAGACCCAGAGCAGCAGAATTCCGCCGGCCAGGGTGAGGCCGACAATCGCGAGCATCTGGGTCGCGACCGCGGCGAACATGATGCGCAGCACCACCGCGCCCGCGATCCCGATCAGGATGACCTTGGCGCGAATGCGCGGATCGACGCGCGAGGCGGCCAGCCCGACCACGATGGCGTTGTCGCCGGCCAGGGTGAAGTCGATGACGATGATCTGCGCGAGCGCGATCAGTTGCTGTGTAAGATCCAAGGCAGGCGATCCCTAGTTGCGGATTTTTTCTGCGGGCCAATGCCCTTCAAGCAGCGGCAATACGGTTTCCGGCTCGCTCAGCAAGGCCGCGCCGATCCCGGCCAGGGTCAGCATGCCGGACACGTCCCAGTAATTCGGCTTCCTCGGATCGTGGCCCGGCCGCCGCCATGCGACGGCCGCGAGCAGCATGGCCGCGAGCAGCAGCAGCGTGCTCACCACCGGCAGCGCCAGCGGCGCCGGGATGGCGCCGGGCAGGAACCAGAGCGCCGTGGCGGTCAGCAGCATCGCGGCGGCCAGCGCCGATTGCGGACCCCATTGCGGGATTCGCGGCGCGTCGCGCGGATACGATTCGCCATGCGGCAGAGGGGCCGTCAGCAGGGGCTTTTTCACGGGCGTCTCCAGCGTTGCGCCGGCCGGTTCCCCCGGCCGTCCTTGTGCCAACCGTAAAACGTGCTAAACTCAGTGTTGCGACGCAGCACTAACAATAGAACGTTTAGCAACTTTGAAACGTACAGTACATCTGAAACGTCACACGGATCAACACCGTTCCGGGCCGGGGGTTTCCATGCATTTCGCCAAGGCGGCGCCGCAGGCGCGCCAATTGCGCAAGGAAGCGGGCGGGTGGCTCAAGCAGGCGAGGAAGAAGGCGGGTCTGTCGCAGATCGACCTCGCCGAAAAACTCGGCCTGAAATATTACACCTTCATTTCGCAGGTCGAGAACGGCTTCGGCCGGGTTCCAAGCGACAGCATGGAGGCCTGGGCGCGCGCGATCGGCGTGCAGCCTGGAACTTTCGCGCGGCATCTGTTGTCTTATTATGACCCCGATCTGCACCGGCTCCTGTTCAAGGTGAAATCATGACGGTCGTTGCCTTCAAGCCGCCGAACGAGGATGCCGGCGCCTGGCGCTACGACGAATTGCAGCTTCTGGTCGGCATTTTCGCCGCCCATGCCGCGCGCGGCGACGCCAGCGACTGGGCCGTGGACACGACGGAGGCGGGCGATCCGCAATTCTACCTGCTCGGCGAGCGGCCGGCGCAGGATTGCGTGCTGAGCATTTCGCGGCTCGGGCGCGACTATGTGCTGGAAGACGGCGAGGGCGCGATGATCGCCGAGAACCACAATCTGACGCCGATCTCGGACAAGGCGGTCGCCCTGTCGCTGGCGTCGCGCAAGGCCTCGATGATCGCGCGCATCGGCCTCGTCTGGATCGCAATGCGCCATCATTATGAGGAAAAGATCGAACCGCTCTTCGCCGAGCCGATGGAAATGCTGACGCATTTCTTTCCGCAACTCGCGGCCTTCGTCTGAGCCGGACGCCGCGCCGCTACATGTTGCCGCGCAGGCAATTGGTGTATTTGCTGGGGTAATACCAGCCCGGCTCGTCGACGCATTTGCGCTTCGCGGCGTCTGGCGCATGCTTCAAGAGATACATATTCTCCGCGAAGCTCGCGAGCGAGAGCACGACGAGCAATCCGAGCATGATGGTCCAGAACGTTTTCACGCCCCTGATCTAGCGCGGAAATATTTCGGAAATGTATATCCGAAGCGGCGTTTTTCCGCTCCGGACGCACAGCTTACTTCCTGCCTCCATTGCTCATTTCCAATGCTATCGCCATGCTGTCGCGCAATTGCGCGGCAACGTCGTTCATGCCTCCGGCGGAGTGGGGGATCAGGATTACCTTGCTGCCGGCGGACACGCCGATGTCCTTCATGGTATCGAAATATTGCGTGAGCAGAACGGTCTGCAGTACTTCGCTCGGGTTCACGCCGGCGGCGTCGGCGACCATCCTGACCGAATCCTTCAGCCCCTGCGCGATGGCGACGCGCTGCTTGGCGATGCCTTCGCCCTGCAGGCGCTTCGACTCGGCCTCGGCTTCCGCGTGCTTCACCGTCAGGATCTTTTCGGCTTCGACCTTGGCGGAGGCGGCTTCCTGCAGGCGGCGCTGGGTCTGGATTTCGTGCATCGCGGCCTTGACGTTGGCGGCCGGATCGACATCGGTGACGAGCGCGCTCGAAATCTCAAAGCCGAATTCCGACATTTTCGACCAGCCAAATTGCCAAACATCCACGTCTCTTCCTTCTCGCGAGCGGTTTCCCGCCGGAGTTTTCCGGTCGCTTCTCTCGATTTGCGCTCCCCCACAAAAAGGGCGGAGCCCGTCTTCACTCCGCGAAAGCGCGGAGCGCGTCTTGCCCCCAAAGAGAGGGAGCGGAGCGCCGTAAAGGCGCATTGTCTTGAGGCGTGCTCCTGCGAAGAGCACGCAACCGGTCTTGCGATCGACCGGTTTCGCCTTACGGCGCTCCACTGCGGTGTTTTCAATCCCTGGTGCCCCACTTCCTTCCGGCCCGGTATCGGCGGCCTCGCCGCCGGGGGGCCGGGAAGGTGTAAAGGACATTGACCCTAGGCCTCATAATGGGCCCGGAGGCTGCCCTCCAAGGACTCCCGGGGCCACGATTGCGAATCGTGGACGCGGGCGCCGCTCCCCCTCCGCGCTCAGTTTCGCTCTGCAGAGCGCCCCTCAGCGAATGGGGACGATTCGAAAGTTATAGCAAAAGTAAAATTCAGTCAAGAGATAAAACGGAAGGAAGCAAGACGTGGATGGCAACGCAACTCGGGCTTGCCCGAGTTGCGTGTTATCAAGTGTCGCAAGTCGGGTATACCCGACTTGCGATAACAAGCCCGGCCATGACGGATGTTGGATAATGCGCGCAGCTCTCACCCCGTCATGGCCGGATTTATTCCGGCCAT